>NZ_JAQJCJ010000046.1:0-16946 GCF_030182485.1 Rhizobium atlanticum
TGCTGCCTCCGATCCTCGAAACGACAAGTCTATTCGGCAACGAATTGTGGTGGAAGACGATCGCTGCACTGCAGGCCGACGCCGAGGCCAGCTTCTCACATTTGCAAGCTTTGCTGGGCGCGAATTCGCCGTCGCAGATCCTCGAACAGCAGTCGACCTTTTTCCGCAAGCGCGTTGAGACAAGTTTGCAGCACGCCAAGGAAGTCCGGGTGCTCTCAAGCAGGGCGGTGGAGGAAATCTCAAAGCCGGTCAAGGATGCTTTTGACAAGGTGCTGACGGACCTCAAGGCGACGTAAAACTGAGGAGACCCTAGAAATACCGCGCGGTGATCTGCCCGGTGAAGAAACACCTGAAGTTCGCACTCGCTTCGATGACCGCCCGGTAACCCCGATCTTTCCCATTCATCTTCTGTGCACGGCTGATGCGCGGGACCATGTCTATGGCGCTTATATTCGCGCCCGAATGCAGAGCCCGCTTGAGCAACTCATTGTTGGCTGCGGGATAGAAGAAAGCGATTAGCGTCTTTTCAGGCGACAGCAGGGCGACCTCATTGATCGAGGCGCACCTTGACGATCACGTCGGCGGCCGCGGCGAGGGCCTGTGGAATTGGAAAACGACCACGACTTCCGCGTTTCGGTAGGCTTCGCTCGAGATTCCCGCCGTTAGGCCGGCACCAGTTCCACTGGCGATCAACAAACTATCGCCGGGGGCCAGCGCATGGAGCGAGCCGAAACCGTGGGATGGCTCGACCGGCGACAGCACGCGGACACCAATTTGTTTCACCCGTTTTGCGTATCAGTCATTCTTGCTCATTTCCTTGTGGCACGTCTCTTCGAACAGCCGGGACCGCGGCTCGACCCATGTCAGAACGAGATGTTAGGCGGGTTCGAAAGTGCTGACTTTCACAGCGGACAAAGATCCGGCTGATTCTGGCCTGAGACGTCATCATTGATTTGGGACAAGGAAGCCGGCGCGGCCGGAGGTCATAAAGCATCCTGTTTTGAAAAGGGATGCGAAAATGTCTGATGATCTGATCGCCAAATACGGCGATGCGCGGATTCCGCGTTATACGAGTTACCCGACGGCGGCGGCTTTTTCTGCAGCCGTGGGGCCGGATGAATATGCCGGCAATCTCGCCCATATCGCCGCGGCTGGCCCGGTTTCGGTTTATCTCCACGTCCCGTTCTGCCGTTCGATATGCTGGTACTGCGGCTGCCACACGACCATCACCCGGCAAGACGCTCCGGTCGCCGACTATCTCGACGTGATGAAGGAAGAGATCGAGCTCGTCTCTTTTGCGGCCGGAAACGACGTGCCCGTCAAGTACGTGCATTTCGGCGGCGGCACGCCGTCGGTCATGAAGCCGCAGGAATTTTCGGCTCTAATGGCAAAGCTCAGGAGTGCCTTCACGTTTGAAGCGAAAGCCGGCGTCGCAGTCGAGATCGACCCTCGCACATTGGTCGCCCCCATGATCGATGCGCTCGCCGAAAACGGCGTCGACCGCGCAAGCCTCGGCGTCCAGAGCTACGATCCGATCGTGCAGGCCGGTATCAAGCGGCTGCAATCCTTTGAGCAGACGGAAAGGGCGGTCGCCGGGTTGCGCTCAGCAGGCGTCAGCAGCATCAACTTCGACCTAATTTATGGCCTTCCGAAACAGACTGTCCAATCTTGCATCGAGACGGTCCGGCTGGCTGCAGAACTGCGTCCCGAACGTTTCGCCGTTTTCGGTTACGCTCACATACCCGCTTTTAAGAAACATCAGCGCCTGATCGACGAAGCATCGCTGCCGGACGCAAAACAGCGGAACGAGCAGGCGGAAGTGATCGCCGAGGAGCTCCAGAAGGCCGGATATCTGCGCATTGGGCTCGATCATTTTGCACTGCCGAACGATCAGTTGGCGCTCGCCGCGCGCAACAGAACGCTGAGGAGAAACTTCCAGGGCTATACCACGGATGATTGCGATAGCCTGATCGGCCTCGGCGCATCTGCGATCGGGCGGCTGCCGGCCGGCTATATGCAGAACCACGTGCCTCTCGGCCTCTATGCCGAGCGAATTGCCTTCGGGGTGCTGCCGACCGCCAAGGGATATCTTCTCAGCGAGGAGGACAAGCTTCGGGCGAGGGTCATCGAGAGGCTGATGTGCGATTTCGAAGCCGATCTCGGCCAGTTGAGCAGCGGATCGGGTTTCGACACCGGCTTCCTTGTCGAGCGCAACGACCGTCTCGGCGAGCTCATGGCCGACGGCGTCGTGACGATCAGCGGTGAGCGGATTGTCGTATGCGAGGAGGCGCGCTTCATGGTCCGTGCAGTCGCGGCGGCATTCGACGCCTATTTTAGCTCGCACGGGCACACGCACAGCAAGGCAGCCTAGTACTTGTCGCCGGAAGTGTGCATCGGTTCCGGCGACACGAAACGCATCAAAGGCCGCGCGAGAAGACATCGAGTTCCCGTTTCTCGATCGAGGACCCTGCAGTTATCTTCCCAGGAGTCCCGTCGACAACGGCACGTCGAGGAGGATCGACGTCGCAAGTTCGTGTGAAGCAGGGCGGGCGCACTCACAAATACGGTCATCGGGCCGCCCTGTCACAAGTAGATGGGCGCCCGTATCACCGCCTGGACGTCGAGGTCGTTATCGTCGAGCTTTTCGGCTCATTCAAATACAGCTCGATCTCGGCAGGCCCCGGCCCAGGGTATCGTTGGCGACTGACGTCGAACCTTTAAGGTGGCGTGGGCAAGCGCCGGTCCGCAGAGTTGTGCCCATCGCGATTATGGCGGCCGCGCAGGCGCCTGAAGGAGCCTTTTCGCGAGGTGAGCTACCGAGCGCCACATGATCGACGGCTCTCGCCCTCTCACGAACGCGGTTGTTCGAGCACGTCGAAGGACGAGGCAGGGGTCTCCTAGTTGTAGGACTTGCCTGCCGCGGGGATTTCGATCAAACGTTCGACGGCGCCTTCCGTGCAATTCTTGGGTAACCAGAACGAGACCCCGGGTTTTGGCTGGCATCTCCTTCGCGACTGCCGCGCAAAAAAACGACCTCGTTATATTCGTCGTCAGCGAGATTGCCGCCGGGCTAGTGATCTTGCCCACGCGTTCCTTCACAGGTCTGCCGTGCAGATCATAGCTCTTTTCACAGGCCACATTCACTTTCTCGACGGTCCCACCAGGTTTCGGCATCGGCTTTGCCGACAACCGTGTCCGACCACTGCCTTGGACGTCTTGCCTGACAGCGCCTGGCTCTGCTCGATGCTCACTGAGCATCAGCTGCTCCTGGCGAGGCAAACAGCTGCCACGAAAGCCATCGTCATGGGCTGCGCGGTCATCCGCACCTGCTGTGTCTCACTGGGTGATGTTTGTGAGGTCGGCATCGAGCCGCTTGCGCACCATGTTCGGCACCTTTGCAGTCTTGATCGCTTCGAGATTGGGCGGACTGTCACCCACCTGGATCAGGGCAACCATGCCCATGCCGGAATGTGGGGTGCATTTCAGGACATAGACGCCTGGAACATCGAATTTCGCGCGATATAGCTCATTCGGCTTTGACTTGAAGTCGGCAACGCCATCCGGAATGAGGCCTTTGAAGGTTTCGACGTTGTGGCCCTTGTCGGTGGGGATGAAGGTGACGGTGTCGCCGGGGGCGATCTTCAGGAAGCCAGGCTCGAACACCATCGCGCCTTCCGTGCCTTTGTTGAGCATCCGAACCTGGTGGTCGGCCGCCATCAACGGCGCTGCCGAAACAATCAAGGCTGCCGCTGCAGCGATCAGACCGAATTTTAACCGCATTTGCAAGCTCCTTTTCTGCGAGACCCAATCAGCCTCATGAATGTGTCTTAGCAGATGCCGGAATTGGGCTCTTTGACGCCCGTCAAATTCGGGGAAAAAAGGCAGAAGGTCCCAATTTTTGCCTGCTTGCCCAGCGCCCTTGCGAGGGACATGGCAGCCTGCAAGCGATGTAGGAATCACCGAAGGACAAGCACGCTCGGCGAACGTCGGCGCTGCTGAACAGCTTAGGATTGCCGTGACTGAGCTCATATCGCGTCGAGAAGTTCGCGGAGGGCATGAATGTCGATCCCGCGGCTTGTCGCGTGTGTTGAGGTTTACCCTCTGACAGAAATCCTCGGAAAAATCATCAGTGTCGCCCGATAACCGTACCAGCGGGCAAGATTGACGTTCCGCAGGTCGTGCCTGCCCTCGGGAATAACGATGTTGCGCGACGCAAGTTTCGTAACGGTGTGGGCCAGGGTCTCAATGGTCAGGCCGAGATGATCCGCAATGTCTTGACGATTCATGGAAACGCGCAACGGACCTTGGCGGACGCGGGTTGCGCCGGAATGCAAGCTTCACGATGAAGCTGCAGGGGCGCTCCTCGGCGTTCTTCTTCGGCAACAGCACCATCTGTTCATGCGAAGCGGCCGCCTCCTGCCAGAGCAACGAGAGCTAGGTCGAGCGAGCGCATTAGACCGAGCGACTTCCCCGTGGAAACTCATGTGCGATATCCGGCGGATCTTGCATTTCGTGACGGCCTCAGCCGTAAATAGGAAATCGTTTTGCAGCGACGCGCCGTTGAGATCGCCGGCGAATTGAAGAGCGATTATCACCCGACGATCTTTCGCCGATGATACGAAGCAGGCGCACGACACCTTCTTCCACCTGGACAAGATGGTTGCTTATCACCCTCCCACCAAATCGCCTTACCGGCTGCGACGGCCTCGGCCGCCGAGCCTACGAACAGCGAAGAGAGGGATTGGCCGGCATGTATGGCTTCGCGCCCCTTCGCGCCATTGTCGAACGCGTGGTTGTTCTGCACAGCATCTTCATCGCCCCTTGTGGCAGTGGGTGCGGTAGAAAGCAGCTGCGTCACACGGGAGTAAGCGGGCGGTGCCAAAGGGGGAAGTTTGCAACAGAGTGTAACAACGTCGGTTCGTCCACCGCTTCCAGTCCGCTTGTTGATGTAGATCAAGGAGCCGTTCCCGTCTTCGTGACAGTCCTGCCTCGAAATCCGAGAAAGCCGGCCGCGAGGCGGTCGTCTGCGCACTGGAGACGACATCATGAATTACACGACAGAAACGATGGTGATCGCGGTCGCAGCGTTTCTGGCGCTGCTCGCGGCCGCATTCGCGCACGATCATCTGTTTGCAGTCCATATGGGTATACTTTGCCTCTGCCTGGTTGCGGGAACGCTGCTGCTTGTCAGAAACGCAGAGTTTTCGCCGACGGGCCAACAGCGCAAAACAGAGCTTACGGGCTATTGCGACGAGGTAATCCGCTACGGCCTGATCGCTACGGTGTTCTGGGGCGTCGTCGGCTTCCTCGTCGGCGTGATCATCGCGCTGCAGCTCGCCTTTCCCGACCTCAACATCGCGCCCTATTGGAATTTCGGAAGATTGCGGCCGGTTCACACATCGGCGGTGATCTTCGCCTTCGGCGGCAACGCGCTGATCATGACATCCTTCTATGTGGTGCAACGCACCTGTCGCGCGCGTCTCTTCGGAGGAACACTCGCCTGGTTCGTCTTCTGGGGCTACCAGCTGTTCATCGTGATGGCTGCGACCGGCTACGTGATCGGCATCAATCAGTCGCGCGAATATGCCGAGCCCGAATGGTACGTCGACCTGTGGCTTACCATCGTCTGGGTCGCCTATCTGGCCGTCTATCTCGGAACGATCCTGAAGCGCAAAGAGCCGCATATCTACGTGGCAAACTGGTTCTATCTCAGCTTCATAGTCACCATTGCGATGCTGCATGTGGTCAACAACCTCGCTGTTCCGGCGTCGTTCCTCGGCTCCAAGAGCTATTCTCTCTTCTCCGGCGTCCAGGATGCACTCACCCAATGGTGGTACGGCCACAACGCCGTCGGCTTCTTCCTCACCGCCGGCTTCCTGGGGATGATGTACTATTTTGTGCCGAAGCAGGCCAACCGGCCGGTTTATTCCTACCGGCTGTCGATCATCCACTTCTGGGCCCTGATCTTCATGTATATCTGGGCCGGCCCGCATCATCTGCATTACACGGCGCTGCCTGACTGGGCGCAGACGCTCGGAATGGTCTTCTCCGTCATGCTCTGGATGCCCTCCTGGGGCGGCATGATCAACGGTTTGATGACCCTTTCGGGCGCCTGGGACAAAATTCGCACCGACCCGATCATCCGGATGATGATCGTCGCCATCGCATTTTATGGGATGTCGACCTTCGAAGGCCCGATGATGTCGATAAAGGCTGTCAATTCGCTCAGCCACTATACCGAATGGACGATCGGTCACGTGCATTCCGGAGCACTTGGCTGGGTGGGTATGATCACCTTCGGGGCGATATACTACCTGACGCCGAAACTGTGGGGGCGCGAGCGCCTCTACAGCCTGCGGATGGTCAACTGGCACTTCTGGCTCGCGACGCTCGGGATCGTGATCTACGCCGCGGTGCTCTGGGTCGCGGGCATCCAGCAGGGGCTGATGTGGCGAGAATACAATTCCCAGGGCTTCCTCGTCTATTCCTTCGCTGAAACGGTCGCGGCGATGATCCCCTATTACGTGCTGCGTGCCGTCGGCGGAGCACTCTACCTAGCGGGTGGCCTCGTCATGGCCTGGAACGTGTTCATGACGATCCGCGGCCACCTGCGCGACGAAGCGCCAATCCCGACCAGTTTGGTGCCCCAGGCACAGCCTGCCGAGTGAGGTGAGACATGGCATCGTTACTTGATAAACATAAGACCCTCGAGAAGAACGCGACGCTTCTTCTGGTCGGCTCGCTGCTGGTCGTCAGCATTGGCGGCATCGTTGAAATCGCACCGCTGTTCTACCTGCAGAACACGATCGAAAAAGTGGAAGGCATGCGGCCCTACACGCCGCTAGAGCTCGCCGGACGGAACATCTACATCCGTGAAGGCTGCTATCTCTGCCACAGCCAGATGATCCGGCCGTTCCGTGATGAGGTCGAACGTTACGGCCATTATTCGCTCGCCGCGGAATCGATGTACGACCACCCGTTCCAATGGGGATCCAAGCGGACAGGGCCCGATCTGGCCCGCGTCGGGGGGCGTTACTCGAACGAATGGCACGTCCAGCATCTCGCAAATCCGCGGGCCGTGGTGCCGGAATCAATCATGCCGAGCTACGCCTTCCTCGAAGAGAAGGAGGTGACGGTCAGGAGTATCGGAGAGGACCTCAAGGCCAATGAGGACGTGGGCGTGCCTTACAGCGACGACATGCTGGCGAATGCCGAGGCCGACATGAGAGCCCAGGCCGATCCGAACGCGGACACGGCGGCTCTACTCAAGCGCTACCCAAATGCGAATGTCGGCGATCTCGACGGCGATCCAACCCGGCTGACCGAGATGGACGCGCTGGTGTCCTACCTGCAGATGCTCGGAACGCTGGTTAATTTCTCGACCTATGACGACGCGACCGGCTACCGGTGAGGTGATCCATGGAAACTTACACTGCAATGAGACACTTCTCCGACAGCTGGGGCCTCCTGGCAATGGCCGCATTCTTCGTCGGCGCGGTCATGCTCACCCTTCGCCCAGGTAGCAAGCAGACGGCCAAAGATGCCGCCGATATTCCCTTGAAGGACGATTGAGATGTCGCAAAAGCATATCGATGAACTGAGCGGCGTCGAAACGACGGGTCATGAATGGGACGGCATCCAAGAGCTCAACAATCCCATGCCGCGCTGGTGGATCTGGACCTTCTACGTGACGATCCTCTGGGCGATCGGCTACGCCATCGCTTACCCGGCCATCCCGATGATCACTTCCGCCACTAACGGCTATCTCGGTTATTCAACGCGCGCCGAGCTGCAGCAGGACCTCAATCTCGCTAAGTCATCGCAGACGGAGTTCCATGACCTGATCGCTGCCAAGACAGTGGAGGAGATCGACGCGGATCCTGCTCTTCGTAAATTCGCGATCGCTGGCGGCGCATCCGCTTTCAAGGTGAACTGCGCGCCCTGCCATGGATCGGGAGCGAGCGGCGGTCCGGGGTTTCCGAATCTCAACGACGACGACTGGCTGTGGGGCGGGGATCTGAATGCCATCCAGGCCACGATCTCTCATGGCATCCGCTTCGACGGCGATACGGATAGCCATTCCTCCGAAATGCCGCCCTTTGCCGGTGTTCTGGAGCCCATCCAGATGAAGCAGGTCGCCGCCTTTGTCTGGGGGCTGACCAATACGCCCTCGGATGTCGGTCTGGCGGCGGCCGGAAAACAGGTTTTCTTCGACAATTGCGCCCCATGTCACGGCGAGGACGCCAAAGGAAAGGTGGAAATGGGTGCGCCGGATCTCGCCGACGCAATCTGGCTGAAGTCGCGGGGTGAAGACGCCATCCTTCGTCAGGTTGCCTCTCCCAAACATGGCGTAATGCCTGCCTGGGCAGCGCGCCTGGGGGACACAACGGTAAACGAGCTTACTATTTTCGTTCATGCGCTCGGCGGCGGCACGTAAGGAGAAAAGACATGACAGCCCACGACCGCAATCCGATCCTCCCTCTCTACGGCGCGCCGCGTGCTGTTATCCGATCGCGTGTCTCAGCCCGCGCCCAACAGATGCCTGCGTCTTCGGAGCAGGACGACCCGGCAAAAATCGGCAATTCGATGGTGAGTTTGATCTGCCTCAAAGACCACAAGCAGACGAGCCGATAGTTTCAGCTCCTGTGGAGGACGTCCCAGCGGTTTCTCCGCCGCTGTCCTCCGGCCACGCCCTTACTCTGGGGCGTGGCCTTTTCGCTTCTGCACGGTCGTTCTTGATCTGCATCAAGGAACGGATCCGCCACGGCTGGGAAAAGAGTGGTGAAAATCGGACAGGTCCTATGAATCTCTATACCCGCCCTAATCTAAATGACATTGACCACGTTCGCGTCGAACCCGTCAACGCCCGGCGCAACCGCCAGTCTCTCTATGCGCCGCGCAAGAAGATCTTTCCGAAACGAGCCGAAGGGCCCTTTCGCCGGTTCAAATGGGTCTTGATGCTGCTCACGCTTGGCACATATTACCTCGCGCCGTGGATTCGCTGGGACCGCGGTCCCTATGCGCCCAATCAGGCAATCCTCGTCGACCTCGCCTCGCGGCGCTTCTTCTTTTTCTTCATCGAGATCTGGCCGCAGGAATTCTACTATGTGGCGGGCCTGCTCGTCATGGCGGGCTTCGGCCTCTTTCTCCTCACCGCCGCTGTCGGCCGCGCCTGGTGTGGCTATGCCTGTCCGCAGACCGTCTGGGTCGATCTCTTTATCGTCGTCGAACGCGCCGTCGAAGGCGACCGAAACGCTCGGATGAAGCTCGATGCCGACCCCTTCACTTTCGACAAGCTCAGGAAGCGGGTGATCAAGCACGCGATCTGGTTGCTGATCGCCGTCGCCACGGGCGGAGCATGGATCTTCTATTTTGCCGACGCGCCGAGCCTGGCGGCTTCACTGTTTGACGGCAGCGCTCCTGCCGCTGCGTATGCCACGATCGCCACCCTGACCGCGACGACCTATGTGCTTGGCGGCCTCATGCGCGAACAGACATGCACCTATATGTGTCCGTGGCCGCGCATTCAGGGCGCGATGCTGGATGAGAATTCGCTTGTTGTCACCTACAACGACTGGCGGGGCGAGCAGCGGTCGCGCCATGGCAAGAAGGCTCAGGGTCTGCCGGTGGGCGATTGCGTGGACTGCAATGCCTGCGTCGCCGTCTGCCCGATGGGGATCGACATCCGCGACGGCCAGCAGATGGAATGCATCACATGCGCCCTCTGCATCGACGCCTGTGGCGGCGTCATGGACAAGCTCGGGAAGCCACACGGCCTGATCGCCTATGCGACGCTCAAGGAATATTCGAGCAACATGTCGCTTGCTACTGACGGAGGACGGACAGCCATCCAGCCCTCCAATGTCCGAAACGACGACGGAAGCTTCATGCCAGCTGTCCGGAATTTCGACTGGCGCATCATCTTCCGCCGAAGAATTGTCTTCTACGGTGTCGTCTGGGCATCGATCGGCGTCGCCATGGTCGTCCATCTCGCCTTACGCGATCGGCTCAGGCTCAACGTTATCCACGACCGGAACCCTCAATATGTTCTGGAAAGCGACGGCTCCATCCGAAACGGCTACACGCTGCATGTCCTCAACATGGTGCCGAAGCCGCGGGACGTGACCATCACCCTCGTCGGGCTGGAGGGGGGCACAATGCGCATTCCCGAGTTCGGCAGGCAGGATGCCCGCAGCTTCACCGCTCACGTCGAACCCGACGCGGCCACGACGCTCAAGGTCTTCGTCACGCGCGCCCCAGACGGGGCAGAGATCAACGAATTCCTCTTCGTCATCGAAGATATAGGTCAAGACGCAGGTCAAGCCGACCGGGCGAGCTATCGCGCCGCGTTCAACGCGCCGGGAGACGTGAAATGAAGACTTCTACTCAGGGCTTTACCGGCTTGCACGTGCTGCTTGCCACCTCGGCATTCTTCGCCGTAGTGATCGCCGTAAACGCCACCATGGCCTTCTATGCTGCGTCCAGCTGGAGTGGCATCGTCGTGGAAAACACCTATGTGGCCAGCCAGGAATTCAACACCAGGGCGGCAGCGATGAAGGCAATGGCCGCCTCCGGCGTCGAGGGCGCGCTCGTCGTTAAGGGCATCCAAATCCGTTACGACATCCACGACAAGGCCGGCACGCCTGCGATCATCGATGATGTCACGCTGAACTTCAAACGGCCCGTCGGCGATCATGAGGATTTCCGCGTGACGCTCCGGAAGACGGGCGAAGGGCGGTTCGAAGCCGATCACCAGGTTGTCGCCGGCGACTGGATCGTCGAGGCCATATCGAGAATGAACGGGGCGGTCGTCATGCATGAGGCCAAACGCTTCGACACCGCGGAGTTCCGCCAATGACCTGCTGCTCGATGGATGCGGAAAGCGTTCTCGGCCTCAGCGCGACATCCGCCAGCGCCGAGGAGGTATGCCTTGCAAGCCACCCGCTCGGGGCAGGGTTACGCCAGATCGACCTCAGCGTACCCGACGTCCACTGTGGCGGCTGCATATTGACCCTCGAAAAAGCGCTGTCGGCGCTTGCGTTCGTCAGGAAAGCCCGGGTCAATCTCACCGCCCGGCGTGTCACCTGCGTCTATCAGGAAGAGATCGAGGCGAAGGCGACCGATCCCTCCGAAATCCTCGCCGCGATCACCTTGGCCGGATACCGCGCCCATCTCATCACGTCGACAGCACCCGAAACCGACAGGATCCGGAACCAGCTACTGCTGGCGATTGGAGTTTCCGGCTTTGCGGCCGCCAACATCATGATGCTCTCGGTGTCGGTATGGTCGGGCGCCGATGCGGCCACGCGCGACATGTTTCACTGGATCTCGGCGATGATCGCGGCGCCGGCGCTGATTTATGGTGGACGCTTCTTCTTCAAATCGGCCTGGAGCGGGCTCAAGCGTAGGCGCACCAACATGGATGTTCCGATCTCGCTTGCAGTGACGCTGTCCTATGCGGTCTCCCTATGGGAAACCATGCACCATGGCGAACATGCCTGGTTCGACGCGTCGGTGTCTCTGCTGTTCTTCCTGCTGATCGGCAGAACCCTCGATCATGTAATGCGGGAAAAAGCCCGCGCCGCGATCAACGGGCTTGCCAGACTGGCGCCGCGCGGGGCGCAGCTGATGATGCCGGACGGGTCGCGGCACTACATCCCGGTCGAAGAGATCGCCGTCGGGGATAACATCGCGATTGCCGCCGGCCGACGCATTCCCGTCGATGGCATGATCGTCAGCGGCGAGAGCGATGTTGACCTCTCCATCGTCACCGGTGAAAGCAGCACGGTCGCCGTCGCCGCAGGCAGCGCGCTGAATTCGGGTGCGATGAACCTGACCGGTTCGCTCGTCCTGCGGGCGACCAAAGTGGCAAGGGATTCGCTTCTTTCCGAGATCATCGGCCTGATGGAAGCGGCCGAGGGCGGCAGGGCTCGTTATCGCCGGGTCGCCGATCGCGCCGCAGCACTTTATTCTCCCGCCGTGCACCTGTTGGCGCTGGCTTCCTTTCTCGCCTGGGGCTTGCTTGGGGGCGATTGGAAACAGGCCATGCTGGTCGCGGTCGCGGTGCTGATCATCACATGCCCCTGCGCATTGGGCCTTGCTGTACCGGTGGTCCAGGTGGTCGCCGCCGGCGAACTTTTCCGCAGGGGCATCGTGGTGAAGGACGGTTCGGCGCTCGAAAGACTGGCCGACGCGGACATGGTGGCCTTCGACAAGACCGGCACCCTGACGATGGGCCGGCCCCGCCTCGTCCGAAGCGACGCGATCGCGGGCAATAGCGCCATCGTTTGCGCAATGGCGGCGCATTCACGGCATCCGCTTTCCCAGGGTCTGGTGCGGGACATAGACATCTCTTACCCCTTCGCCTTCGACAGGGTCACGGAAATCGCCGGCGGGGGGCTGGAAGCCTGGAAAGGAGCGGACTTCTATCGGCTCGGCAACCGGGCCTTTGCCTGCGGAACCGGGCTCACGCCCGCGGGCGATACTCCGTTTTCGGAGGTGGTCCTGTCGAAAAACGGCGTCGATCTCGCCCGTTTCCTGTTTGACGACACGCTTCGTCCGGGCGCCGCCGAGGCTTTCCGCCAGCTCGCTGCAGCCGGTATCGAAACGCTGATAGTATCCGGCGACAGGCAGGCCGTCGTCGACAACACAGCGCGGGCTCTCGGTATCGGCAAAGCTCTGGGCGACCTGGCGCCGAAACAGAAGGTCGAGGAACTCCAGAGGCTGGGCGCCGAGGGCTATCGTGTGCTCATGGTCGGCGACGGGATCAACGACGCACCGGCGCTGGCCGCCGCGCAGGTCTCGATGGCGCCCGCAACCGCATCCGACGTCGGCAGGCAAGCTGCCGACCTTATCTTCTTCAACGATCGTCTCGATGCCGTTCCTGAGGCAATCGCCGTTGCGCGAAGATCCGCCAGCCTCATTCGACAGAACTTTGCTCTCGCCATCGGTTACAACGTGCTTGCGGTACCGATCGCAATCGCCGGCCTGGCAACGCCGCTGATAGCGGCGGTGGCCATGTCGACTTCGTCGATCATCGTCGTGACGAATGCGCTGCGATTAAATGCCTTCGGCAGGCGCCCCGGCCTACGGAGCGAGCCGCTTGCCGGCGGACGTGCGGAAGTTGAAACCACATGAACATGCTGATCTATCTGATGCCGATCGCACTGCTGATGGGGGGAATGGGTCTCCTGGCGTTCCTCTGGTCGCTGACGAGCCGCCAGTACGACGACCTTGAAGGAGCAGCTTGGCGAATCCTCGTCGAGGACGAAACCGATTGCAAAAGACCTTGAACCGCTCACGGCCGAAACGAAAGGAAGATCGATGCTATCGAGACATCCCATACTTTTGCGATCTGACCTGTTTCACGGCCTGGACAAAGCAAGGATAGAAGAACTGGCCGACACGGCTCAGTTCCAGATCTTCGCACCGGACGAGCGGATTATCGCCGAGGGCCAGCAGGCGTCGTTCGTCTATTGCGTGATGCGCGGCTTCGTGCGACTTTCGAAGTCGGAATCCGCGGGGCGCCAGGCAGATATCTGCATCTGCGAACCGGGCGAGACGTTCGGCGAATATCTCCTGTCGGGAGGCGGCTCCTACACCTACAGCGCATGGTCCGCCGACGGCGCAGAGGTCGCGTTGTTCGACCTTGTGGAGTTGCGGGCGCTTGCCGACCGGGACCCCGTCATGCGTCGCAACGTGATGCGCATCATGGCCCGGCATCTGCTCGGTGCCATGGATTGCATAGCGGGAGACCGGCTGCACACGGCTGCACAGCGTGTTGCGAATTACCTCGTCAGCCGCTGCCCGGCCTCAGCATCGCAGGCCACCTTTCGCCTGCCTTACCGGAAGAGAATTCTGGCCGGCAAACTGGGGGTTGCGCCCGAAGCCCTTTCGCGGGCTTTCGCTGCCCTCGGTCCTGCAGGGGTCGAAGTCAGAGGCAGGGTCGTCGTGGTCGACAGCGTCGACCTGCTGCGGAAGGCGTGCTGACCTCGGGGTAGGGCGATAACCGCGCCGGAATTCGACCGCCGTCAATGTGGCGATCGCTTGCTCCGTTATGGCCAGGCGCAAAATGTACCAGGACGTCATGCTCATCGGGATTGTTCTTGTCATCTCGACTGTTTTCATCGCTTGCTTCAGGCCTTGTCCGCATCAACGGTGGCGCTGACGACACATGCGGATACCGTCGGACTGGCGGGCTTAATAGGGAAGTGCAGACGAACGGGCGCAACGAGCACCAACATGCGACGGAGAGCGTCCGGCGTTATTCTTCGAGGAGCAGGGCCGTCGCGAGATAACCCATGCTGATGGTGCTTGCGAAGAGGTAGATGAACAGGCCCTGCGCGAGATAACTCTCAACCGTGCCTGCCGCGGCAAATCCATTTTGCCAAACGAAGAAGCCCACGGCGGATCCAATTGCGAACCCCGTCGCCAAACGCGTGAGCATGAACCTGATCATGCGAGGCATGGCACCACCTCAGACTTACTCATTACAAATGGCCGGGCAACGGGAATGGTGGCTGGCCAATTGAGTTTTGTCAACGACTGGCGCAAGCCGTCATGCAAGCAGCGGCGGGAGCCGGAGACTACAACAGTGCATCTTCTGTCTTTCGCAGCCGGCGTTATCACGCCTGCGAATGCGTCGAGGCTGAGGGAGTTGCGAGTTGCAAGGACGATGCGCGCTAAGGACCTAGCGCGGCGGCGGCTTCTGTGGTCGAGCGGTTTGCCAGACGTGTCGGGATGCGGGAATAAAGAACGGCTCCGGCCACGCCCACGACCGCATAGAGCACGAACATCAGCTTGATGGCAATCTGTCGACCAAGCCCGACGAACGCCCTCGCATCAGGCAGGGCGTCGGCTAAGGCGCCGACGAGGCTGTGGCGCGCGAACGTCCTCGTCCCATCGGAATCGCCGACGTGCGAGCTTGCTATGCCAATGATGCGGGTCGAGCGCGCGGTGCCGTTTCCACTCACCGAAGGCGCCCAATAGCTACCCTTCACAACAATGATCCAGCAAGCCTTTGGACGCGCTAGAGCAAGTCCTGCGATCGATGAATCGATTGTGATGTGACGGCGTCCATCGATGCTGATTCAAACATCCACAGAGAAGAGGTGGATGATGGGACAAGCACTGAGCGATGATCTTCGAATACGGGTTTTGAAAGCGTCTGCGGCCGGCATGTCGGCTCGACAGGCTGCGGCTCGTTTCGGAGTTGGGATTTCGACGGCGATCCGCTGGATTGCAAGAGCGAAAGAGGGTGAGTTAACTGCTCGGCCACAGGGCTGGAGACGACCTTCGGCAGTGGATGCACACGAGGAATTCGTTGTCGCGTTGATCAACGAGCGTAGGGATGTGACGCTCGATGAGATGGTTGAGCGCTTGTCCGTCGAGCGGCAGGTGAAGATCAGCCGCAGCGCACTTGGCGCTTGGCTTCGAGGCCGCGGATGGACCTTTGAAAAAAGACCGCCCACGCACTGGAGCAGGACCGGCCGGATGTCCTAAAGCGCCGGCGTGTCTGGTTCGACGGCCAACTGGATCTCGATCCAGAAAAGCTGATCTTCATCGACGAAACCGGCCTTTCGACCAAGATGGCACGGCTACGCGGACGTGCACTTCGAGGTGAGCGTTGCCGAGCTGGCGTGCCACATGGCCATTGGAAAACAACGACCTTTACCGGAGCGTTGCGCCTCACTGGGATGACCGCGCCGTTTGTCTACGATGGCGCCATGAACGGTAATTGTCTTCCTGGCTTACGTCGAACAGGTATTGGGGCCTACCCTGGAGATCGGCGACGTGGTGGTCATGGACAACCTACCGGCTCACAAGACAGCGGGTGTACGCGACGCCATCGAACGTGTCGGCGCCACGCTCATGTTCCTGCCCCCTTACAGCCCAGACTTCAATCCGATCGAGAACGCCTTCTCCAAACTGAAGGCGATGCTGCGAGGTCGGGCAGAGCGAAAGATTGACGCCCTCTGGGATGCAGTTGGCGCCCTGATACCCCGCTTCACCCCCGCAGAATGCGCCAATTGCTTCAAGGCTGCTGGATATGATCCGGATTGAACAGGATTTGCTCTAGACGCTAGGAGAGGATGCGCCCCCGCCTTGTCTCGTCGCGTGCTGCGCCCACATCGCGATCCAGTGAACACCTCTCCTCAATCCTGCGAGGGCGCCGAGAATTTGTTCAGCGGAGTGCCGGTTCATCAAGCCGGCTCATGCTCGGACGATTCATCAGTCAAGATCAAGCGAGTCGGATCTTTCAAGTCAAACTCAATAACACGTGGCACGAAGAGACGGGCATAGCGCGTGAAGGCGCTGGCCGGCGGAAAGCGAATTACCGTATCGCATCGGGCGAGAAGGTACATCTCTGTAAGAGCAGAGATACCGCCGTCCACTCCGAGCGATGCACTGTGTAATGGCCGGCCTGGGCCGCCTGAAAGCATTTCGGGATAGTGATTGATCGGGAAATACACCGAGTAAATGGTCCCGTACCTGCGCGCTGTCCGTACACAAGAAAACCATCACAGGGCGTCGATGCGGTATCGCTTTGGCCTTTTCGATGGCAGTGCACACTGACCTGCCACTGAGAATTTCCTCCAGAATGGATTAGAGTCCGGCCCATTGATCTGAACCCTTCAAACTGGACCAATTTTGGTTAGAGTTTTCCGGTGCATTTTCCTGGCTGGGAAAGGGACCAGAAGACGATGAAAGCGTCGCAGTTTTCGGACGCTCAGAAGGCGTTCATTCTGAAGCAAGGTGATGAAGGCGTGTCGGTTGCTGAAATCTGCAGGAAGGCGGGGATCAGCCAGGCGACTTATTTCAACTGGAAGAAAAAATACGCGGGCATGCTGCCACCGGAGATGAAGAGGCTGAAACAGCTCGAGGACGAGAATTCGCGCCTGAAGAAGATCGTCGCGGATCTGACGCTGGACCGCGAGATGTTGCAG
>NZ_JAQJCJ010000047.1:0-16789 GCF_030182485.1 Rhizobium atlanticum
TCGCACCATTCAATCGCCTCGTGCACAGATTGACCGAAAAGGCGTCTCAGTCGGGAGCGCACATCATCGCAATCACCGACAGCTTTGCCGCGCCCATCAGCAAGTTTGCCGGGCTGCTGCACTTCGTGGCGCAGTCGTCCGGCCGGGCTTTCCCCGAATCCACTCTCGGTGCGATTGCCATCGCCAACATCCTTGCCGCACTGACTATCAGCCGGCTCGGCGAGGCCGCACAGCGTCGAATTCGTGACAACGAGCACTTCCTGGTCAACTCCGGCGAATATCTCCTGTCAGCCGGCACTAAGAACTCCCGGCGTGAAAAAAGGAACTGATGTTCCGTGGTGAGCTTGCCCATGAATGATGGGGCGGTACGTGCCGACATTATTTACTGCACCCAAGTCCGGGTTAGTAGGGAATAGATCGGTTGAGTTGCAACGGCAGCATAAAAGAGGAAGGCCCCCATGAAGATTCTCGTCCCAGTCAAACGGGTTGTCGACTACAACGTGAAGATCCGGGTTCGTCCGGATGGATCGGGTGTCGAGCTCGCCAATGTGAAGATGTCAATGAACCCGTTCGACGAGATCTCGGTGGAAGAGGCTCTGAGATTGAAGGAGGCCGGCAAGGCCGAGGAAGTGGTGGTGGTGTCGATCGGCCCCGCCAAGGCCGAGGAGACGCTGCGGACGGCACTTGCCATGGGTGCCGACCGGGCGATCCTGGTCGAGACCGACGATCAGGTCGAGCCGCTGGCCGTCGCCAAGATCCTCAAGGGTGTGGCCGATGCCGAACAGCCCGGGCTGATCATCGTCGGCAAGCAGGCGATCGACGATGATAGCAACCAGACCGGCCAGATGCTGGCGGCGCTGCTCGGTTCGGCCCAGGCGACCTTCGCCTCGAAGATCGAGATCGGTGACGGCAAGGCTGAGGTGACCCGCGAGGTCGACGGCGGCCTGCAGACGATCGAGATCAAGCTGCCGGCGGTGGTAACGACCGACCTGCGTCTCAACGAACCGCGTTATGCCTCGCTGCCGAACATCATGAAGGCGAAGAAGAAGCCGCTCGACAAGAAGAGCCCTGCGGATTTCGGTGTCTCCACGACGCCGCGGCTGAAGGTGCTGAAGACCGAGGAGCCGTCCGGCCGCAAGGCCGGCGTCAAGGTCAAGTCGGTCACTGAGCTTGTCGACAAGCTGAAGAACGAAGCCGGCGTGCTCTAATCGGGTTGGAATAGGAGTAATTATCAATGACCATTCTTCTTCTGGCCGACCATGACGGCAATCACCTTTCCGACCAGACCGCCAAGGCGCTGACGGCGGCAAGCCAGATCGGCGGCGAGGTGCATGTGCTGGTTGCCGGCAAGGCTGCCAGGGCTGCGGCCGAACAGGCGGCAAAACTTTCCGGCGTCTCCAAGGTGCTGCTCGCCGAAAGCGACGCGCTTGCCAACAATCTCGCCGAACCGCTGGCCGACCTGATCGTCTCGCTCGCCGGCTCCTACGACACGATCGTCTCGGCCGCCACTTCGGTCGGCAAGACGGTGCTGCCGCGGGTCGCCGCCCTGCTCGACGTCGCCCAGCTCTCGGAAATCATCGAGGTCGTCAGCCCCGACACCTTCAAGCGGCCGATCTATGCCGGCAACGCCATCCAGACGGTGCAGGCAAGCGATGCCAGGAAGGTGATCACCGTGCGCACCGCCTCGTTTGCCTCGGCCGCGGAAGGCGGTTCTGCCTCCGTCGAGGCGATCGCGGCTGTTTCCGATCCGGGTCTGTCGCGCTTCGTCGCCGATGCGCTGTCGGCCTCGGAACGGCCGGAACTGACCTCGGCCAAGGTCATCATCTCCGGCGGTCGGGCGCTCGGCTCGGCCGAGAAGTTCAAGGAAGTCATCCTGCCGGTTGCCGACAAGCTCGGCGCCGCCGTCGGCGCATCCCGTGCCGCCGTCGATGCCGGCTATGCCCCGAACGACTGGCAGGTCGGCCAGACCGGCAAGGTGGTGGCGCCCGATCTCTATATCGCCTGCGGCATCTCCGGCGCCATCCAGCATCTCGCCGGCATGAAGGATTCGAAGGTGATCGTCGCCATCAACAAGGACGAGGAGGCGCCGATCTTCCAGGTCGCCGACTATGGCCTCGTCGCCGATCTCTTCGACGCACTGCCGGAATTGCAAAAGGCGCTCTGAGCGAGGAGACTGAACGTGGCGCGTGCGGTGGGACGTCCAATCAGACCTGGTGCCGACCTTCTTCTGAACGATGACGAGAAGCCGGCATATGTCCGGCTGCGACCTTCCACGCCCAGAACTAAGCGCACTGCAAGGCCTGCGATATCAAGGACCCAACCAGAACATGGACTGGATGCTACCGTAGGACGGCAAGGACCGGCCTATCCGAATTGTAAACTCAACAACCGATGTCGTCAGCCTATGCAACTTCGTGATTGTGACTTCGAGAGGGCAATATGATTGCGGATCTGGAACTAGCGAAACGCGAGGCCAATGAACGTCTTTGCGTAGAAAGTTCTAATCTTTGCAATTCGATAGCCGTATCGGACGGACTCAAATGCATGCTTATGAAGAGAGCATCGGCTCTCCGAACGCTCATTCGCCGCATGTATTTATGTGCGATCAAGATATGAGCGGCTGAACGCGAGGCGGATTTTTGAAGCTTTGCTGGAACCGTTTATCATAGCGTTCGGCCGATGTTCCGGCCGGGCTATTCAAATTGCTCCGCGCTGAAAGGACCGCTGGACTTCAGTTTGGCAGGGTTGGGCTGACGTTATCGACGTCATCTACGGAGCGCGTCCGAGCGCTGAAATTGCTGGGCATCCACCAGTTCGGTTCGTTGCCAAGCAGCAACTGGAAAAAACCGGCAGCATAGTCCGAGTCCTCGTGTGTGTTCTCCCGGAAGGACCACCAGCTTCGAAGATCATCAACCATCTCGCTAACATGAACATCGATGTGAAATTCCTGCCCCATCGTGGCAGCATAGACTGTCAGGCAAAACGTCGTCGCTACATATCCTTCAGGCCAGAACGATTCCGGCGATTTCGGATCTACGTTGGCAGGAGAACGCATTGCCTTTATCGGCATATCCGAAACAAACTCGCGTAGCACGAGAGAGGGCGCAAACTGAAAAAACTCACGTCGTTCCGCGTTCTCCTTCGGCTTCTGGCGATCAACATGATCCAGCCAGCGAACAAATGCTCCTGCTAGCTTGACGTCGTCGACCGCGAAGTCGCAAGCCATCGCCTCGCCACAGAACGCCGCGTGGGCATGAAAGGCTGCCTTGAACCAATGCAATTGCCTGACTGCTATCCTTAACGGCTTGTTCGTCCGAGGTAGATTGTGCACCAATCGCGATAGATCAAACATGGCTGACGCACCGTTCAAAAAGTGCGGCCAAAGCGGGTCCATCTCCTTTCTGATAAAGATCCAGAATCTTCTCTCGAAGGGCGGCCGCCATGTCCGTTGCGGCAAAGATCATCGCTTCTCTGCCGGCGTCATCCTGTTCCGCGAGCAGTGAAAGCATCCCGGCAAAAACCGCGACGACAGCTAGCCCGGCGCGCGTCGATAGGCCGTCTACTTGATCAATTGTGATCGACCTTTCATCAGCAAGATGCAAGGTCAATTGGGCAGCAAGCTGGTAGACGTCCTGGAACCCAGTTGTTTGGCCAAAAGCTCTTAGAGCCGCGCTCTGGTGGATAAGCGTCCTCTTAGCGCCGAGACGACTCAATACAATCTTCATTGTCGCGTAGAAAGCGATCGAAAACTCGTATTGCGGCCGCGAAGAAGCAATAACCTCGCTGAAGCTTTTGAATTTGGCCGAATCCTCTACGACTGAATGCGCTAACTTGCACGCGATTTGATCAACGTTGCGCGCGAACACTTCGATCTCGCCAAGAGCGGAAAGGGCAATCTCCGACGCCGGTCCCGGGAGTCGCCGTGGGGCTGTCGCCTTTACTGTGTCACGCCCCCTTCGGAGCGTATAACGCAACGATCGCAGTACATCTTTCAAACGCGTCGTCGTTTGTGGAGCGAAATCGGGCGACATACCAACCTACCTCAGTGCACCTCTGTCAGAGCCGCTACATCATACTGCAATTGACGCCTCGGTGTAGCCTTAATGAATGCATGAGTCGCATCATAATTGGCCACGCCAGCCTGGCTTCCCAAGCCGGTGGCGTTCAACGCGGAGGACGCTTGGCCGAGTTCGACTGCATCCTGAGGCGTCAGTCCTTTTGCCAGGCCGCTCGCGAACCCGCCATTGAAGCAGTCACCACACCCGCATGTGCACTTCACATCAACTTGGAATGCCGGCGAGTGAAACTCTAGGCCCGATTCGTCATGGTAGTAGGCGCCCTCTGCTCCCAACGTCAGAATTACACATTTCGCCCCTCTGCCAAGCAGGAAATCCGCCAGATCCTTGTTGTGGGTCAACCCCGAAAGCGCCTGAGCTTCTTCCTCAGAGGGAAGAAAGTAGTCCGTGTAGGGCAGAAGAGCTTCGACTTTGGGGAGATCGGCGGATGTCGAAGCGAAGACGTCGAGCGTCGTAATGACGCCGCGCCGACGTGCTTCAGCCATGATTTCTGCAGTACGACCACAGTCATCCATCCGGTTCATCAGACCGACACCGCCGACATGCAGGATTTTAGTGTCAAGAACGCGATCAATTTCGGAATCCGACACGAAGAATGCATCGGTGGCACCGCGCTTGTGGAGTGCCGGCCGCTGGCCGTTCGGTCGAGTCGTCACGATTGAGCAGGACGTTGAGTAGCCCTCGTAGCGTCGCATCATCGTGGTGTCTACGTCGAACGACTGGAGCTTCATCCGGACCCAATCGCCCATGTCATCATAACCAACTCCGCCGACCGCTTGCACTTTAAGGCCGTATTTGGCGGCCACAATGGCGGCGGAACCTGCCGCGCCGGATACGGCCAGGGTAAAGTCTTCCACGAACAGAGTCTGCCCAGCCGGCGGGATTTCCGTAACCGGTCGGCAAAGAGCGTCGAAAGTGTAAAAGCCGACGCAACTGAAATCAAAGGTCGCCGACATCACTGGGCTCCGATCCTGTTGCCGTCACCGTCGAAGTAGTAGACCCGACCAGGATCAAATCCGATCGATACGCTGGAATCAATCTTCGCCCGGAAATCTCGGCCGGCTTTGATTTCAAACGTCTTCTCTGGAGTACGGACCGACAGGTAAGTGATATCGCCGGTCGGCTCTACGCCGTAGACCGTGCCTTGGAGATTCTCGCCGCCGACCACGCAATCCTCCGGCCGAAAACCGAGCGTGACCTGACCGGACAGCTCGGCAGGGCAGGCGACCTTCACGCCAGGAGCCGAGAAGACTCCACCTTGCGCCACCCCCGATACCAAATTCATCGGGGGCGATCCGATGAACCCCGCGACGAAGGTATTCGCCGGATTCGAATAGATCTCATCGGGGGTGCCGATCTGCTGGATTATCCCTTTGTTCATGATGACGATCCGATCAGCAAGCGTCATTGCCTCGATCTGGTCGTGCGTCACATAAACCGTGGTTACCTTCAGGTCCCGCTGCATGTGCTTGATCTGGACGCGCATGCTGGCGCGCAGCTTTGCATCGAGGTTCGAAAGCGGCTCGTCCATGAGGAAGACTTGCGGCTGACGAACAATGGCACGGGCGAGCGCAGCGCGCTGTCTCTGGCCACCGGAAAGCGCGCCAGGCTTGCGTTCGAGGAACGGTCCGAGCTCGACCATGTCGGCGGCGCGACGAACGAGGCTGTCATGTTTGTCCCTGGGGATGCGCCTCATTTTCAGAGGAAACCGAATGTTCTCGTAGATCGACATGTTCGGGTACAAGGCATAGCCCTGAAAGACCATGGCAACGTCGCGATCTCGTGCATCGACTTCGTTCATGACGTTGCCGCCGATGCGGATCTCACCCCCTGTCGGTTGTTCCAGACCAGCAATCATGCGCATGGTCGTGGTTTTGCCGCAGCCGGATGGTCCCAAAAGGACAAGAAACTCCTCGTCGGCGATATCGAGGGTCACGTCTTGGACACCAAAGAAGGAGCCAAAGCTCTTCACGACGTTCTTGAGTTCAATAGAGGCCATGGAATTATCCTTTCACAGCGCCCATCGTGAGTCCGCGCGAGAGATGCTTCTGGATCAGGATGACGAGGATCAGGATCGGAGCGAATGCGAGGAACGAGACGAGTGCGATAGCGTTGTAGATCACCCCGTCTGAGCCGCCGGTGAAATTGGCGAGAGCAACGGACATCGTATAGGCCTTCGAGGTCGATGCGATGAGGAGGGTGAAGAGGAATTCGTTGATTGCGAAGATCGCGGCGATCACCGCAGCCGTTATGATGCCAGGAAGGCACGCAGGGATCATTATTTCCCAAAGAATGGTTAGATCCCCCGCGCCGTCGGTGCGGGCAGCGTCTTCCAGTTCCTTTGGAATATCCAGCATGTAGCTGCGAATAATCCATGTGACGAGGCTGAGATTGATGGCCGCGTAAATGAGCATCAGAGCCCAGACGGAATCCAGCAGACCCATATTCTTGAACAGGAAGAAGATCGGCACTGCGACAATGGCCGGCGCCATCATCCGCGTCGACAGGATATAAAAACCGATGTCCTCCCGACCGCGGAACTCATAGCGAGCCAAAGCGAAGGCTGCGGGGATCGCCAGAATCAGGTCAATAACGACAGAGCCCGCGACCGCAACAACCGAATTTCGCAGATAAGAAGCTATGGGCCAGTCGCTGACGAGAAGGCGCCAGGCGTCCAAGCTCCAGGTGGGCCAGTAGATGGGCCTTGGTACAATGATTTCCGTTCTTGGCCTGAAGCCGATCGTCAGGAACCAGATGATTGGAACGAGACAAACGAGCGCCCATGCGACAAGTATGATGTAGCGAAGAAGAAGGCTTTCACCGCCGCTCTTTCGAATGCTAGCCATCTCATGATTTCCCAGATTTGAATGCGCGCTTAACGACAGTTTGAGCGATTACGATCGTGAAGATCAGCATCAGCACAGATGCCGCGGAGGCGTATCCGAAATTGAACATCCTGAAGCCTTGGCGATAGATGAAGTAGCTCATCGTCTCCGTCGCACCGCCTGGTGTGCCTTGGGTCATGATGTAGACGTTTGTGAACATCGTTGTGATGTCGATGCCGCGCAGCGTTACGGCAACCACGATGATCGGCCTCATCATCGGCAGTGAGATGTTCCAAAAAATGGCACCCCAGCTTGCCCCGTCCAATCGAGCCGCTTCCTCGATTTCCTCGTCCTGCCCCTGAAGAGCGCCGACGAAGATGATGAAAAGAAAGGGCGTCCACTGCCACACGTCCGCGACGATCAGTGTAAGTCTGGCGAGCCAGACGGACGCAAGCCAGTCGACATTGTTGGAGACCACTCCAATCGACATGAGGATGTCGGAGATTACCCGGCCGTCGTTAAACGCCAGCTTCCAGATGAATGCCACTGCCGAGGGCATAAAGAGCATCGGCATCAGGAAAACGATGCGCCAACCGCGGACAAGTGGGTCGCGGTAACAGAAGAAAGCTACGGTCATCGCGATCACGGACTGCAGGGTCAGGGAGATCCCGCCTATGATGGCGGTGTTTCCCAACGCCGCCCAAAATTCGCGATCTTGGATGATCCTCGTGTAGTTTCCGAGCCCGACCCAAGACCAGTTCACGAACTTGACGACAAAGAGGCTTTGGTACATCGCGAACAGACCTGGATACAGGGTGATCGCGAGCAGGTAGGCTACAGCAGGTCCAACCAAGAGGTACGGGAAGACCTTCCGCGCCGTAGCCGAGCGGGGGCGAGGTCTTGCGGGTACCTTTACGGTGGAGGCGGCAAACGCCGCCTCCGTTTCAAGTCTTTGAGTCGAATGGGTCATGATCTTAGAAAGGCAGCGCCTTGCCTTTGCCTACATAAAGCCCTGGCTCCGCGTCCGCGTAAGCAATCGGGGCATTTCCACCGGAGAAGCCATTCTTCTCCAGAATACTCTTCCAGGCCTTTTGCCCGTTCTCAAGGGCTTCCTTGGCTGAAATCTGCCCAGTGACTGCGCGGTTGATCTCGTTTCCGAGCGCCTGCTCCATTTCGAACATCCCCGGGATACGGGGCGCGCACCATGCGTGCTCCAGGCTGTCCGCCCAGACCTTCATCGGTTGGCTCACCGCCCGAAGACGTTCGTTTGCCAAAACCGAGCGGTAGCCCGGAGCAACACCGTTGGCATTCGCTTCGTTCATCGCCATGATAGACGAAGTCGTGAGGAAGGCGAGCATAAGGAACGCGCCCTCGGGGTTTTGCGACGTGGCAGCAACACAGGAAGTCGAGCCGGCAATGTTCGGCGGGGCGAATACACCCCCCGCGATTCGCGGTTCGTAGATTGTCACGAAATCGTCAACGATCTTCGATTGATCAGGTCGCATGGCCTGTGTGCCGCTGTCCTGCCAGCTGATATTTGCTGCAACCTGGCCACCAAGCCAGGCAGCGCGGTTTTCACCCCAGCCAGCGCCGGAAACGCCTTCGATGGCGTTTTTCTGAAGAGCCAGAATGATATCCATGGCCTTCATTCCGGCATCACTGGTGAGCTGCGGATTCCATTGGCTGTCGAACAGGGAAAGTCCGGCTTGCGCCGCGATATGTTCCCAGGTGTAAGTTGCCCAGAAACCACGGGCCGCCATCAAACCGACGCCGGCTACGCCGCCACCGAGCTTGTTTGCTTCGCCAGTGATACGAATGAGTTCGTCATAAGTCGGTACTGATTGAGCTCGATCTATGGGGCCGCCGAGGATCTTCTCCATGATCGACTTGCGCAGATGCACCATCTGAACATCGCAGTCGAAGGGGATGCCAACGAGCTTACCGCCGACATAGCCGTAGTTCAGACGATAAGTGTCATAGAAGTCATCGAGCGGCAGCTTCCACTTTTCCGCATATTCGCTGAGATCGGCAAGGAAGCCTGGGCCTGCAAAGTCGCCGAGCCAGGGTGAGAAGAACTGCAAAGCATCGAAGGAAGCGTTGCCGGAAATGAATTCCGAAACCGCCTTGTCGTAGAAGCTGTCGTCGGGGATTGGAACAAGTTCGACCTTGATGCCTGACAGCTGTTCAAAAGGCTTGAGCCCCTCGGCCGCAGACTCCTGGTCAGCCGCGCCTACGGCAAACCTGACCGTCTTTCCGGTCTGCTCCGAGCGAATCTTTTCCCAGTCTACCGTGCGAATCCAGTCCTTCGCCGGATCCCACAACGGATCATCAGACATTTTGTAGAGCTTGCGGTAGTCCTCGCGGACATAGTCTTTAACGGAAATTTTGTCCAAAACTGATTGGACATCTGGTAGACCCGATTGCGCAAACGCCGGCAGCTTGAGGGCTGAGGCTGCGCCTGCGGCGAGCCCAAAAGCTGCCGAATGTCTCAGGAATCCGCGGCGCGAAACGCCCGAACTTAAAACTGTCATGTTGTACTCCTCCCAATCCGAATAAATCAGTTGAATGCCAATGGAGGCAAGTAGGTTTGGCGCGGCCTCCACTCCGCCCCGTAGCTCTTCCTCTGCCGGAATGGCGCGAACAATTGCTATTAAAAAATACATTGTGTTCATAGTGCGCCGCTGTCAACCATTTTTTTGGGCGCCATTTGTCGCGACTGCCGAACATCGTCTAGGTTACGGGCATCTTTGTGCACTGCAGCGCTCGTCTGGAGAGCAATCGAAGCCGATCTATCCACTGCGTGATAAATCTTGTACAGGACAGGAAATTCAGCACTCGGCGCGTGATGGTCCGTCGCAGAAAAGGGGCGGACCGCGCATCGCGCTATTGGCGCCAAGTTTATAGATCTGGGAAGGAAGCTAAATGCAGACCACGTCTCCAGTTGTCATGGTCCAGAGCGAGTCTGAAAGGCTGCGGGCGCGAGTGGCGTGGCTCTATCATATCGAGAATTACACGCAGAACGACATTGCTGCCCAGTTGGGCATCAACCGGGTTATGGTCGTTAGGCTTCTTGCGGAAGCTCGTCGCCGCAACGAAGTCCGTGTTACAATATCTTCGGCGCTTTCCGATATGATCGCTCTTGAAAGAGAGCTGGAGACTACCTTCGGAATAAAGCAGGTGATTGTCGCGCCCTTCGCTGATGCTGAGGGTGATCCGACCAAGGTAATTGCAGCGGCAGCAGGAACGCTGATTACGGGCATGATGCATTCCGGCATGATCGTTGGCGTGGGTTGGGGTCGCACTCTCTACAACACGTTACCTTTCATTGCCGGCGCCGCTCTTGACGATTTCCGCGTCGTGTCGCTGCTCGGCGGCATTTCTGCTGCCCGTCGTTTCAATCCCGCTGAGTTTGCCTGGCAGTTCGCAGAGCTGTTTAAGGGCGAGGGCTTCCTCGTTACCGCGCCAGCTGTGGTTGACAGCCCGGAGACAAAGCATGCGTTGCTGGAAAGGTGCGGCCTTGCCGCCATCTTCGAGATGGCGGATAAGCTCGACGTCGCGCTTCTCTCGGTCGGGGGCATCTCTGCTCTGACCACAAGTTATCGAACCGGATATCTCAGTGAAGCGGATCGCCGCTCTTTGATCGATGCCGGTGCGGTTGGAGACGTTCTTTACAACTTTATTGACAAGGACGGGAATGTCATTGACCACGAGGTTAACGCTCGGGTTATTTCGGTGAATCTCGAGCGACTGCGGCGCACCCCTGAGCGCATCCTGATCTCGGGCGGGCCGGAAAAGCTGGAGGCGCTTCGCGCATCTCTCGTTACGATCAAGCCGACCACTTTTGTGACCGACGAACAGACCGCAGGCGCGTTACTCGGCTCAACGACTGCGCGCCCTTAGCGCGAACGAGCGTAGACGCCCAAAATTTGGTCTGCGCATCAATTCCCGGCACCGCCCTAGGCCTTTCGTAGGCCCTTATCCCGCGCAGCGTACTCGTGGGTACCGTAGGATTGCGTTTTTTGGCGACTAGCTTTTATTGGCGACGAGCCCTCTTTGCGCGCGTGTATGCTCCGACGATAAATGTTCGCTCAATGTCGAGAAAGCGGTGCGTTTTGCATGAAAGCCAGATCAAAAAAGAACATACGTGTTGACTGGCTAACAAATGTACATTACCAATGCTCCCGGATGAATTTGGGAGGAATGGAATGCCCATTAACGTTGCGCCAACCGGGCTCGCACGCGATCTGGTGCGTCGAGAGGCCGAGGGAAATCCTATTCGCATCGGCCTGATCGGCAGCGGGGAAATGGGCACGGATATCGTGACCCGCGTCGCCCACATGCCCGGGATCGAGATCGGGGCAATCTGCGACCTGAACGTCGCCCGTGCCCGCGAAGCCGTCGATATCGCCTATCAGGCTGATGGCCATCATCGCGAAGCTGCAACCGCGGATCAGATCAATTCTGTGATTGAGGGCGGGAACATCGCCATCACAGCCGATTCCGCCAATATCCTAAATAGCGGGCTGATTGATGTCGTGATCGATGCCACTGGCGTCCCGGCCGTGGGCGCGGAAATCGGCTTGGCGGCCATGGAGCATGGCAAGCACCTCGTGATGATGAACGTGGAAGCGGACGTCACGATTGGCGCATATCTCAAAAGCGAGGCCGAGCGGCTCGGGGTGACCTACTCCCTCGGCGCCGGAGACGAGCCGTCGTCCTGCATCGAATTGATCGAGTTCGTTTCAGCGATGGGTCACCCAATCGTTGCAGCAGGCAAAGGCAAAAACAACCCGTTGAACATCGACGCGGTCCCGGATCAATACGCCGAGGAAGCGGCGCGCCGAAACATGAATGTCCGCATGCTGGTGGAATTCGTGGACGGTTCGAAAACGATGGTGGAAATGGCCGCCATTGCAAACGCAACGGGTCTGGTGCCGGATAAACCGGGCATGCACGGGCCGGCTGCCACGCTTGACCAGCTGTCATCAGTGCTCGTCCCTGAAAAGGACGGCGGCGTGCTGACGAAATCGGGTGTTGTCGACTATTCAATCGGAAAGGGTGTTGCCCCTGGCGTGTTCGTTGTTGCTGACATGTCCCATCCGCGAATCTCTGAGCGGATGGAAGATCTAAAGATGGGGAAGGGGCCGTATTTCACCTTCCACCGGCCGTATCATCTGACGTCATTGGAAGTACCGCTCACCTGTGCCCGCGTCGTTCTTTATGGGAAGCCGGACATGGTCCCTCTGTCGACACCTGTGGCGGAAGTATGTGCGGTGGCCAAGAAGGATCTCCAGCCTGGCGACAAGCTCGATGCAATCGGCGAGTACTGCTATCGCGCATGGATCATGACTGCGCCTGAAGCCCGAAGCGCCGCGGCTATTCCCTGCGGCATGCTGCAAGGAGGCAAGGTCACCGCGCCGATTAAGAAGGGCGAGTTGATTACTTACAGCAATGCATCGGTCGCGGAAGGCTCTCGTCTTGCCGCCTTGCGCGCCCGGCAGGACGCTCTTGTTTACGGCAGGGAGGCATAAATGGCAAATTCAGCAAGAGCAATGAAGAGCGCCGAGGCCAGCAATCTTCCGTTTATCTACCGACAATATACGCGCGAGCAGTTGCTGGACGCTCTTCGGAAGATGCACCTCATACGGCAGTTCGAAGAAGGCGCTGAGGAAAGCTACACACGCGGCCTCATCCATGGGACGATGCATCTGTCGATCGGCCAGGAAGCAAGCGCCATGGGCGTTTGCCTCCCGCTGACGCAACAGGATCAGATCACCTCGACCCATCGCGGCCACGGGCACTGCATCGCCAAGGGCGCTGAGGTCAAGCGCATGTTTGCTGAGTTCTTCGGCAAAACGACCGGCTATTGCGCCGGCCGCGGCGGCTCCATGCATATTGCAGATGTCACGACCGGCAATCTCGGCGCGAACGGAATCGTCGGGGGTGGCTTGCCCATCGCTGTTGGCGCCGCTCTGACATCCAAGCGGCTCAAGACCGGAAAAGTGGTCGTCTGCTTCTTTGGTGACGGCGCCAACAACGAAGGCGCTTTCCATGAAGCCTTGAACATGGCTGCCGTTTGGAAGCTGCCCGTTATCTTCGTCTGTGAAAACAACGGCTACGGCATGTCGACCTCGACCGCGCGCTCGACGGCGGTTGCCAACATCGCCGACCGGGCCGGCGCTTACAGCATGCCGGGCGTCATCGTCGATGGCAACGTGCTCTCCGAGGTGGCCGAAGCCACTCACAATGCTGTTGAACGTGCGAAGCGCGGCGAGGGGCCATCCCTCATCGAATGCAAGACCTATCGTTATCGAGGCCACTCCAAGAGCGACCGAAACCGCTACCGCACGAAAGACGAAATCGATGACTGGATGAGCAATCGAGATCCTATCGTCCGGTTCGAAACGCAGCTCCGGGAATTCGGTGTCGCAAATGATGCAGAGTTGGAGGCAATCCGCCAGTCCGTTCGCGATGAGATCGCGGCAGGTATCGAATTCGCAAAGGCAAGCCCGGCGCCTGACGTCGCTGAGTTGGCTGAGAATGTTTATACGGAGCAGGCATAAATGGACACCGGTGTTCGAGAACTCAGCTACTCCCAGGCCATCCAAGAAGCCATGGCGATCGCGATGGAGGCGGATGAGCGCGTCATTCTAATGGGCGAAGATATCGGCGTTTACGGTGGCGCGTTTCAGGTAACCGGCGATCTCATCGACAGGTTCGGTCCTGATCGCGTGATGGACACTCCGATTTCCGAGCTGGGCGGCGCAGGCGTCGCAGTTGGTGCCGCGATGACCGGATTGAGACCGATTTTCGAGTTTCAGTTCTCTGATTTCGCGGCGCTGGCGATGGAGCAAATCGTCAATCAGGCTGCGAAGATGCGCTATATGCTTGGCGGCGAAGTGTCAGTGCCGGTCGTTATGCGATTTCCGGCCGGCTCTGGCACCGGGGCGGCCGCCCAGCATAGCCAGAGCCTGGAGGCGTGGTTGGGACACGTGCCCGGCTTGAAGGTCATTCAGCCCGCGACACCACACGATGTCAAAGGCATGCTGCTGGCCGCTGTCGCCGATCCCGACCCGGTCATGATCTTCGAGCACAAGCTCCTGTACAAAATGAAGGGACCAGTTCCTGAAGGTCACTACACGGTCCCTCTCGACAAGGCGGAAATTCGTCGACAGGGCAAAGATCTGAGCATCGTCGCGACATCAATCATGGTTCATAAGGCACTCGATGCCGCCGCGCAGCTGGCTGACGAAGGCATTGATGTCGAAGTGATCGATCTTCGTTCGGTGCGGCCGATCGACAGGGCGACCGTGATTGCAAGCGTGAAGAAGACGACCAGGCTTCTTTGTGTCTACGAGGGCGTCAAGACGCTTGGTGTCGGAGCAGAAATAAGCGCCATGATCGCCGAAAGCGACGCGTTCGATTATCTCGACGCACCGATCGTCCGGCTTGGCGGCTCCGAAACGCCGATTCCGTATAATCCGGAGCTTGAAAAGGCCGCTGTTCCGCAGGCCACAGACATTTTCAATGCCGCGCGGGATCTCGTGAGAGGAGCGCGATAGTATGGCAACGGAAATCATCCTCCCGAAGGTCGACATGGATATGGCGACCGGCAAGATTTCGAAGTGGTTTTTCAAGGAAGGTGACCGCGTCGGTAAGGGCGATGTCCTGTTCGAGATCGAAACCGACAAGGCGGCGATGGAAATCGATTCCCCCGCTGCGGGCATTCTCCGAAACGTCACCGGTGAAGAAGGCATCGATATCGCCGTGGGGTCGGCCGTCGCCTGGGTTTACGAGGAGGGCGAGGTATATCAGGCTGCCACTCAGCCCACTGCTCCGTCCGCTCCCGCAACGGCGGAGGCTTCCGAAGCGACCGCCGCCCACCCAGTCAGCACTCACAACCATAATGCTTCAGCCGATGCCGGAAGACCAATCAGAGCTACCCCCTTGGCACGGCGTCTGGCGCGGGAAGGCGGCATCGATTTGGGATGCGTGGCTGGGACCGGCCCGCACGGAAGAATCGTGAGCGCTGATGTTTCGAAGGCACGCGTCGCCGAGGCGACCGTCGCTCAGCCCGCGCCTGCCGGCGCTGAAAATATTGGCCAACAAGCTCTTTCTGACAGCACTTTGAAGCTGTTCGCCGAAGGCACGTTCGATCTGCAAGCTCATACACCCATGCGAAGGACGATCGCTCGGCGATTGCTGGAAGCGAAGACGACCGTTCCGCATTTCTACCTCTCGGTTGATTGCCATATTGATGCCCTTCTCAAGCTACGGGCCGAACTAAACGCTTCGGCGCCAGTGACGGATGGCACGCCAAACTATAAGTTGTCGGTCAATGACATGGTCATCAAGGCTTACGCGCTGGCTCTGGGATCAACGCCCGACGCGAACGTGTCTTGGACGGAAGAAAACCTCTTGCGCCATCATTCCGTTGACGTAGGAGTTGCCGTTTCCGTGACGGGCGGGCTGATCACGCCGATCATCCGACATGCTGAATCCAAGACGCTTTCGACGATCTCCAACGAGATGAAAGATTTGGCTGCACGCGCCAGATCAGGGAAATTGAAGCCGGCCGAGTACCAGGGCGGCACGGGAGCGATATCGAACCTCGGCATGTTCGGGGTGAGGGAATTCGCAGCCATCATCAACCCTCCCCACTCAACCATCCTGGCTGTTGGCTCTGGGGAGAAGAGGCCCGTCGTCAACGCTCACGGCGATTTGTCGAGCGCGACCGTAATGACAGTGACGTTGTCAACGGATCATCGCGCGGTCGATGGCGCTCTTGGCGCAGAGCTGATCGGAAAATTCCGAACGCTGATCGAAAACCCGATGAGCATGCTGATCTAGTTTCCTCCCAGCCTCGGGGGATCTTGCCACGACGCGAACACGTCTTGACGGATCCCCCATCTTTTCAAGGAAAACAGATGTCCTACGACGTCATCATCATCGGCTCCGGTCCCGGCGGCTATGTCGCCGCCATTCGCGCGGCCCAGCTCGGCCTTAAGACGGCGATCGTCGAGCGCGAACATATGGGCGGCATCTGCCTGAACTGGGGCTGCATACCGACGAAGGCGCTGTTGCGTTCGGCCGAGGTGCTCGATCATGCCAATCACTTCAAGGATTTCGGCCTCGTTCTTGAAGGCACGGTGAAGCCGGATGCCAAGGCCGTCGTCGGCCGCTCGCGCGCTGTTTCTGCCCGTCTCAACGCCGGCGTCGGCTTCCTGATGAAGAAGAACAAGATCGACATCATCTGGGGCGAGGCGAAGCTTTCGAAGCCCGGCGAAATCGTCGTCGGCAAGTCGTCGAAGCCTGTCGTCGAACCGCAGCACCCGCTGCCGAAGAACGTCAAGGGCGAGGGCACCTATGCCGCCAAGCACATCATCCTCGCGACCGGCGCCCGCCCGCGCGCGCTGCCCGGCATCGAGCCGGATGGCAAGCTGATCTGGACCTATTTCGAGGCGCTGAAGCCGGATGCGCTGCCCAAGTCGCTGATCGTCATGGGTTCCGGCGCGATCGGCATCGAATTCGCAAGCTTCTATCGTTCGATGGGCGTCGACGTCACGGTGGTGGAAGTCATGCCGACGATTATGCCGGTCGAGGATGCCGAAATCACCGCCATCGCCCGCAAGCAGCTGGAAAAGCGCGGCCTCAAGATCTTCACCAGCGCCAAGGTGACCAAGGTCGAGAAGGCGGCAAACAGCATCACCGCCCATGTCGAGACTGCAGACGGCAAGGTCCAGCAGATCACCGCCGACCGGATGATTTCGGCTGTCGGCGTTCAGGGCAATATCGAAAACCTCGGCCTGGAGGCGCTCGGCATCAAGACCGACCGCGGCTGCGTCGTCGCCGACGGTTACGGCAAGACCAATGTCGCGGGCATCTATG
>NZ_JAQJCJ010000048.1:0-13974 GCF_030182485.1 Rhizobium atlanticum
CTTCGTTCACGACCAACTCGCAACGGGTAAGAAACTGCGCGTGCTGACGGTGGTCGACACCTTCTCGCGCTACGTGCCGGTGCTTGATCCACGTCATAGCTATAGAGGCGAAGACGTTGTGCAAACCCTTGAACGGGTGTGCCAAAAAGCCGGCTATCCGAAAACGATCCGTGTCGACCAAGGGACCGAGTTCGTGTCGCGCGACTTGGACCTGTGGGCCTATTCCAAGGGTGTGACGTTGGACTTCTCACGCCCCGGCAAGCCGACTGATAATGCTTTCATCGAAGCGTTCAATGGCTGCTTCCGTGCAGAATGCCTGAACCAGCATTGGTTCCTGACCCTTGCGGATGCCCGCGAAAAGATGGAGGATTGGCGTAGATACTACAATGAGGAAAGACCTCATGGTGCGATCGGCAACAAGGTGCCGATCTCGTTGGTGAATTCGGGAGGCGCAACCAGCCCGCCTCCCTGAATGAAGCCGGAAAACTCTAGCATCCGGTGGTCCAACGTTTGGGAGCGGTTCAGAAATTCTCAGTGGCAGGTCAGACGCCGGATGAAAATTCAGTGGCAGGTCACACTGTCTCGACCAAGAGATGGAGGACCGCGTCAGCGGTTTCCGCCTCGCCTAAAAAGATAGCGTAAATGCCAAGGTGATAAGGCTGAGGATGCCGCCGAACTTCCCGCGCAGTTTCTTGGCCGAAACGACGATACAGCCGCTCCCCCTAGCAGCGCCTGCACCGGCCGTCAGGCCGGTTAAGCGAAGCGGGTTACCTCGATGAAGCTTGTTTACGGAGGAAACATTTGATTGATGAAAGGATAAACGCGCGCGAGACCGGCTTCTTACTTTTGCTTTCCCACAATAAAACTCGCTAAAATTTCCTGGCTTTTCGATCGACTCTCTTTTGAGAGGAACCCACAGGTGCCCCAGAAGACGCTGGCGATTTATCAATAGATGAAGAACTTGCCGTTGCCATCCCTTCCTCAGGAAGCGTAGCTACTTGAGCGGCACTGTCAATCGCTCTACGGCAGTCATCAAGGAAGTCAGCTATATATTCATTGACATAGACAACCAACGGCTCCTTTGGAACAACAATCAGACGCCGTTTGTCCGTTTTATCCCGAGTGATGTCGATGAACCCACGCAAATGCGCTGCCTCGACATACTTTTGGCAAACAGTCTGGTTTTTGAAAGGCAGATAGCGACACGCCTGCATCTTCGTCATGGGTTTGTTATTGGCGTCCATATGATATACTTTAAGCATCAATCCAAGAATATTCCTCAGGAATAGTTTTTCTTCGGAATTTTCGCTAACGAGATCTGACAAAAACGAGTCAATTTTCTCAAGCTTATGCTTTACGCCGACGTCGATCTGTTCTGGCGTATATATTTCTCTTCGTGTTGTCTTCGCCACGGCCACGCCTCTGCGCAATGGGTCGTTCTGTTTTCACCAAAAGCCTGTTACCGGATCCCATCGCGGCGACATTTATCATATGTATGTCTTCATAACTATGACGAATATAAGAATTTGCGGGCGGTCGTGAGACTAACCTTCATCGTGCACGAGCCCCCGCTCTTGTTTTCACATCCATTTAAAAAAACAGTTACACAAGTGTAACTACGAGTGCTACCAAAAATTCGGGAGCTTCGCTTCCGATGGAAGGTCGGTCTCTTGATTGGCCCCCGACCAGCTCGCCCGCCGCCCGAGCTGGCATGCAAGAGCCCGACCTTCCGTTTTGCACGTGGCTTTTCGAACCAGGGATCCGAAATGAATAAAGAAATTTGGAAAGATTACAGCCAACCTTTCGGGACGATTGGTCCATTGATGACAGTGGGCGAAATTCTGGAAAAGAATATTGATGCGGGATACAACGCCTATGATGAGTATGCAAACGCAGCTCTTCAGAAATTTGCTCGGTATGCCTCAGAATTCCTCTCCAATCCACATCCTCATTTAGGTCGGGACGGGAGCGTTTGCCCTTTCGTTCCCGAGGCTCTGACGAAGGGGCTTTTACGGGTTGCCGCGTCGCAAGCTGTTGCAGTTGACGAAATCGAAAACGATTTGGCGCGTATGCTCGCCGTCTTCAGCCAGATGAAACCCGTAAAGTCCTTCAACGATCGAACGGGCGACTGGATCTATAAGGCCATTATCATTGCCCTTCCTGGAATACAGGATGAAGGAGAGATTATCAGGATTGGTCAACTGCAAAAACGGCTGAAGCCCGACTTCATTCAGGAAGGTTTCATGATCGGTGAATTTTATCCAGGTTGCCCGGAGCCCGGTTTGCACAACAGGATGTTTCGACCGCTCGACACAACGGTTCCAGCCTTGGCTATTCGGCATATCACCAAATATGATGCTCCTTTCATGCTCGATAGCGATAAGTGCCTGGAGGCTTACTTCAGTATTTTTGGGAACGAGGGTCGCCGCCGCATTAGGCAGCTTTTGGAGCGAACCGCCTGAAACTTACTCGCAAGAGGGCTGTACTCGCAGTCGCTGAAACAGCTATCCTCGATCGTCCTACCAGGTGAACCGGAAGGAAACGACTATGTTGGACGTTCATCCGAACGTACTTGCTGAACTGCACCAGATCGGAGCGTCGACGGTACGATTGTGGCGCTATAGTGAGTTCGCCACCCCTATTACATCTCCTTCCGATTTAGCCTCCGCTATCGGCGTTCCCGTGGGGCGCGTTGCAAAGACGATGATTATTGCCGAGCAGAAAGCGAACGATGTGATGCGCCGGTCTCATCCTGCGCGCCACCTTTGTGCCGTTTTGCTGCCATCACCTTCAAAGATTGACATGAAAGCGGTTGCTGGCACGTATGGATGGAAACGAGCCGAGCTTGCTCAGAAAGAACAGGTACTCGATCTCTTCGGCTACCCGTCAGGAAGCGTATCACCATTCGGTCTCCAGAAGATCGCTGTACTGATCGACACCGCCCTTTTTTCTTATCCTACCGTAGTCACAGGTGCGGGCAAGGTTGGAGTCGAGCTTGAGATCGACACAAGCATGCTTTGGAAGATCGGGCAGCCGTTACAGACGCGTGGACGGGCCAGTCAAACCTAACGCCTCGTCACCTTTCATAGAGATGCCGTGAGGTAGGTTATTTCTTCGGGAAAGGAAATGCGGTTCCACGTAACGGCGCCTCGATTAGAGAATGAGGGTTCAATACGTATGTTGCGTAATCGGACTCATAGTGCGCACTATAACGAAAATCGTCACACCCGTCCCAACGTCTGCACGACATCTTCACCTCGATAGCTGTGAGGCGGATCAAGCGCGGGAACATAGCGTGAGAAGGTGGCGACCACCGTCAGGACCCGCAGTTTCTTTCCGGTTGCGAGCTGGTCGTGCACGAAGTCCATCGCCCACACGTCATTTGGTCCGACAGCCATTTGCCGATCCTCGCGAAGTTTCGCCTTAACACGGCGCTTCCGAGTCTTATTCCGCAGCTGCAGTCCCAAGTCCCTGTAAATGCGATAGGTTCGCTTGATGTTGGTGCCCCAACCCTCGCGTTCCAAAAGCACATGCACGCGACGATAGCCGTAGCGCACCCGCGCTCACAGGTCTAGACCGGCCTCGGCGCGGCGAGAGATGTAGTGATCGGTCGACCGATCGAAGTTCAACGCGCCACAGGCACGCCGGATCGAGATCGCCCAATCGCGGCACATGACACCACCTCCCGCTACCCCTCAGGCCTTAGAGCTTTCGGCGGATGGCGTCCTGCAGCATCTCACGGTCCAACGTCAGATCCGCGACGATCTTCTTCAATCGCGAATTCCCGTCCTCAAGCTGCTTGCGCCTCTTCATCTCTGGCGGCAACATGCCGGCGTACTTTTTCTTCCAGTTGAAGTAAGTCGTCTGACTGATCCCCGCCTTGCGACAAATCTCCGCGATCGAGACGCCCTCATCACCCTGCTTCAAAATGAACGCCTTCTGAGCGTCCGAAAACTGCGATGCCTTCATCGTGTTCCGTTCCTTTTCCCAGCCAGGAAAATGCACCGGAAAACTCTAACCAAAATTGGTCCAGTTTGAAGGGTTGAGAGCAATTTCCCTATCGTAAAACCTGTGATCCTATGAAGTTAAGATGGGGAATGTTAAGGACATACAACAGCGTGCACGAAAGACGCGGAAGCCAACTGCGTCACATCTATTTCTGGTATCGGCGCTGTTGCGCTGCGGCCAAAACCGCACTGGCTCCTGATCCTTCCACCTTCGGAAGGGGCCGTGATCTCGCCTGGGTCGACCGTATGCTAGTTCGATCAGCAACCCTTTGACGGTGAAGATTCCTGGTTATTCACCTGGTGGATCAATGCCATACAAACAATCAATTTTACGAAGCCATGGGATGTTATTAAACACCTCGATTATGAATTGGGGACCCCATGATGTTGCTCCACCGAGAGCAGCCGAGGGCAAGGTCACAGACCTGGCCGGTAAATGGAGACGAACATGGCCAACGTGGAACTGCAGAAGGCGCTCTCGTCTGCCAATCAAGCGCCGAGACATAGCTCTGGGTCCTTTCTTCGCCTACTGCAGGAGCCTCGTCGCATTAAACCGAATACCAGCTTTAACACATTTGGGTCGCCACAAAAGCTGAACAACCACTATCCGATCTTGCCAATCCTTGGCTTCTCAAAAGTGAACGGAGCTGTGGGTATGCGAGATGGGGTGTTACCCACCGCGAAGTCATACATGAATACGAATGATTCAATGTCATTTCAACGTGAGCATTATGATTAGCTCATCGGCGTCAGCATCGTTTTTTAGAACCAGCAGCTTTTCGATGATTCCTGGCGAAAGACATCGGGGCCACCCTCCGGTCTTGGTCACCGAAAATTCGCCGCCAAACTTGGAGACATTTAAATGACAAACTCTCTTCCCGCAAAGCTGATGGTTGGTATCTTCGACCATTTGGACGAAGACGGAAGGGAGATTGGGCGCCAGTATGAAGATCGGATGAAGTTGGCAGAGGTCTGCGATCGCCTTGGCTTTTATGGATATCACGTCGCAGAGCACCACTGTACTCCCCACGGCAGAGGACCTTCGCCGAATCTATTTCTAGCAAGCGTAGCTCAGCGCACGCAGCATCTTCGTCTCGGTCCTTTGGTTATGCTGTTGAACCTTTATCATCCGTTACGTGCGTTTGAAGAAATTTGCATGCTGGATCATCTGAGCGGTGGCAGGCTCGAGTTGGGCATGGGGCGCGGCTCCTTACCAATCGAATGGAGCTTTTTCGGTATTGATGAGGAGGTGGCGACATCGCGCTATCTCGAAGCCAGCGAGATCGTCATCCAAGCGATGAAGGAAGGAGCTCAGGCTCTTTCCTACAAAGGCGACCACTTTGAACTAGACAAAGTCCCGTTGATGTTGCGGCCACACCAACGTCCTCAGCCTCCGACATGGATTACAACCAGTCGTCCTGAGGTTGCGCGCTGGGCGGCTGAGAACGATACAAATCTTGCCTGCGGGGGCCCTGCTTCTGCTGTTCGCCAGATCACTGATGCCTACCGAGCACACGAGAGACGTACCGCCGGGGGCAGGAAACGGGCGCCGTTCCTTGGGTTGGTCCGAATGGTGGTGGCCGGCAGCACGACGAAGCATGCCATTTCGCTCGCGGCCCCGGCTTATCAACGGTGGCTTCGGAGCTTTAGGTTTCTGTACGAGATTAACGGGATACAGACTCCTCAGAACCTCCCGCCGGATTTTGATGCAGCAGTAGACTGTCAGTTGTGCGTAGTTGGTACTGCTGCTTCAGTTAGGCAAGATCTTCTCGATCATGTCGAGGAAGCAGGTGCTAATTATCTTCTTTGCCAGCTGGCGTTTGGTGATTTGCCATTGGAGGCTTCCTATTACACTGCAACGAGCGTTCACTCTGGAGTTATGGCTTAATCTGGACTGGCCTCAGGTTGCTTTCCGATCACAGAGATTAAGTCTCTGTGGCCGCGCCCTCAAATCGATTGAGGAGCGTCAAGGCGAATTCAGCCATCGCCGTAGGAACAGCCATTGTGGAATGGGCTGCACTATTGGATAGTTAAAAGATATGCGATTTAAGGGCCTCGATCTAAATCTCCTTGTCGCGCTCGATGCACTAATGATTGAGCGCAACCTTACTGCGGCGGCACGTAGCATTAATCTGAGCCAGCCCGCAATGAGTGCAGCTGTCCGCCGGCTCCGCTCCTATTTCCGCGATGAACTATTTACGATGCGTGGTCGTGAGTTCGTTCCAACTCCGCGTGCGGAAGACCTCGCGCCTGCGATTCGTGAGGCTTTACAGCATATTCGGCTCAATATCATACCCTGGGATAAATTTACTCCTGATCAATCAGATCGTCATTTCCGAGTAAGCTTATGCGATTTCGTTACAGTTGTTCTTTTTCAGAAGATACTGGAGCGTCTTGCGCGGGAAGCACCCGGCATTAGTTTTGACTTGCTGCCTCTTACTGACAATCCAGACGAGCTTTTGCGACGCGGCGACGTAGACTTCCTTATTAGCCCACCGCTATTCATGTCGAGCGCGCACCCTAAGATAGATCTATTTCAGGAACGACTGACTTGCGTCGGCTGCAGTAATAACAAACAACTTGAGGAAGCCCTTACTGCCGAGGAGTATTCTTCAATGGGGCACGCGGTAGTTAGGTTCGGTCGGACGCAGCAGCCTACCATAGAAGATTGCTTCTTGCAGGAGCATGGCCTCAAGAGGCGGGTCGAAGTCGTTGTTTCAAGCTTTAGCATGATCCCCGCCGCCCTAATGGGCACCGATCGCATCGCAACCGTTCCGTTACGACTAGTTGGGCTTTTTGAGGACACGATACCATTGCGGATGACTGCGCCCCCGATAGCGCTGCCGACATTCACCGAGGCAGTCCAATGGCCGGTACTTCACGACAAAGATCCGGCAAATATCTGGATGCGAGATATAATGGTTCAGGAGGCAGCGCGATTGCCGTGACCATCCTGAAACCTAGGAAGCTGGGCTGCATTGGGAGCGACGACCCGCGACGCGGCCGATTAGCTGAAGACGGCACCACCTGTGAGTGACCCGCAGGCCATTTTATCGACGAAGCTGAGCGCTACGCCCGTCGCCGATCGGCCGCCCTTCGGACGATTGCGCGACGTGCTGTCTAGCACCTTCGGCGGCAAATCGAAGGGTGCTGGGGGACCACAATTGCTCCGCACCGCAACCCGCCGCTACCGCCGCAAATACAGCAACCCAAAACCGTCGGAGCGAACTCAAAACTGGATAAAACTTGGGGGCAAGGTCAGCGGGCCTTCCCCGGATGGATACCTTTGAAAAGCCTCTTTGGTGGCTGTTGAACTTATTCGGGCTCGGGCGGATCTTACTCAAGCAGGAACCTTGGTCAGGAACCGGATTGTTGTAGCAACCCATGTATTTTAGGTGCGTTGGAGGACATCATACGGGAAGCTTCCTCAACCAATATCTCCCTGAACCAGATGCTCCCTGGATCGGCATTATGGAGCGCTGGCCATTGAACAGCTTCTGTGAAGACGGGGAGCGGTAACGGAAGGTTGATGATCCGCAAAGGGAAAGTACTTTCGTAATGCTCGACTAAGCGAAGCGGTAGGTTAGCTATGCGGTTCGTGCCACGCAGGACTGGTGGTATTAAGCTAAACCCTTGCACGACGACCTCCACCCGCCTCTGAATACCATTCTCGAGCAAGAACCAGCCCTCGACCGATGGCTTCAAAAAGCGCCCAAACGCGGCAGCGACGTGTCCCGTGGAGACATATTGCTCGATCGTCAGCGCTGAAGGTAGGTCCACATTTGTCGAACAGGCTACACATACAAACTTCTCTGTGAACAGTTTTGCGCTCGGGTGTGCGCCCGAGAGAAAAAATTCAGGCACGATGAGGAAGTCGACGTCACCGCGGCTAAGCATCTCGTACGGATCACTATCCAAAGGCAGCAACTCAAAGCTGACTGCGGGCGCTTCTCGAGCAACTCGCTCAATGATTTTATTGAAGTATATCAGCATCATGAAATCGGACAGAACTATTCTAAAGCATCTGTCAGACTTCGACGGGTTAAACGGCTCCCAAGAGATGATTGAGCATTGTACCTGCAAGAGAGTTTCACGCACTGCCGAGGCAAGTCCTTCGGCACGGGGCGTCAGCCGAAGTTCTCGACCATTCATTGTAAACAATTCGTCGCGGAAATAGTCCCGAAGCCTACCAATGGCGGCACTCATTGCTGGTTGACTTAGATTGATACTACGTGCGGCAGCCGTTAGGTTGCGCTCGGTCGTGAGCGCATCCAATGCAACGAGCAGGTTTAGATCAAGGCCCTTGAAACGCATCTTTAGTCACATCCAAACAACGGATATTTTATATCCAAACAATCGATTTTTCCAGTACAGAACCTTCCAGCATAGATCCAATGAAGGTTCGTCGAAAAGGCTTAGGTTAGTTTGGTGATCAATTAAGTAGGCCGCATAGTTACGATAGACGTTATAGTTGCAGATAATCCACTTTAAATATCGAATGGCACCTTAGCAATAGGCGATGTGGAGCGGCGTCACCGAGCGACATGAAATGCTAGTGAACGGATGGGCGGAAGTAGGTTCATCATATCGCGATACCGGAGAGGCTTTGCCGTACGCTGGCTATCGACTGGCGGGCTCCTTCTGTTTGGAAGCATGTTCAAGATATTGGTGGCGTGCCAGTAATTTGTGATGAAAAGATCAACGCGCCTGAAGGCGCTTGAGGAAGAGAACGCCACACTGAAGAGACTGCTCGCCGAGCAGATCCTGGATACGGCCCCACTTCCCGAGCTCCTTAAAAAAATAGAAAGGCCCGCCGCCAAGCGCGACGCCGTCGCACGCCAGAAAGCCGTCGTGGGCCTTTCGGAACGAAGTAGGTCGCCCGACTGCCGCCTTGCGTTCTCCGCTATCGAGATGCCGTCATCCGGTCGGCGTCCGCGTTACTCGCCTCGGGATCGTCAAAGCGGTTGCCGTCATTAAAAGCTAAGAATTCGGCCGGACTTGCCTAAATCGTCTTTCATAAGCCTCTATGAAGGCTTCCGGAATCGGGTCGCTAAACAATGGGAAATCAACCGGTTTGCGTAAGCCGGTGCTTGGCCGGATAGTGCCGCCATCGAGCCCCGGCCGCCATCCGGCTCCGAAAAAGAAAGCACCATACCGCGCCGCAAGCATCGGGGTCACAGGATTAAGAAGGCTTAGAAATACGGAAACTTCCGCTGCGCTGACTGAGGTATCTGCCCTTGAAAAAGACGCAACGTCGAAAAAGGCGTCTATGGCGTCCATGGCATCCCAGACGCGCAAGTCCTGCACCGCTTCGGAATATCGTTTAACATTGTGGTTCTGCTCGACTGTCAGCTTGTCGGCCGTCAGCGTCTCGTTACATCCGGCGTACTTGCGCAAAGCCGTTTCGAAAGCACGAATTCTAGCCGCGGTCTGAAGCAGCCCCTCGATCAGAAAATCGTTGTCGTTTGCGCCAAATGGCTTGGCGATGCTAGCCAAATAGTAGCGCAGCACGTTCGTGTCGATATCTGCTGCCACCTCGTCAGCCCACACAGCGTGGTCACGGCTAGTAGAAAATTTCGCCCCTTCGAGCTTATAAAAGTCCTGAATTGCATGGTTGTATGGAATCGCATAACCGCGCGAGAACAAACTAGCAGTAACGCCGATCGTGTAATAAAACCGGTTATCCTGACCCATGAAGAATACGAGTCTCGTGCTCGCGTTGCGCATAGTGTCATCGAGATCTGCGCCATTTTGCTTGCAGAGGCGTTCGATTCCTGTCTCATAGCACCACAATCCTTCAAACCAAGTCATTAAAGTTTGGCCTGCCACCTCCACCGGGGAGTTCAAAGTCACACCACGGTCGAAATGCCGCGACATCGGCAATGCCATCAGTTTTGACCGTAGCCAGTCAAGTTCTTTGCGCTTTATGGATTCCGGCCATCCGCTCGCCTCAATGGCGTGATCGAGCCCCGGAGCAAATTTTTCAAGCTGAAAATGAACCTGTCGAATCGGGCGCAAGATAAGGCTCTGGCCGCATGTCGTGTGAATCGGGTTGCGTAGTAGATTGTGTTGCAGCGCCGAGCCGCAATCTTCGCAAAGGTTACTATCTGTTGGCGCGTTACAAGCTGGACACTCTCCGACCGCGAGTGAGTCTGCGGCGAACTCTTCGCACGTCCCGCAATACAGTTGCTCTCCGTCGCGCAGCTCAACGTAGCCGGACGCTCTTAGTTGGTCGTAGATCGCCAAGCTGCGGTCTTTGTGGTCTTCGCTTGAAGTCCTTACAAATACGTCCGGTTCAATATCAACTGACCGCAGACACTGCAGAATTTCTTCAATGTGCATGTGTGCGACGTCATCAACCGGCCTGCCAAGCTTTCGGGCTTTCACCAGCGTGTAAGTGCCATGTTCGTCCGCACCTGTCACGTGATAGGCCGCGTTGCCTACCATGCGGTGGTAGCGTACGAACACGTCGGCGAGAAGGTACACGCCACCTATATGCCCAAGATGCAGCTTGCCGTTCGGGCACGGCGGCGCCGAGCAGGCAAAAAAAGTATGTTGGTTTGCTCTCAATTCAATCCCACCATATCGAAAGGAACTTTAAGCTGGTTTGAGGGCTGCTATTTTTGATCGCGTGTTTTTGGTGCGGCGCTATATAGACCATCGTGTCCCCACTGACTGCGGAGGTTTCTCCATCGGATTGAAACACGCCGCTGCCCGAGATCAATACCCAGAGTTCGTGCTCTGGGTGCGAATGAAGATCGACCGCATCGCCAGGTACCACCTCCACAATCGATGTGCCGAAAGCCGTTGCGACTGCCTGCGGTAGATGCTCAAGTAACCGGCACACCAGAACGCCATACTCCTGGCGCATGATTGAGCGGTCGATCTGTTTCGTATACATGTTTGCCTCTGTCCTCTGCCTTCAATCGCGATAGAAAATGCCGTTCGGCGGCTTGAGCTCGTCGATGTTGGAGACCTTGCCCTCGGGAGGGTTGTAGGCGCGTTTCAGTTTGTTGTATTCGGCCCTCGTTGGCCCACCAGTTGAGGCACGCTGGAACACGAGATAAATCACCCTTCGAGAATTTTCACTTTTGTTGGGCTTTGAGTAATGTGGGGCATAGTCGTCAAAGATGAAAATGTCACCGGCCTTCCACGTTACGGGCTCCCAGGCCAGCCTGTCCGCGACCTCGGGGTACATTACGCCGCCGGCGTCCATTGGGAACACGCCCTTTTTGTGGTTCCCGGGGCTGAAGAAAAGCCCTCCGTTGTCTGGGCCGGAATCGTCGATGCCTATTGCAACAATCGCGTGCACCATCCGGTCTGGTAGCTTATGTGGGATATGGTAGATGTCCTGATGCGGGCGATAGCCGCCGCTGTCGGAGTACTTAAAGATCAGCAACTCTTTGAGCATGCGGGCATCTTCCCCCAGTAACTCTTCGACGATCGACTCGATACGGTGGTCAGCCAGCAGTAAATCACGCAGGGGGGCGTTAAATTCGAGGAAGTTCTCGACCTTCGAAATGATCCTCCTACCGTCAGTTGTTTTTTCGAACCATATCAGCCATTTGTCTTCACTTGTCTCCCAGCACGAAACATCAGCCACAAGAGCTGAAAGTTTATCTCGGCTTTCTAGATCGAGAAATGACTCAATCCTAATGTATCCAACGTCATCCCATGTTGATTTTTGTTCTTTGGTTAACATGTGTAACTCCTTTTTAGATTTAAAGCCGCCTGGTAAAGCTGCGTCGTGAGCAGGCGCCCCGAGCTGCACTGCACTGGAGTGTTATCTTGCGTTTTGTGTCTCTTGAGCGGGAAGTAAACCTAGGCACCCAAGGATCGGCCGATCTGGGACGTTCAGATAGTATTCACGCCGAAGCAGGCTATTGATGATGCGACCGTTTCGGTAGGCGACGAGCGATAGATTCACACTCTGCAAGCCACTTTGGACTGGGGATCGGTTTTGCAGATATACCTGGCCGGCGGCGTTGTCCTCGAATTGAACGGAGTAATCGTCCTTCACGACCGGCAGACCGCCTTCCATAGAAGCGGAAGCCAATAGGCGATCGATAAACGCTAGCGGGCGAGGCTCGAAACCGGTGGCGAGTACGACCCGATCAGCCACTACAGTCGGTCGCTGACAGGTGCCGTGCGAAGCCAACAGCGCGTGCCAACCGTCCGCATGAGGAGACAACTCCTTCATGACGACTGCGGGTAGCAGTTGAATGACATCGTCAATATTGCCAGTCGCGCTGCGGTGATAGATAGTTTCGTAAATGCGGTTGCTCAATTCTGCTGAAATGCCGTCACTGGTGAGTTTTTCGTCGTCGACAATAGTGCGACGTTTTTTAAGTGGCAGCGAATGAAAGCGCTGGCTGTAAGACGGCGTGTATGACACGTTGATAAAAGAGCTGTCATCCCTCGTGAACAGGTTCCCGCGTGACGTCACCCATGTAATTTTACCGATACCCGGACTGCCCAATAGGTGTTCAACAACCTCCGCACCGCTCTGCCCCCCACCAACGACTAATACGCGTTCACCGATGTCGATTTGTGGCCGATCCAGATAGCTCGCCACATGGTAGACCTTCTCGCCCAGCCAAGGTTTGGCGCATTCGGGAATTGTTGCAACGACACCGACGCCAATCGCAACTGAGCGTGCATGGTAGTGATCTCGAGTCGTCGTCACGCGGTAACCCTCGTCTAATCTGGTTACGTCGGTAACCTCCTCCCCAAACCGGAGTTGTGGCAACTGATGCGCAACCCATTGGAAATACTGTGTGAACTCTCTTCGCGACGTGGTCGCGTCGCACCGGTTTACGAAGCTGTACAGCCGTCCATGCACCGCGAGGTAGTTGAGAAACGAAAACGGACTGGTCGGATCTGCAAGTGTCACACAGTCCTTCAGCGGAGATACCTGCAGGCGACTGTTGGGCAGCAGCAGCCCAGGATGCCAATCGAAGCCGCTTTCCTTTTCGAAAAAGGCAGTGCGCAGCGGCGTCGGACACGCGAGTGCTGCAAGACTAAGATTAAAGGGTCCGATGCCTATACCGATGAGATCCAGCACTTGCATAAACACACTTCCTTTGGTTGGGCGGGCACGTGGGCAGCGATACGGAAATCATTATCGAAGGACGTCTGTCTCCTACACCGCCCTCCACAATGTCTGACTGGCGATTGCGATGTTGAAACGAACCCACGAAAATAAGCGAGTGTAAAGACTTGGGAGGCCGTTGAGATTGACAGACCACGTTCGCCAGCGAGGTTCACCACCATCGCATTCAAGGTCGAATAAGTGAGACCGTAGCCTATCGCAAAGAGAACGGTGGCGACGACGTACAGCAGCTCGCTTCCCGGGTTCAAAACCAAAAGTCCGATCCCAATCAGTGTCGTCACGAAGAGGGTGAGTGCTAGGCGCCCAAGCGGCAACTTACCGATCATACCCGCGACGGAGAATCGCAATGTGACAGTCGTGACGGTGAATGTCAGAAAGAAGACATTCGGTGAGAGTCCGCGCGTTTCGGCATATATGCTTTGAAACGTGGACAGGCCTGCGAACGTACAAGCACCGATCGCCAACATGACCACCGGCAACACCGTTCTCCCCCACAAAATAGACATGGTCGTCGGATCGGATAAGCGACGGCGCTGGTAGAAAGTTGCGGCTGATGCTGATCTGAACCCTTCAAACTGGACCAGTTTTGGTTAGAGTTTTCCGGTGCATTTTCCTGGCTGGGAAAGGGACCAGAAGACGATGAAAGCGTCGCAGTTTTCGGACGCTCAGAAGGCGTTCATTCTGAAGCAAGGTGATGAAGGCGTGTCGGTTGCTGAAATCTGCAGGAAGGCGGGGATCAGCCAGGCGACTTATTTCAACTGGAAGAAAAAATACGCGGGCATGCTGCCACCGGAGATGAAGAGGCTGAAACAGCTCGAGGACGAGAATTCGCGCCTGAAGAAGATCGTCGCGGAT
>NZ_JAQJCJ010000049.1:0-12778 GCF_030182485.1 Rhizobium atlanticum
GTATCTCGAGCGCGACACCGGCACCCCATTGATCCGGCTGACCTTTCCGATATTCGACCGGCACCATCACCACCGTTTCCCGCTCATGGGCTACCAAGGCGGCCTGCGCGTCCTGACGACGATCCTCGACAAGATCTTCGACAAGCTCGATCGCGAGACGAGCGAGCCGGGTGTGACGGACTATTCTTACGACCTGACCCGCTAGGAGCGGCGGCGGTCGGCCTTGTGAGGCCGGCCGCCTTCATCTGAACTTGGAGACCGCAATGCCCTTGCTCAATGCTAAAGTCCAGGATGTCTTTGACGAGCCTGCCTGCGAGAAGAACCGCAGCAAGGATTCCAAGGCGCGCAAAAACGGCTGTTCGAAGCCGCTGATCCCCGGGGCGGCAGCCGGCGGATGCGCTTTCGATGGCGCCAAGATCGTGCTGCAGCCGATCACCGACGTCGCGCACCTGATCCATGGGCCTCTCGGCTGTGAGGGCAATTCCTGGGACAACCGCGGATCGGCTTCCTCAGGTCCAACGCTCTGGCGCACCAGTTTCACGACCGACCTCACTGAAACCGAAGTGGTGATGGGGCACGGCGAGCGGAAACTTTTTAAAGCAATCCGCGAGATCAAGGAGGCCTATGCTCCACCGGCGATTTTCGTCTATTCGACCTGTGTGACAGCATTGATCGGCGACGACATCGAGGCCGTCTGCAAGCGGGCCGCGGAAAAATTCGGCCTTCCGGTGGTGCCGGTCAACGCACCGGGCTTTGCCGGCTCCAAGAACCTTGGCAATAAGCTCGCCGGTGAAGCGTTGCTCGATCATGTGATCGGCAGCGTAGAGCCGAACGACGTGACCGCCTACGACATCAATATCATTGGTGAGTTCAACCTATCCGGCGAGTTTTGGCTGGTAAAGCCGCTTCTTGACCGGCTGGGGATCAGAGTAAGGGCCTGCATTCCAGGAGACGCCCGATATCTTGACATTGCTTCTGCGCATCGCGCCAAGGCGTCCATGTTGGTGTGCTCGACAGCACTCATCAACCTCGCCCGCAAAATGGAGGAGCTGTGGGATATCCCGTTCTTCGAAGGCTCCTTTTACGGAATTACCGACACCTCGGAAGCACTCAGACAGATCGCCAAGCTGCTCGTGATGCAGGGGGCGGATCCCGAAATCCTCGAGCGCACCGAGGCATTGATCGCGGAGGAGGAGGCGATTGCCTGGATGAAACTCGCAGCATATCGACCAAGGCTTGAAGGCAAGCGCGTGTTGCTCAACACCGGCGGCGTCAAGTCCTGGTCGGTTGTCCATGCGCTGATGGAGGTGGGCATCGAGATCGTGGGCACCTCGGTCAAGAAATCCACGCCTGAAGACAAGGAACGTATCAAGCAACTCCTGAAAGACGAAAACCACCTGTTCGAGTCAATGGCGCCGCGCGAGCTTTATAACATGCTCGCCGACGGTAAAGCCGACATCATGTTGTCTGGCGGGCGCACGCAATTCATCGCGCTGAAGGCCAAGACACCTTGGCTCGATATCAACCAGGAACGCCACCACCCCTATGCCGGCTATGACGGCATGGTGGAGCTCGTTCGCCAGATCGATCTTGCTATTCACAATCCGATCTGGATGGAGGTGCGGGAGCCGGCACCGTGGGAATGCCAGCATGCGGTGGAAGAAGAACTGACGAATACCAAGAGCGAGAACGAGACTGGGTACGTCTTGCAAAACTTTGTCGGCGCGGTCGCCGGCAGCTTCTGCAAGCGTTGAGGAAAGCCGATGGTTCAAGTCTTTCCCCAGACCAAATCAGCTGCGGTCAATCCGCTGAAATCGTCGCAGCCGCTCGGCGCCGCGCTCGCCTTTCTTGGCGTCGAGCGTGCCGTGCCGCTGTTCCACGGCAGCCAGGGCTGCACCAGCTTGGCGCTGGTACTTTTAGTCCGGCACTTTAAGGAAGCCATTCCCTTGCAGACAACGGCATTGGACGCAGTGGCGACCATTCTTGGCGGCGCAGGCAATCTGGAAGAGGCGATCCTAAATCTCAAGAGGCGCGCAAAACCCAAGCTGATCGGAATTTGCACGACAGCCCTGGTGGAAACCCGCGGCGAAGATTTCGCAGGCGATCTCGCCAACATCAAGCGGGATCGTGCCGATGAGCTCGCGGGTACGGAGGTTGTGCTGGCGAATACCCCGGATTTCGAGGGAGCGATCGAAGAGGGATGGGCGAAGGCCGTCATCTCTATGGTCGAGCGCATCACCACTCCAGGCGAGCAGAGCCGCCACCAAAAGAAGATTGCGATCCTACCAGGATGGCATCTGACAGTCGCTGACATCGAGCTTCTGCGCGAAACGGTCGAAAGCTTCGGTCTGAAGCCGGTGATCCTGCCGGACATTTCCGGCTCTCTCGACGGCACGGTGCCCGGCGATCGTTGGGTTCCGACCACCTATGGCGGTACTCCCGTCGACGAGATACAAGAGCTTGGCACGGCGGCGCAATGTATCGCGATCGGCGAGCATATGCGCCGCCCCGCAGAGCTACTGCGGACCCGGACGGGAGTCCCTTACGCATTGTTCCAGTCGCTGACAGGATTGAAACGAGCCGACCGGTTCGTCTCGTTTCTTTCTGAGATTTCTGGTGCGCCGGTGCCAGCAAACATCCGCCGTCGCCGAGCACAGCTGCAGGACGCCCTGCTCGACGGACATTTCCATTTCGGAGGCAAGAAGATCGCAATTGCTGTGGAGCCGGACCAGCTCTACCAATTCGCTACCTTCTTCACCGGCATGGGCGCCGAAATCGCGGCAGCGGTCACCACGACCGGCACCTCAAAAATACTCGCGGAAATGCCGGCCGAATCGCTCCAGGTCGGTGATCTTGGCGATCTCGAAGAACTTGCCGTCGGCGCTGATCTTCTCGTCACGCATTCGCATGGACGACAAGCGGCGGAGCGCCTTGGGATTCCGCTCATGCGGGTGGGCTTCCCGATATTCGACCGACTCGGCAGCCAGCATAAGCTCACAAGTCTCTATCAGGGAACGCGCGACCTGATCTTCGATGTTTCCAACATCTTCCAGGCCAATCAGCGCGCGCCGTGTCCTGGATCGCTTGATCCCTCCCGCAAAGGAGAACTGCCTAGATGATCGCCGCTCGTCGCCTTTCCCTCGTCCCTGACGGGGTTCACTCGTCAGCTCCAAAACGGAAGGCTGGCGCGTTGCGCGTCGCAATCGCCACTCAAGATATGAAATCTCTCGACGCCCATTTCGGATCGGCAAAACGTTTCGTCGTCTATGATGTGAGTCTCGACGACTGGAAACTGGTGGAAGTCCTGGACTTCGAAGACGTTTCCGACCAGAGCGGAAAGCATCGGAACGAGGACGTCGATCGTATTAACCCGAAGGTGAAGGCGTTGGAAGGTTGTCACTTATTGTTCTGTCTGGCGATCGGTGGGCCATCGGCAGCCCGAGTTGTTTCGGCCAAAATCCACCCAATTAAAGTATCCGATCCTCAACTGATCGAAGATGTTTTGTCGCGAACTCGGGCGATGCTCAGGACTACTCCGCCACCCTGGTTACGCAAGGTGCTAACCGAAGCAGGCGCCATTGAAAAGAAGCCTTTCGATGAGGAGGACTAGGACATGGGTACATTGACAGGAAGTACGAATGGCCCTGCTGTCAACGAAGATGGGGATCTCGCCACCCCTTTTCTCAGATGCCTGATAAGGCTCATCCGCGCTCAGGATGCCCATGGGGCGTGGGAAGGCAAATCGGACACTGACCTGCTGGCCGACTTCATCCTCACCAAGGAGCAGCGCCGTAAGATCCCGATCATAGGCGATCCGGATCCTGATGTGCTGTGGAGGCTACAGAATTTTTACAGTTGCGTGGGGCTTGTGATCGAAGAGTGCACAGGCCTGTTGGCATCGCCGATCATGACGATCGGCCATGAGGGCTTCGGCCGCTTGCTTTTGACGACTGGACGGTTGGTCGTTCTGTCGAAGACCCTGCGCGATGTCCACCGGTTCGGCTTTGAGACGCTAGGCAAGCTCGCCGAGACCGGCACGAAAATGGTCGATGACGCTATTGAAGTTATCGAAACCTATCCCGACGTGGCGCGGGCATCATGACATCAATTTTCGAGGAAAGAGATCATGTCAGACATTGTGGAGCAGCTGAAGAAGGTCCGCAAGCTGCAGTCCCGCGCCGCCGCTGCCAAAATCTCAGCATTTGCAATGGCCAGAACGAGAGTTCGATGGTGAGCTCACTGGCATGATCATGGCTCTCAACCACGCGGCGGTTGCCGCCTGAAGAACTGCCAGACTCTCGTTGCCGCAGACGACATTGCTGCGCAATCTCGCGAACAAATCAGGAGAACGGTGTTGCGTTTCACAATCTTTTGCGGCCTCCTGCTGCTCGTCGTCTGGGCGAAGGCACTAACGAGTTACTTCGTCTGGCATTCCATCCACGAAGTCATCGTTGCAATGGTGGCTAGTTTGTTGCTTCTTCAGTGGGCGTATATCGCAAGCCTGCTCTTTTCCATCTGGCAATCCAGCCGTAATTACAGGAGTCGCCAAAGGGCTAGACGATCCGATCATCGCTAGACTAGAACGTGGTGTCAGCCACAGCCTATCATGAGGGCGAAAACCTCGGCGTTCTTTGGAACGCCTCTCATCAAATCAGATCCAACCATGAGTCAACGGAATTCGAACCTGCCGGATGACGTGGATGCGTCGAGAGCCCTATCGCCGCGCAAGCTCTGCAACCTCGGCCGTGCCATGATGACGTGTAACAGGTGGCCTGCTCATGCCCTATCTGTGGTGGCTCCGACTTCATTCGCGGCGGCGAGACCGTCAGCGAAGTGCTGGACTATGTTCATGCGTCCTTCCGTGTCGTGCATCATGTCCAGCCCCGCTTTACCTGCAAAGCAAAATTGGCCCTTGTTTAGATAGTCGAGGCCGCACTGCCAGAACACAGCGAGGCGATTTTGTCTTGTGGCCAGGTATGTGAAAGACGCTCATGCGAGCCAGCAGCACTGGACAGGAGAGGTCAGCATTTGAATTTAAAAAGGTACCTTGATCCAAAAGTGGATGTGCTCGCTTCAGTAGCTGAATTGGATGGTCTGTACCGCGTCCAGAGGACCATAAAGAAACGTAAGTTATAAGGCTGAGCCTATGAATTTCATGAGAACGGAGCAGGGGCTTCTCTGCGTTTCAATTGCCGTTACCATCCTCCTTGCCTGCATCGGCATTTTGTTCGGGATCATTTCAGGTTCGTTCGCAATCATATTCGATGGTGTCTACGCATTGACGGACGCTGCTATGACTGTCGTAGCTCTGCTTGTTACAAAGCTCATCGCGTCATCCGAAGCGCCCTCCAGCAAAGGAAAACTTATCGAGCATTTCACGATGGGGTTCTGGCATCTTGAGCCCATAGTCTTGGCTCTCAACGGCATTCTCATAACCGGGTCGGCTGTTTACGCACTTGTCAACGCAATCGGCAGCATTTTGCATGGGGGACGTCCGCTCAACTTTAGTCAAGCAATCGTCTACGCCGTCGTAACACTCGGTGTGACAGCCACCATGGGGGTTATTGGTGATCGAGCTAATCGTAAGATCAAATCTGATTTCGTTGCCCTGGATACGAAAGCTTGGCTGATGTCCGCCGGGCTAACGATCGGGTTACTCGTCGCGTTTGCCATCGGATATTTCATTCAGGGGTCTTCTTACGAATGGATCTCGCCGTTTATTGACCCGGTCGCGCTGGCATTAATCTGCATTGTGATCATTCCCATTCCGGCGGGCACGGTTCGGCGAGCGCTCGCCGACATACTGCTTGTTACGCCATTAGATCTCAAACAACAAGTTGACGCGGTCGCCAAAACAATCATCGAACGACATGGATTCATATCCCACCGGGCTTATGTGGCCCGGGTCGGCCGAGGCCGGCAAATCGAGCTACATTTCGTTGTCTCAGAGGACCTCCCGGCGAGGAAATTGCAGGAATGGGATAAGATCCGTGACGAAATCGGGCTCGCGATTGGTAACGAGGGTCCGAGTCGTCGGCTCACCATCGCCTTTACAACCGATCCTGAGTGGGCGGATTAGGATTTTGAACCGAATTTGGAGCCCTGTATCGCAGGCATTCCATAACGGGCGTGATCCTCGAACCGGATGCATAGCTCGGCGTTTTTTCCAGCCACCATGCGTCAATTTCACGGTTCGTACCAATCTTCGATCAATGCGGCCAGTTTCGATGCCGTAGTTTTCCGTTATGCCTCCAGGCGCGATACTCGATTCAGCGAATAGGGTTGGCTGAACCCAGATCGCGCCTTTGCGTTCAAGCTCCACAGGCGGTTTCGCCGTCTTGATCTTGTTGAGATCCTGCCGGAGGCCGATTGTCTCGCGTTCTTTGAAACGAGCGACGCCTATGTCCTTGTACTGGCTCAGGAGGGCGCGGCCCAGCTGCCCAGGTTCCGATAGATGTCATCGCACAGCTGTCGGACCTGTCGATTGAGCTCACCAAGTTGCGCAGGCGTATGGTCGGAAATTTCCAGAAGAGCGTCGCCCAGGCAGCCAGCTCGCGACCTCAGCTCCGGCCCGCGTAACCCGCCGGGTGATGCTGCGGGCGGCAAGGGTCATCAGCGACTATGGTTCCGCGAACGCGACGAGGCGCCCGCGGATAGCCGTCGGCAACATGAAGTCGCCTCGTAGGTCAGACCTTGTGCAGAAAATCGACCACGCCGGTATCGAGATCATAATAGGCGGGCACGATCTTCACCTTGCCTTCCTCGACCAGGCGAGAAACAATCGCACTTTCGGTGAGGATGCGCTCGGCGCCGTTGAAGGCATTGGCATGGACGGTGTTGTCGACAAAATTGTCGCCGCGATCGGTCTCCGCCAAAGCCACGGGCAGGATCGGCTGGGTCATCTTGCCGATTGAGCCATCGAGCTTGGTGCCCTTGGACACGACCTCGCAGGCGGCGGAGACCGCCCCGCAACGCTTGTGGCCCATGACGACGATCAGCGGCGCATGCAGATGTTCGGTGCCATATTCGATCGTGCCGAGCACATCGGTGTCGACCACGTTTCCGGCATTGCGGGCGACGAAGAGTTCGCCGAGCGTCACGCCGCCGAATACAAGTTCCGGCACGACACGGCTGTCGGAACAGGTCAGCACGATCGCCCAAGGTGCCTGGCTCTTGGCGACGTCCTGCCGGCGCTTGGAAATATTGGCGGCGCAGGCTTCCGTGTCGGCGACGAATTTCTTGTTGCCTTCCTGGAGTTTTGCCAGTGCTTCATCCGGCAGAAGGGCGGGAGCGTTCGAGGCGAATGCCGGCATGGTCATGTCAAAGCCTGCAGTCATGACGGCCACGCCTCCGATGCCGGCAAATTTCAGCAGGGAGCGACGGCTGAGTGGGGAGGAATTGCATTCAAAGCACATGGTATCGGTCCTTTTGCAATATCCGGGATGGCTGCGGAGAAATGGCACCTGCTCCAAGTCATGTCCGGCAATTCTCCGGGAATCGGAGAATGGCCGATTGGTTATGCCTTGATATAGCACTCATCAAGCGGAATTTTGACGCATCGGAGGAGCTAAGCCAATACTGGAGTATTGCCCCGGCCGTACGGTAGATCAACCCGGCCCTGACGGGTTCTGGCGAGGGATGCTCATGCGCGGCATATTGGGTTGCAAGGGACCCTTTGGGCGCTGCCTTCTGCTTCTTTAGTGGCTCCGCTGCCGCCGGCGGGATCGCATTCATTAACTCACTCGGGAACCTAGGAGCATTTGTGGGGCCGTTCGTTATAGGGTATCTCCGTAGTCAGCCCGGAGGTTTTTCCACAGGCCTATACGCTTTGGCAATCATGGGCCTAGCCGCGACAGTCATGTTGATTTTCCTCCTGCGCCTCCTGCGCCTCCTGCGCCAAACTCGATAGAAACAACCAGATGTTCTTGTGTTTGTTGTCACGTGAGCCGAGCCGGTTAGGTGCACAACGAGATGCGGCTCGGGTCCGCGAGGAACCAACAGCAAGAGCTCGCAAAATTCCTCAGCGTCACCGGCCGCCGTCTTCGCACCCAAGGCCGAACCCGGCAATGCCGACGATGTGCTGGTGTCGACCGAAGCGATGAAGGTGGAAACGGCAATTCACGCCGAGGAGAACGGCACGATCGCCGAAGTTCTCGTCAAAGCCGGCGACCAGATCGATGCCAAGGACCTGCTTGTAACTATCGCGGCCGGTTCAGCGTAAAGTTCCATAACATGCATTATGCTATTTGGTGTTGTAGAGGCTATTTAGTAATGCGACAGTTGGGCCAGTTAGAGATGCGACAATCTCGCCTCTCGACGACTGGTCAATGCCAATGTCGGGAGCAAGGATGACGACCTTCAGCCTGGTCGAGACCATGAGCGGTCGGAGTCGTCATGTCCTTTATGATCACTATGTCGCAGAAAGAATTGCATCGCCTCGAACTCATCCAGAAGATCCGTGACGAACGCCTGAGCGTTGTGCAGGCCGCCGAACGGCTCGACCTCAGTCGAAGTCAGGTCCATCGGCTGCTGCAGGCCTATGACCGGGATGGTCCGGCCGGGCTTGTTTCCAAGAAGCGATCGCGACCGAGCAACCGGCGCCATAGCGAGGAGTTTCGCAATGCGGCGCTGAATCTGATCCGTGAACGCTATCTGGATTTCGGTCCGACGCTGGCGCGTGAGAAGCTGATCGAGCTGCACCGGATCTCGGTCGCCAAGGAGACCCTGCGGCAATGGATGACCGAGGCCGGCATCTGGGTCTCGCGTCGGGAACGCAAGAAGCGGGTTTTCCAGCCACGCGGCCGACGTGATTGCTTTGGCGAACTGGTACAGATCGATGGCTCGCATCACTGGTGGTTCGAGAACCGTGGGCCCAAATGCGCCCTGCTCGTCTATATCGACGACGCCACCGGCAAGCTGCTGCATCTACGGTTTGCCGGCTCGGAGAACACCTTCGACTATCTGCACGCGACCAAGGCCTATCTGCAGCAATGGGGCAAACCGCTGGCCTTCTACAGTGACAAGCACGGCGTCTTTCGTTCGACCCATGCGTCGGAGAAGGACCGGACGAGCGGCCTGACACAATTCGGCCGCGCGCTTTATGAGCTGAACATCGACATCATCTGTGCCAATACCCCGCAGGCCAAAGGCCGCGTCGAACGTGCGAACCAGACACTGCAGGATCGGCTGGTCAAGGAAATGCGGCTGCGCGGCATGGACACGATCGAGGAAGCCAACGCCTATGCGCCTGAGTTCATTGCGGATTTCAACGCGCGTTTTGGCAAACAGCCGCGTAATCCGAAGGACATGCACCGGCCGTTGGCCGACCACTAGAACCTCGATGGCGCCATGTGCCGCAAGGAAGTTCGCACGCTGTCGCAGGCTTTGACGCTGCGCTATGACAAGGTGCTGTTCATCCTTGATCCGACAGATCTTTCCAGGTCCCTGGCGGGTAAGAAGGTCGTCGTTTGCGACTATCCGGACGGGCGCCTCGAGATCATGCACGAGAGCTTTGCCCTGCCCTACCGAACCTTTGACACGTTACGCTCCGTGCATCGCGCCGAGGTCGTCGATAACAAGCGGTTGGACGACATGCTGTCTGTTGTCGCCGAGCTGCAGGCTGGGCGGGAGCAGCAGCGCAGAAGGGCGGACCACGGCGAACTGGGCAGACGGACCATATGTTCGGCATTCGCGATGGCAGCACGGGGAACGGCTACCAGAAGCGTGGACGCAAGCCGAGAACGGATTACATGAACGATCCGGCGGTGATCGCACGGCGGGAGAAAGCGTTATTGAGGCAGCCGGCTGCGGAATAAAGGGCGTCAATGCACGCCGATATCGCTTTGCGTATCTGACTCCAATTGCAGGCAGGCGGACCAAAGCGGCGTCTTGTGGAAGGCTCCGTCTTGAAGAAGCGTGAGCCCTTCTCGTGCCTCATAAAGCAGGCCCAGCCAGCACAGGCGCCGCAGGACGCCATATTGGAGATCGAATTTGAGCTCCCAGGCTTCCAGGGTCATTTCGGTGGCGGACAGAGGTGCCGTGTCTGGATAGAGGATCTTCACGACGTCCAAAGGCGTACAGCCTTCTCTCGCCTTGATATTGAGAAGATTGAGGAACATGCGCCACCAGCGTAGGCGCGCTTGCACCTCAGCTTCCCGCTCGGTGGCATGGACATACGAGTAGAGATAGTCTGTGGCCACGAGATCGAAGAAGGCTTGCGGGTTCACCAGAAACTCCCGGCCGCGTCTGGTTGGCAGCAGCACATCCTTTTTCCGGCGAAGCAGCTTCAGATGGCGGGTCATGTCCCGCACGACCCAGAGCGGCGGCATGTCGCTTTCGTTCAGCACTTTGTTCATGCTGTAGAGGTCTTCGGCTGTGAAGTCGGGCCACAGGAAGTTCACAGCGGCCCAATGTACGAATTTGCGGTTCATAGCACCGGTCGCGGTCAATCCTATGCCACCCTCACCGTCAGCATAGGCAACGGACAGAAGCATGCCGCGAAGAAGAGGTGACAGCGCGGCGACATCGACGTCACCCTGCAGCTTGATTTCCGGAAGCATCGTGCAGCTTTGATCCCTACCCGCTCAATTCAGATAAAAGCGAGTATCAGCCGGCGACTGAACAATTGCTATTGAGAAAGCTAAAGCCGAAGAGGTGTTCTTTCACCCGCCCCCGCTCCGCCCTTTCAACCCGGCCCAGCCGGTCGGATCGGGGGCTGATCATCGGTGCCAGTGTCGCGTTTCTAACTGGCCGACAGCGTCGCAGCCCTATTCGGCTTTGACAACTACTGTAGCCGCAAAGTTGAAGTGTCCTGTTTCTGCAAAGTTGGAATGTCACACTCCCCGCGTTTTTCTGACGTGGGAGATTGCAGATGGGATTGGTAGCGATGAGCGAGCGTGATCTGCAGCGGATCGAGGTTTTGTCGAAGGTGATCGCCGGCCGAATGACGATGGTGTCGGCGGCACATGTGCTTGATCTGAGCGAGCGCCAGGTGCGACGCCTGTTGGATCGCATCCGCACGACCGGCGCAGCCTCGATCCGCCACACGGCGATCGGCCGACCGTCGAACAACCGGATCAGCGACGGTGTTCGGGATTATGCGGTGACGCTGGTTCGTGAACGTTATGCGGATTTCGGTCCAACGCTGGCGGCCGAGAAGCTTGCCGAGCGCGATGGATTGCGAGTGTCGCGCGAGACGTTGCGCGGCTGGATGACGCAGGCCGGATTGTGGCTGTCACGCAAGCAGCGGCGGACGTTTCATCAGCCGCGGCTGCGGCGCGAAGCCTATGGCGAGCTGGTGCAGATCGACGGGTCCGAGCATCGCTGGTTCGAGGATCGTGGAGATCCGTGCTCGCTCCTGGTGTTTGTCGACGATGCGACTGGCCGATTGATGCAGTTGCGGTTCGTGCGCTCGGAAAGCGCCTTCAGCTATTTCGACGCACTTGAGCTTTATCTGAAGCAGCACGGGGCGCCGATCGCCTTTTATTCCGACAAGCACTCGGTCTTCCGGGTGACGAAGAAGGAGGCCAAGGGTGGTCAGGGCATGACCCAGTTCGGACGGGCACTCTCGGAGCTAAACATCGAGATTCTCTGTGCAACCAGCCAGGCCAAAGGCCGTGTCGAGCGGATGAACCGGACGCTGCAGGATCGTCTGGTCAAGGAATTGCGACTGGCAGGCATCGACACCATGGAGGCAGGCAATGCGTTTTTGCCTGGCTTCATGGTGGACTACAATGGGCGGTTTGCGATTGTCCCTGCCCGATCCGATGACCTGCACCGGCCGGTAAATCTTGCACCGGATCGGTTGAAGGAGATCCTGTGCAAACGCGAGCAGCGCTATGTCGGATCGCAGCTGACGTTTTCGTTCGAGCGTAAGCGGATCATGCTGGAGGAGACCGACGTGACGCGCGGATTGGCCGGCCGCTATGTCGAGACCTATGCCTATGCCGACGGCCGCCTCGATGTACGATGGAAGGGACATTCCCTGCCCTACAAAACCTTCGACAAAGACCAGCGGGTGACGCATGCGGCGATCACCGAGAACAAACGGCTCGGCGACGTTCTGACTTATATCAAGGAGCGCCAGGACCAGCAGTCGAAGCCGGTGGTGATGACCAACAGCGAGAAGAACGGCTATGTGCGACGGGCTCACGGTCCGGGACGGCGGAAGGATTTCATGAACGATCCGGCAGTGATCGAACGCCGCAAAGCAGCGCTGGCAAAGCTTGACGCTGCGGAGTGAGGCGTCAATCGCATCGTCTCAAAGCTAAAGCCGAAGAGGTACTCCCTCACCCGCCCCCGCTCCGCCCTTTCAACCCGGCCCAGCCGGTCGGATCGGGGCTGATCATCAGAGCCAGCGTCGCGTTTCTAACTGGCTGACAATGTCGCCCCTCTAATCAGCTTTGACAGCAATTGTAACCGCAAAGTTAGAATGTAAGAACGACTGGCATCTATTGCTCGATCCATCTCCACCCTATTGCTGGAAAAGGTAAATGTCGCTCTGCATGCCTGATGGCCCCAGAGTGGCCGTGTAGGGCACACCATGGATACTGAAGTTGGTGGGTTTGTCCGCGCTCGGCAGCAAGTCAAACAAGTACATTGCAGGCAGAAGGTCATCTGGTACCGGTTGATTGCCGTGTTGCCAGCTCGGAGGGACAAATCCTCCCAAGTCGTCCACAGGCAGCGTGTACTGTGGGGTGCCGAAGATCGATGCCCCCAAGCTTTGCTCCCATGGTGCGTCTGGCGGATTGACGCTTTGCACCGGTGAATAGGCGGCTGA
>NZ_JAQJCJ010000050.1:0-11929 GCF_030182485.1 Rhizobium atlanticum
TGTCGACAGGACGCGCTGGCCCTTGCGCCAGCGCGTCCTTCCAAGAAAGCCGCTTCGGCGACGACGACCTAACCCGAACCTTGAAAGGGGGCAGGGGCCCATGAGCCTTGATTACGAGAATGACAGCGTTTTGCATGAACAGCTCATTGCGGAAGTATTAGCGCAATATCCAGACAAGGCGGCGAAGCGCCGCAAGAAGCACCTCAGCGTCGCAACGAGCGGCGACGAGCCTGGCGATGAGCCGAAGGCCCTTTCCGAATGCGACGTCAAATCGAACATCAAGTCCATTCCGGGCGTGGCATGTGCCCAATAGGACCAAGCTTTCGAAGGAAAAAAACGTGTCAAATATTGTATGTGAACGTGACACGGACTGCAGGCGAAAGTCTTTGCGCGCACCGTCGTCGATTTTCGTTCCGAACACAAATAGCGGGGTGCAGTTGCCTTGGTATACTATCTACCCAACAATACAGGAGTTTTCTTCAGAAATCGGCGCCCACACTCATGAGCAATGGCTGAGAAGCCAGGGAACTGATGACGCTGTCTCGCTCTATCTCCACATTCCATTCTGCCGCTCGATGTGCTGGTATTGTGGTTTTCCGACTAGCATCACTCGTCGGGACACTTTGATAACCAATTATCTAGCAATGCTGCGCGAGGAAATCCGCCTGGTCGCCGAGCAAGTGCCGCAGGCACTCTCAGTGGGTGACGTGCACTTTGGCGGCGGATCCCCGACCATTATGCCATCGGCAGACTTCCTGTCGCTAATGGAACTCCTGCGCGGCCGTTTTGCGATTGAGCGAGGTGCAACCATTGCCGTTGAGGTCGACCCGCGCACGTTCACCACCGATATGGCCGAAGCCCTAGAAAGGACCGGTGTGAATCGCGCAAGCGTCGGTGTGCAGAGCTTCGATCCCGTCGTACAAAAAGCGATCAACCGGATTCAGAGCGAGGCGCAAGTGATGACCGCCGTCGAAAACCTCCGCCTGTATGGGGTCAGGCGTATCAATTTCGACTTGATGTTCGGTTTGCCGAACCAAACCGTCCAGTCCTGTCTCGAGAGCGCTATGTTAGCTATTGCGATGCGTCCCGACCGCCTCGCGGTTTTCGGTTATTCCCACGTTCCATCTTTTCGAAAAAATCAGCGCTTGATTGACACAGCAGCACTGCCCGATATAGCCGCGCGAGCTGAGCAGGCCTCAGCCATGGCCGATACGTTAGTTGCAGCAGGCTATCTGCAAATTGGTCTCGACCATTTTGCTTTGCCGGATGACGAGCTTGCAATAGCACAGAGAGCTGGTCGTCTGCGCCGAAATTCGCTTGGTTACTCTGCCGAAACCTGCTCAACTGTCATCGGTTTGGGCGCGTCCGCCATTGGTCGTTGCGGCGACGGTTACGTTCAAAACGATCTCACGCAAAGCTGTTATAACCGGCACATAGCATCCGGCCGCTTGGCGATCTCAAGGGGCTACCGTTTAACTACCGAGGATCGCGTAAGAGCTGCAATCATCGAACAGCTCATGTGCTACTTGGAGGCGGACATATCAGCAATCTGTACGGCTCAGGGATTTGATCAGACCCATCTAGTGAGTTCAGCTAAGCAGCTAGAGATTCTGGCTGAGGATGGGATCGTTGAGTTTGACAACGGTTTAGTCCGTGTGCGGCACGAACGTCGCTCTGCCCTTCGCCATGTCGCTGCCGCGTTCGATGCTTATCTTGGCCGCCAGCCGATCTAGACTGGCAAACGGAGGGCCTTGGAGTGATCACATAATCGAGCTCGAGTTCGTCGAGATGTTAGGCAGGAGGCAAGCCCCCAATTGCTCGATTTTAAATCGATCGCTGAATTCGCAGTCCATGGCATGTGTCGGTCTCGATCGCGTCACAGTTCAGCTCTCGCCACTGGCAAAGAAATCCGCCGTCAAATATCGTGAAAGGTCTGGCGCAGCACGGCTTCACCGGCTCGGTTGAGCGCGCCAACTTGAAGCAGGCGACACCTTCGTTCAAAACGGACCAGACGCCCGGACAGTTCAGCTTGACGCCACCAATGCGGCTTCGATTGCGCAGGCGGCGGAGACGCGCATCCAGGAAACCTGCGGCAGGCTCGATGTCCACGGTGGCGATCGAGCGCGGTTAAATGCCTAGAACATGGCCTAAACACTCTTGTCGTTGATCTCGACGAAATGGGACCGTGTTCGGACCCCAATTATTTGTCCTTGCCGTACACAGGTGATGCTGCCGCTGGCTCCACTACATGCCCGGGGCGACAGGTTGTTGCACTGCGACAGGTCACCGTTCAAACCGCTCCAGCATTGTTCTCAACTGCGCGTTTTGCAGCCTTAGCTTTCTGGCTAGTTGCCTCCTGAGCACCCTGATGTCTTCGTCGAGGCTCATCTGGTCCGCAGTGTGAACTGCCGGGGCAGCGTTTGCAATCGCGGCTGATGCCTTCTTACGCGGGGCGACCTCGAGAGTTCGCTCGAGCCTCGTAGCATCGTGCCCAGCGGCGATGTCGGTACTAAGCCCGCCGAATGGAGGTGGATCGGCCGCCTCAACGTTTTTGGCATCTTGGCCTTCTACCTGATCGTGGCCACCGATTCCGACTTCCTTAGAAACGACAAACTCGGTGGAAATTGCAGGAGAATGGCCGTGACGGGGAGGCCCCTCGCTTGCCGGTCGAACGGCGCTTATCAGGCTCTTCTCGGCAGGCGTTTCGGTCGGACCGGCAATGGCCAATGTGTCCGGCGTAACCTTCTGGTCCGAACCGTTTTCTCGCTTTTGTTCGCGACCCGGTGAGATCAGTCGGGCAAGAAGTTTCCAGGGAGACGCCATCTATCCGACCTCGCGTTTTATCCCGCAAGCAGGCAGTGAGTTTGGGGTCCGGCAACAGCATTACCGTTGCCGAATTGTTTGTCTCGATAAGAATGTAGATACGGTCGCTTATTGACCGGCTGCTTATATCAATCGAGCTTGAGCCGTTTGCGCAGATCTTCATTTTCAGCGCGAAGTTTTTCAGCAAGAAGCTTGCGCAGCCGCTGATTTTCCTCTTCCAACTGCAAAAGGTCTGCCATTTCATCGCTCGCCGTCATCGGGGCAGCCGGCGCTGCCTGCACAGCCTTTGGAGCACGGTGCACAGGTGCGCGTTTGGCGCTCGCCGTGGCTTCGATAGCCTTTGTCTTGCGCCCTCTCCTCTTCACACCACCGTCCCCGGCCAGCGCAGCTGCCGGCTCTGCCGTAGCGTCAGCTAACGCGGTCTCGAGTGCCGCGACTTTTTTGGCGCGCGGTTTGCGCTGTTTCTTCGGCGCATTAGGCGTTTCGACAACGGTCTGTCCATCGACCTTGGTTGTCGTATTAGTCTCGTCGGCCATGCTCATCTCCTGTGTATCTGATGCAGTTGTCGACGGCCCGAGAGGCGCTGTCAACAACTGCTCGGCCTGATCTTGTTCCGGCAAAGACATTTCGCTGTCGGGTTTGCCACTCTGAGAGCTACCTGACAGAAAAGGCAATGCCTCTTCCTCTAGATCGCGCGCGACTGACTTTAGATCCACATTGCCCCAGATCGAGTTCGATCTGGCATCAAGTTTTCGCCTGCCGTTCTTGTACTCGACGGCAAAACTGCGTTGCACTTTTTTCAATATAAGAGGCCTTGGAGAATCCACGGGGTGGCTGATGTTATGCTGGAACAGCACGAATAGCGCCTACCGGACTACCAGTCTATACCCACGGTCTAGCCTGAGGCCAATTTTTTAGCGCCGCGTTATTTTTTGGAGTTACCGCGGCCTCTGCCGATTTATCGTCCCGGTCCCTAAGTGGTGAAGGAGCCGCGCACCAACCCAGGCTTCTCCTTCGTCGGCTGGCGCTTCAAAGACCAGATGCTGCGCACTCACGCCGGGGAAAATGTTGAAGCGCTTGGCCCACGTTTCGCGGCACTCGCAGCGGCGGTGCTGACCAAGACCGAACGCAGTTTCCTTGCAGCTAGCGCCGCCATTAGGCTCATTGATGTGCCGAGACGAACATGCGGCTTGGCTTTGTCGGCTGAAACAAGAGTAGCGAAGGAGTGTTGCTTTTATGACAAGACACGAGGAGTTTGTCGGTCGAATGTCACAGGCGGATCTGCCTTGCACACGGCCGCCATAGAGAGAAGGATGGGGTCGCCGCTCGCTTCACTGCTGAGTCACGCCATCGTTTTCGTGAATGCATTCCATCCAAACAATCGATTTTACTGATCGAAACGGTTGCCATTAGAAGACGCTGAAGAAGCGTTTTGTAAAAGCCGTAATTCGGAGTTCTTAAAATGGGTCCTCGGGTGCCGTGGAGACTGTGCTGGGAAAACGAGATGAGGCAGTCGGTCTGCTGCCTGGTCTCGATCGTTATCTTGCGCTCGACGTGATCGAGTAGAATCTTGGTCGTTGCTTCTCGACGTTTCAGTGGGCTCTCACGGGACGCACTTTTGCCCCGGTCGATGCCGCCTCCTATTCGTCTTCACCGCGCGCTGGTCATCTTTCTACTGCTTCCCCTTCTAGCGTTGTTGCAGATCGGTTCTCACGCCGTGGGCGCCGTTCGACGTGATTATCAATGGCGGTCCCACCGCGTGGTAGCTGAGTTCGGTACTGGCGCATATGCGAATGACGGAGGCCGGCGGCGGAATTCTGTGTGCTATGCCTCGGAGCCAACGCAGGCGCACTCGCCGCTGCAAGGATACGGTCTGCGACCTTTGTAGCGACCACCAAACGTCGTTGTGGCTGTCGGGCGGAAAGATGAAGGACTGGGTAATGTGGATACGTTACGCGGCGTTACTGCCGCAAATGCTTCGGTCTGGGGCTCTGTTAGCGCCGATTGTCGGCAATCTCACCGATCCGGTCACGATCTGATTTCGGCTTCGACCCGTGAACTCTAGCTGCACTGTCAAGCGCCACCCTATGAAACTACGAAAGCCGGTGGCCAGGCCAGAGCGACCTACCTTTCGAAACGAACTGGAGAGCAACATGCTGTGTCTAGGGCTCAGTGGCGGTCTAAGCAGAGTCTACGAAAATTCGTTCGATCTACCGAACACCTTTATGCACGATGGGGCTGCGGTTCTCGTTCGCGACGGGCGAGTGATAGCGGCGGTCGAGGAGGAGCGCCTTAACCGGATCAAGCACTCCAACAAGTTACCAACGCGTTCGATTCAATATTGCCTCGCATCTGCAGGTGTTCAGCTTAGCGACATCGACCGCATCGCGTATTATGCGACCGAGGCCTATTGCAACGCTGTGCTCGAGCGCGTGCGCCTCTCTTACCCAAGCACCCCAATACCGGATGCGAGACTGTTTTTGTGCGGCTTACTCGGGCAAGAATTTGGTGCCGAAATTGATCCCTCACGTGTGTCCTTCGTGAGCCACCATATGTCGCACGCCGTGAGCTCGTTTTTCATGTCGGGCTTCGAGCGAAGTTTGGTCCTCTCAATTGACGGCGGTGGAGACTTTCTTTCGGGGCTTTTGGCGATTGGTTCCAGCACGGAGATTGAGCCACTCGTGACATTCCCGGAGAATGATTCTCTAGGGCTGCTATACTTGGAAACGATCCGCTACCTAGGTTATGGCGCGTTCGATGAATATAAGATCATGGGTCTGGCACCTTACGGCAATCCCGCTTCGTACCGCGAGATCTTCGAACAATTTTACGAACTCCTAGACGACGGTGGTTATCGGGTCCATCTCGACCGAGTTGGTCCTACGTTGCTCAGTAACATTCAAATACGCCAGAAAGGCATGCCGTTCACGCAGCAGCATAAAGATGTGAGTGCTTCACTGCAGGAAGCACTGGAACGGATCGTGTTCCACGTCCTACGGCATTACACCAAGGTTACGGGCATCGAACGACTGTGTTTGGCCGGAGGAGTGGCACACAACTGCACTTTGAATGGCAAGCTGCTGTACTCGGGGATGTTTGACGACATCTTCGTGCAACCGGCGGCCCATGACGCTGGCTGCGCACTAGGCGCCGCATTGATGGCGTCTCATGATCTGGGGCATCCGGCACCTCGTGAGCGTTTGCAAAACGTCTATTGGGGACCCGACCTGGAGAGCGAAGGAAGCGTGGAGGAGGAACTTTTTGCTTGGGGCCAGCATCTCGAAATTGAACGCAGTGATGACGTGACAGGCAAAGCAGCCGAATGGATTGCGGATGGCGCCGTGATCGCCTGGGTGCAGGGGCGTTCGGAGTTCGGTCCACGGGCGCTAGGCAACCGGAGTATTCTTGCTGAACCGAGGCCGGCGTCAAACAAGGATCGAATTAATATGATGGTCAAGAAGCGGGAAGGCTACCGCCCATTTGCTCCCTCGGTATTGGAGGAGGACGCCGTGGAATTCTTTGATCTGCCAGGTACCTTGCGCAAATTTCCTTTTATGAATTTCGTAGTGTCTGTGCGCGAACCCAAGCGTAGTTCGCTAGGCGCCATCACGCACGTAGATGGTACGGCTCGTTTGCAGACAGTGTCACGCGAGACAAATCCCGCATATTGGGAGCTAATCAATGCTTTCGGGAAGCGAACCGGCGTTCCGATCTTGCTCAACACGTCGTTTAACAACAACGCCGAGCCGGTAGTAGATTCGGTTAGGGATGCCGTAACGACTTTTTTGACGACCGACCTGGATGCACTTGTGATCGGTCCATTTCTCGTCAAGAAGCGAATCTCAACGATGGAGGAGTGGAATAAACTAGCAGTTTCCTTGCCACCTTACGCAAGTCTCCATCAGGCGCGTGCATATTCCACCCTGGATCGGCAAGAGACTGTATGTGAGATCCGCACAGGCGCCTCCAGCCTGCAGGCCGTGCGTATTTCACCGGAGTTGTTTGAACAGCTAATTAGGATTGAGGGAGAAGCCCTGGTTGGAGACATTTTGGATGGAATCGCGCCGGTTTCAGGTAGTCGTGAGACTTTCCTAAATGAACTTCGGCAGATTTGGGAGCAGCGTTGCATATGCTTAAGCCCGGTACGTGGCCGCAAATCACAGGTATCCGTCCCCGCTGAGGCCTCGGTGACTAGTGGGCTTTCAGCATAGCTTGGGGTCGCTTCGTTACGCCAAACAAACTCGCGAATAACAAAGCCCGCGACAGACAATGCGCCGTGCCCACCTATCGCACGGCGAAGCGTCAACAACCATGTCGAAAGAAGGGCCAAATGGCTCGGTATTTCAGTGATATCCTGCCCGAGCTCGTTCAGCAGTGGCACTTCGAAAACTTAAGGAGAATGTGATGGATCCGGTGTGTGGGTTAGACGTACATCGACAGATCGTTTCGCTTCTCGATAAGCCTAACCCTGTAATCTTTGACATTGGGTGCAATGACGGAAGCGATGCTCAACGCTTTCTGCGCCTTCTTCCGAGCGCCCAGCTCTATTGCTTTGAGCCAGACCCCAGAGCCGCTGCACGCTTCAAGGAAAAATGGGTTCTGATCGGGATCGGATGAGGCTATCCGAGGTTGCGATCAGCGACCGAAACGCGAGGATCGAGTTTCATCCCAGCAATGGCAATGACAGCGCTAAGGAATGGGATCTCTCGGGCTCGATACGCCGTCCCAAGAACCATCTTTCTGAGTACGAGTGGGTTCGGTTTGACCCTCCGATTTCGGTTGAGACTAGGAGGCTGGATGACTGGTGCAGCGAAGCTGGCCTAGAGAACATAGATCTCATCTGGATGGATGTGCAGGGAGCCGAGGCCGACGTTATTGCCGGTGGCAATCAGATCCTGATGAGAACGCGTTACATATATGCTGAGTATAGTGATCATGAGCTCTATGAAGGTCAGCTTCCCCTGCGCGCCATTCTTGAGCTCTTACCTTCCTTCCAGGTGGTAGTTGAGTATCCCCGAGGAGTGGAGGGTGACGTTTTGCTTAAAAACTCAAGCCTATAGCCGGTTCCCTTTTTGGGATTCAAGAACCGCGCGAGTTTGCCGGAGGCTTCAACTCATGAGAGATTGGAGCCGATATGAGCAAGACAACGAACAATTTCTCGCCTGAAGTCCTCCGCATGGTGCTGGATCACGAAGCCGAGCACCCCGCGCGGTGGGCTGCCGTTTCATCTATCGCGGCCAAGATCGGTTTCTTGCCGGCCACGCACGCTGCACGAATGGGTGAAGAAGACCGAGGTCGATAGCGGTAAGCGAGCAGGCCGGCCGAACGATGTCGCTGAGAATATGAAGGCTCTTGAGCGGGAGAGCCGCGAGCTTCGTCAGGCCAACGCGATTGTGCGCAAAGCGTCGGCGTATTTTGCCCAGGCGAAACCTGCCACCGGAAAAGACGCTCGACAGCTTTGATTTTGATGCAGTCCCTATGCTCTCCAGGCCCAGGTCATGGCCATTGCCGCTGGCGACAGCTGGGTCGCGAAAGGTGCCAATATCCTCATGTTCGGTACGCCGGGCGGCGGAAAGAGCCATCTCGCCGCGGCCCTCGACCTCGCGCTGATCGAGAACGGTTGGCGGGTGCTGTTCACTCGCACGACCGACCTCGTCCAGAAACTGCAGGTCGCACGGCGTGAACTCCAGCTCGAATCCGCCGTCGCAAAGCTCGACAAGTTCGATCTGCTTATCCTCGACGACCTGGCCTACGTCACTAGGACCAGGCCTAAACCCGCGTGCTCTTCGAACTCATCTCCGCAAGATATGAGCGGCGCTCCATCATCATCACCGCCAATCAGCCCTTTGGAGAATGGAACCGCGTCTTTCCGGACCCGGCCATGACGCTTGCCGCGGTGGACCGACTTGTTCATCACGCTACGATCATTCGAAATGAACGTCGAAAGCTAACGGCGACGTTCCGCGATGGAAGCCAAACGTGGTCGACCCAGCCGGCTTGCGGCCATTACCTCTATCTCATTGCAAAACGATGACACTGAAACGTCAGGAATCCGGTCTTCTCCATACAAGGCAGCCGATCGAACAAAATGTCGTAGCCTGACGGGAGACGCAGGGGTGTCCCTCCCGCATGCGGCGCCCTTTGCTATCCCGGATGAAGGGGATGGCGGCAACGACATGCGCAAGCCCACTGAGGATAGAAGGACTGGGTGAAAAGACGCCCCTGAAAACAGTGGGTTTGGCGACACTTGTTGGTTCGGGCAGGCAAGACGTCGTCTACATGCATCGAATGGATGACTCGCATTTAAACAATAGATTTCACCAATTTTCGCGGATGCTCCATAGACGGCCGTCTCCACTCCACCGGGTATGATCCGTTGAAAGGCTCTCAACCAATCCAACAACGCCTGTAGCCCCGAAGCACTGGCGGCGGGAATGGCATCAATCCTACCTGGTATCGCCTGGCCTTAGCCGAAGAAAGGAAACGTCTCATGAAGGTTACTGGTTACTACGTCATCGTTGCAGCGTTGCTCGCATTGGCATTGCGGGCCGGGCCGTCACTTGCAGCAGATGATCGTAACCAAGATTGCGGCCCGGCGACAAGTGACCCCCGCGCAAACCTGAATGGTGCTGACAAAGCCCATTCAGCGGAGCACACTCAAGACTTCAATTGCCAAGATACTCCTGCCGAAGAAGGTGAGTGCTACGAGTGCGTCTTACCCCCCGAAGTACGTATTGAAGGCGCCGAAGTGATCGACGTCGCAGACCGAAACTTTTATCCGCGGAAAACACTGCTACTCGCCAGAATGATCAGGCACCACTGAATCGTGTCGGTTGAAGGTAGCAGTAAGACCATCAAAGCCACGGCGGCTGGAACATCGATACTTTCTCAATTTTAGGCGACCCTTTGCTTGCTGATCTCTCGTGGCGCCGCATTGCGACACCAAGCCTTTTCACCTTTTATCTCGCCACCTCGCTACGGATGAAGACATGCGGTTCAAGGGCCTTGATCTGAATCTCCTCGTCGCACTCGACGCCCTGATGACCGAGCGTAATCTCACGGCGGCAGCGCGCAGCATCAACTTGAGCCAACCGGCCATGAGCGCGGCCGTCGGCAGGTTACGCACCTATTTCAATGACGACCTTTTTACCATGGTCGGTCGCGAACTCGTTCCAACCCCGCGTGCGGAGCGGCTCGCGCCTTCGGTCCGCGAGGCTCTGCTTCACATCCAGGTCTCGATCATATCTTGGGATCCGTTTTGCCCTGCTCAATCGGATCGCTGCTTCAGAGTTATTCTTTCCGATTACGCCGCACTCGTTTTTTTTGAAAAGGTCGTGACGCGTGTCGCCCGAGAAGCGCCCGCCGTCAGCTTCGAGTTGCTGCCGATCGCCGATAACTACGATGAGTACTTGCGGCGCGGTGACGCCGATTTTCTCATCTTTCCGGAATTGCTCATGTCGCGCGCACATCCTAAGGTGGCGTTATTCGAGGAGACCCTCGTGTGCGTGGGCTGCCACTCGAACAAGCTACTCTCGGAGCAACTTACACTCGAGAGGTATATGTCGATGGGACACGTTGTGGTGAAGTTTGGGAACGCTAGGACGGCTTCCTTCGAGGAATGGTGTTTGCTTGGGCATGGGCTTAAGAGACATGTCGAAGTAGTCGTGCAGGGCTTCAGCATGGTTCCGTTCATGCTTTCAGGGACCGAGCGCATAGCGACAATGCCCTTACGCCTGGTCAAGCAGCTCGAAAAGACAATACCCCTGCGGATCGCCGACCTTCCGCTACCGCTGCCCGCGTTCACACAGGCCCTCCAATGGCCCGCGCTTCACAATAGTGGTCAGGCAAGCCTCTGGATGCGGGACGTGCTATGTCAGGAAGCATCCCGCATGCCCTCGCCCCATGAGGTAATGAGACGTCTCAGGATTTCCTAGCATTCTTTCGTGGTTTTGTCGTTCGGCGTGATTCATGGCGTCGGAATGAGGAGCCTCTTTGAGACGTCGCCGCTACAGTCTCACGGATGATCGATCCTGTCCCGCTGGCCCAACAGCCGCGCTGACTGACGACCAAGTATGGAGGAACTGGACAGATGCTCTCCTACGCCCGCCGTTCAACGACCAATGAAACAACCTCCTCGACAGTTTGTCGACGACGCAAGTCGAAGGTTCACGCAGCTCCAATCGACATTAGAGTCTGTCAGGGTTATTCTGAACCATACCCTGCATGTCTGAGGTAGTTGGAGCACTCCTGGGGACTGAACGCCTTCAAGAGTTCTCCAATGCGTCTCCATGTAGTTTCAACGGTTCGTTCGTCTGCCTTTCTGACGAGTGTCTTGAGCTTTGCGAACATCATCTCGATGGGATTGAGGTCGGGGCTGTAGGGCGGCAGGAAAAAGAGATGTGCACCGACATCTCGGATCGCATCGCGGGCCGGCTTTCCCTTGTGGCTTCCCAGATTGTCGAGGATGACGATGTCACCGGATTTGAGTGTCGGGACCAGACATTGGCGAACCCATGCGGTAAAAGCGATGCCATTGATGGGACCATCGAGGACGAAGGGGGCAACGATGCTATCGCGGCGTAAGCCGGCCAGGAAGGTCAGTGTCTTCCAATGACCATGAGGGACTTTTGCAATGAGGGGCTCTCCCCGCTGACACCAGCCGCAGGTGCGCGTCATGTTGGTCTTGACCCAAGTCTCGTCGATGAAGACGAGACGGTCCGGATCAGGCCGGTGCTGATGGGTCTTCCATCGCATCCGGAACCGGGCCACCTTCGGGCGGTCTTGCTCGCTTGCCACCATCGTTTTTTTGTAAGCCTCCGGTGAAGGCCGCAGGTCAGGCCGCTTGAGCGTTGACGGTCGGCGGCGTCCAATTCCACGGAAGCAACTGCTCCAGCCTGGTAATCGACGTATCAGCGATGCTGGCAAGAACGTCGGCCAGCCACACCTGCGGATCGATGTCGTTGAGTTTTGCCGTCATAATCAATGTGGCCATGAAGGCCGCACGATCTGCACCGCGGTCTGATCCGGCGAAGAGCCAGGATTTTCTGCCGAGCGCAAAGCCTCTGAGCGCTCGCTCTGCCGCATTATTCGTCAGGCAAATCCGGCC
>NZ_JAQJCJ010000006.1:0-309273 GCF_030182485.1 Rhizobium atlanticum
TGTGCCAAGTTGTTCCTTACCCCTGCCGAACTGCCTGGGCGGCCGGCCCATAACACGCTTGAAAGCGGTATTGAAGGAATGCTCCGACGCATATCCGAGCGAAGCCGAAATCTGTGCGATGGACTCCCTTCCTTGAGAGAGTCTCTCTGCCGCCGACATCATGCGTCTCTGCGTGAGATATGACATAGGGGTCTCTCCGACGCGTCTTCGGAAATGATTTGCGAAACTCGAACGCGACATTCCGGCCTTGTCGGCAAGCGCTTCCAGAGTCCAGGCGCGTGACGGCTCGGAATGCATCGCCTCCATAGCCTTTCTTAGGCGGGCGTCCGAAAGGGCGGCGAACCAGCCGACCTCCGCCTCACACACCGTTTCGAGGTAAAGTCGTAACGCTTGGGCCAGGATCATGTGCGACAGGTTCTGGGCGACGGACATCGCCCCCGGCTTCATCTCCTTCAGCTCCGCCATCATGAGGTCGAGGTAGAGCCGCAGCCTGGCCTTATCTGACGACGTATCGATGCGAATGAGCGGAGGCAGGGTTTTCAGCATGAATGCCGCATGGCGCCCATCGACCTCAAATCGGCTGCCGACTAAGAGGACGTCTCCGCCGCCATTATAGGTGACGACTTCTCCACTGCGGTTGGGATCAAGCACTTCGCTCGCTCGTCTCGGCTCGACCTGAGGGTCACTCGCGATGTGGACTGGTCGACCGCTAGGAAGAACAAAGCAATCCCCGGCAGACACTTTCAGCGCCCCGCCGATGCCCTCTATCGAGAGCCAGCATTCGCCTTTCATTACCGCATAGCATTTTATCCTCCCTGCGAGATCATCGAGCGTCAATGCCCACTGACCGCCCGCATCGAATCCGGCGGTTATATAGCTCCGAGGCTTCAAAAGACTGAGAAGTTCGGAAAGGACATCCATTGTCAGCCCCCAATTTGGACGATGGCGAACAAACTTGCGACTTCAAGGCATAGAGCGTTCAGGTGCGAAGGTCTACCAAGCTGGGAGCAGACAATAAGGAGCTCAACCACATGAAAGCTGCAGTCGTTAACGCCTTTGGTGTCACGCCGTCATTCCAGGAATTCCCCGAACCGGAAGCCGGCGATGGCGAGACGGCCGTCACCGTCGAGGCTGCCGCGATCAGCCCAATCGTCAAGCTACTCGCCTCCGGCCGTCACTACACTAGCACCGCAAAGGCCGGGTTCGTTCCGGGCGTGGATGGTATAGGGCGGGATGCCGACGGCAAGCGCGTCTACTTCCTTTTCCCGAAGGCACCTTTCGGCTCGCTGGCACAGAAATCACTGTCGGCCCGAGCTATGACCGTTCCGGTTCCCGACATCCTCCCAAGCGATCGAGCTGCGGCCTTGGCGACAGGCGCGCTGGCGTCCTGGGTGGCGCTGTCGCGCCGGGCCAAGCTGCAGAAAGGTGAAACTGTCCTCATTGTCGGCGCAACTGGCTCGTCGGGCAGCATGGCAATTCAGACTGCCCGGCATTTCGGCGCAACCAAGATTGTCGCCGTCGGCCGCAACAATCAGAAGCTCGATAGGCTCGATGCGGACGTCCAGATCGCGCTGGACGACGGAGCGGATCATTTGCTGCGCGCGCAGTTCGACCACGGCATCGACGTCGTTCTCGACTTTGTCTGGGGTGAACCCGCCGTTCGGATCCTTCAGGCGGCAACCAAGGACCGGGGGTCCCGCCTCGGCGAACCGCGTCTGCGCTATGTCCAGTTGGGTACGATGGCGGGCTCGGAAATCCCTATCAGAGGAGATATGCTTCGCAGTACCGGGCTCGAGCTGATGGGCAGCGGTATTGGGAGCGTTGCCGTGACCGACCTGTTGGCCTGCGCAGGCGAGCTTCTGGAGGCAGCCCCCGCAGCAGGCTTTGATACCGATTTTGCGAGTGTGCCCTTGAGTAAGATTGGGGAGGCCTGGAACGACGATTCCAATAGGCGCTACGTCATCTTGCCGGCGCAATGATCCTCAGAACAATTCACCCGAAGCGAAATGCGCTTCGGGCGGATTGCGGACTTCGGCAAACCGCCCCGGACTGGCCGCTTTTGTCTCTTGCATTCGGGATGCAGTCAGACCGCAGGCGGGCGTTGGAACTGGCGGAGCATACTACAGAGATATGAAAATGTGCGGCCTCGCTCTACAGCGGGGCCGTGCCTCGTCGGGAGCCGCTATGCGCCCATTTGTCGACATTGATGAAGGACTTGTCTAACCTTCCTTACGTGGCAAGCCGAATTCAGAAATTGCAAATGAAACGATGCTTCGTAGACGCGGCGTCATGCGGCGATCACGATGGTAGATCAGCGACATTGATCGCTCGCGCAGATCCCAATCAGAGAAGAGCCGAACGAGGAGGCCGGCCTCTATATCCGCACGCAGCAAGATGGAGGGTTGCATAATCACGCCCAGCCCAGCGCGCGCTGCCATGCGAACAGCTTGACCGCTATTGACCGTCACAGACGTTCGCGGTTCGACTTCGATCTCGTCGTCACCTTTCACCAATTTCCATGGTGACCTCGCCGCTGGGGTAAAGCTGATGGCATCATGATCGCGAAGGTCACGTGGATGGTCTGGATAGCCTCGTTGTGCGAGGTATTCTGGCGCAGCACAGATCACCATCCGGTAGGGGGCAAGTGGGCGTGCTATCAGACGGCTATCGGGTAATTTTCCGATGCGAAACGCGATATCGAAACCCTCGTCCACGATATCGACGTTGCGATCAGACAGATCGATATCGAGCGTTACATCTGGAGCTATTTCACGATAGCGCGGTAACGCCGGTATCAGAACTTCCGCGCCAAAGGTGGTCGGCGCCGTGATCTTCAGCCGCCCCCGCGGCTTTGCTAGAGATGCCTCGGCATGCTCGTCAGCGACGGCCACACGCTCCAGAATATCCCTGCACTGTTCCACGTAGCTCGACCCGAAGTCCGTCAAGCTCTGCCGGCGCGTAGTTCTATTCAGAAGACGCGTTCCAAGTCGCTCCTCCAATGCCGCCACATGTTGTCCGACCATCGCAGGTGACATAGCAAGCTTGGCAGACGCTGCGGTCATCGAGCCTTCCTCCACAGTTCTCAAAAAAACTTGCATCGAGCGAAATAAGTCCATTCAATAGTTTTCCTTTCATATGAATAAAATCTCGCACCAATTATCATCCTCCGCCGATGGAATACACATGCTCTGACAACGCGATCAAGGAGAGCGAGATAATGCAGAGCAGATTTACGGGTAAAACAATCCTCATTACGGGCGCCGGAACTGGCATGGGCCGGACAGCAGCTCTTCGTCTTGTTGCGGAAGGCGGTCAGGTTGCTCTGATCGGGCGGCGTCCCGAACCGATCAATGAACTTCGCTCGGAAATCGAAAAGGCTGGCGGCGCCGCGATCGCAATTTCCTGTGACATTGCAGATAACAGTTCGGTTGAGGCGGCCGTGCAGGCGACTGTGTCTCACTTCGGGAAACTGGATGGCCTTTTTGCCAATGCTGGCGTGTTGGGCGAATTCAAGCCGTTGGATAAGACCGACGTCGATGAGTTGGACACCTTAATCGCGACCAACCTTCGCGGCACATTTTTCACGATCAAGCACTGCCTGTCCCTCCTGGCCAATGGCAGCATTCTGATAAACGCCTCTTGGACCGCGGCCGGCGTGATGCCTGGTGCCGGAGCCTACGCCAGCACTAAAGGCGCGCTACTTGCAATGATGCACACTTTGGCGGTCGAACAAGGTCCACGAAACGTCCGTGTGAATGCCATCAATCCGGGCATTATTTTGACGCCAATGGCGGACGACGTCATTGACCCAGCTTTTGCCATGGCTCTAGCCAACCACACGCCTCTTCGTCGGAATGGCAGGTCAGAAGATGTAGCAGGCGCAGTAGCCTGGCTGCTTTCGGATGATGCGGCTTTCGTCACAGGTCAGGAGATCACCGTTGATGGTGGTTTCACCATAGGCGGCATCAGGCTGTAATCCGAGCCGACCTCCTCAGTTCTGAATCCACGAGACACAACTCGCAACCTGGCTCGGTCCAAGCTTGCGAGTTTTAAGATCTCCGCCTTCGGGTCAGATCAGGACCTCAATTCCTTCAGATTGTACGTCAGCAATCTCGGTTGCGACGCCGAAAGCTGCCAGTCCACTGTCGGCCCCAAATCGGTCATTCCTTCTCGGCCGCAGCCGAGCCTGCTGCTGGAACATTTGAGATAGTGGGCTTCTAGCCAAGAACGCGGTCTCGGTTCGTCCGTCAACTGCAAAAGCAAATCTTAGATCACTGCTGCAGGCTTGTGGCAGACCCGACTGATTTTAACGGGGCTCTCAAACTCCCCAAATCACCGACTCCTCATGACGTTTGATCAAGTGCCGAAGATCCTGGAAACCCAGGCGGACGAATTCGGCAAATTGATCGACGGCGGGAGCTCGTGGAGCATCGACGCGCTTGAGGATCGCAAGTGCGCGCTCTGGGTGAGGGATCGTGATTGGCAGTGCGGTGATCGTCTTTTCCTTGCGCTGCGCGAAGACGACGCTGTGCGGCATGATGGTCAGCGCATCGGCCGATTTCAGGTAGTTGATTACACTCATCAGCGAGCCGCCGCTGTAGCGGATCTTGATCTCGGTGGCGCCGAAGGAGAGCAGCAGTGCGCGCAGGTCCGCCAGCAGCGGGCTTCCCGGTGGCGGCGCAATCCACGGATAGTCGAGCAGATGGCTCGGCTGCGGCCGCCGTTTCAGAAGCAGCGGATGGGTTACCCGACAGGCCACGACATTGCGGCCCGGGAGGATCTGCTGGAATTCGAGCCCGGAACCCTCGTCGAGTATGTCGATCGGGCATATGGCGAGGTCGATCTGATCTGCCTTCAGCGCTGCGCGCAGATCCGGGAAATAACCGTAGCTTTGATCGATCCGCACGTCCGGACGGCTTGTCTGAAACTCCGCGCACAGCCCGGCAATCAGCGCATCCATGAAGAAGGGCGTGCCGCCGATCCGTACGACGCCGCTCTTGCCGACGCGGAAGCTTTCGACGAGATCGGAGGCCTTGCGCGAGGCTGCGAGCATGACGAGGCCGTGCTCGGCGAGCGAAAGGCCAAACGGCGTCGGCTGCAATGGCCGGCGACCCTTGACGAAGAGCGGCTCGGCCACGCGCTTCTCCAACATGGACAAGGTGCGCGACACGGCAGGCTGAGCGAGGCCTAGTAAGGCCGCACCTTCGGTTACGCCGCCTGTTTTGACAACGGCGGCAAGCTGGATCAGGTGACGTTCATCGAACTTCATAACGATCCGTTATATTGTTTTGCAACAAAATCATCAATCCATGCAATTCCGACTGCTAGTATCAATCTCGGATACACGTGAGATCGTGGAGGATGGGCATGGCGGAGCGTGCAAAGGCGCTCACATTCAGCGAGGCGACGTCGGCCGAGGTTTTCTCGGAACGCTTCTCCGCCGGCAGTGACGGCAATCTGTCACGGCTGATCGCTGCCGCCGTCATCCATGTTCATGATCTCATCAAGCAGTTTCGCCCGACCCAGGACGAGTGGCGCAAGGTCATTGCCTTCCTGACCGATGTCGGCCATGCCTCGGACGAGCGGCGACAGGAATGGGTGCTTCTGTCCGATCTCATCGGCGCGTCGGCCCTGGTCGAGGAAATCAATTCGCGGCGACCGAAAGCGGCGACGCCGAATACCATTCGCGGACCGTTTTTCCGCAATGATGCGCCAGCAAGCGTATCGGGCTCTTCGATCTCGCTTGACGGCATCGGCGAGCCGCTGGCGGTGGCCGTGCGGGTGCAGGATCTCGATGGCCTGCCGATCGCAGGTGCAGAGGTCGTAACCTGGCAGGCGAATGCCGAGGGCTTTTACGAGAACCAGCAGCCGGATTTGCAGCCGGAACATAATCTGCGCGGCCTCTTCCATACCGATATCGACGGACGGTTCCATTATCGCTCCGTCATGCCGTCGGGTTATGGCGTGCCGGACGATGGCCCGGTCGGGCGGCTGCTCGCCGAGGCGGGCTATCCGCTGCGTCGCCCGGCGAACCTGCATTTCGTCGTTCGTGCCAAGGGCTTCGAGACGATCACCACCCAGATTTACGATGCGAGCGATCCACACCTTGGCGAAGACGCCCTCTTCGGCGTGCGGCCCGAGCTCATTGTCTGCTTCGAGCCGTCCGAGATCGATGGACAGCCCGCCAAGGCGTTGAGCCTCACCTTCGTGATGGTGCGAGCAAAGCCGGGGAGGGCGGCATGACCCGGGATTTTTCCTATGCGGGCAGTCCCGCCCAAATCGTCTTCGGTGCCGGCAGCCGCAATCGGGTCGCGCAATGGGTCGCCAAAGCCGGCCGCAAGCGGGCCTTGATCCTCTCGACGCCGCATCAGAAGGCTGATGCAGACGCGCTGGCCGAAGAGATCGGGCCGCTTGCCTGCGGCGTCTTCTCGGGCGCGACCATGCACACGCCCGTCGAGGTGACGGAGGCGGCGATGCGGGTGGTGGCGGAAACCGCGGCGGACTGCGTCGTCTCCCTCGGCGGCGGATCGACAACGGGGCTCGGCAAGGCGATTGCCTATCGCACCAATCTTCTCCAGATCGTCATTCCCACGACCTATGCCGGCTCGGAGGTGACGCCGATCCTCGGGCAGACCGAAGCCGGCCGCAAGACGACGGTGCGCGATGCCAGCATATTGCCGGAGATCGTGATTTACGATCCCGAGCTGACGCTCGGCCTGCCGGTCGCCATGAGCGTGACGAGTGGCCTGAACGCCATGGCCCATGCCATCGAAGGGCTTTACGCGCAAGACCGCAATCCGATTTCCAGCCTGATGGCGCTGGAAGGCCTGCGCGCCTTTGCCCGAAGCCTGACGGTTATCGTCAACGATCCCAAGAACGCTGAGGCGCGCAGCGATGCCCTTTACGGCGCCTGGCTCTGCGGCTCGGTGCTCGGCACGGTCGGCATGGCGTTGCATCACAAGATTTGTCATACGCTCGGCGGTTCCTTCGATACGCCGCATGCCGAAACCCATGCGGTGATGCTGCCGCATACGGCCGCCTTCAATGCCGCAGCCGCGGCATCGGAGCTGGCAGGCGCGGCCGATATTTTCGGCGGCGCCATCGGTGGCGGGCTCTGGGATTTAGCCAGGGCGATCGGATCGCCCTTATCGCTCAAGGAATTCGGTCTGACAGAAAATGATCTCGATCGCGCGGCTGCGATCGCTGTCGAGAATCCCTACTGGAATCCGCGACCGATCGAACGGAACGCGATCCGCCAGCTTCTGCAGGACGCTTGGGAGGGCCGGCGGCCGACGGACTGAGACACAGGCGCCTGCGGGCGCGCTCTTTGGGAGGAGAGACAATGGGAGGAGGAAACATGTTCACGAGACGCGATTTTCTGAAGACGACGGCGGCCGGCGGCGCATTGATTGCAACGTCGGGCCTGCCCATGCCGGCGATTGCCAAGAATGCGGCAATCAAGCTTGGCTATGTCAGCCCGCAGACGGGGCCGCTCGCCGCTTTCGGCGAGGCCGACAAGTTCGTCATCGATGCCTTTCTGGCGACGACGAAGGCAAAGGGCCTGAACTACGAGGTCGTGGTCAAGGACAGCCAGTCGAACCCGAACCGCGCTGCCGAGGTCGCAAAGGAGCTGATCGTCGACAGCCAGATCAACCTGATGCTCGTATCCTCGACGCCGGAGACGACCAATCCGGTTTCCACGACCTGCGAGGGCGAGGAGATGCCGTGCATTTCCACGGTCGCGCCGTGGCAGCCCTGGTTCATCGGCCAGCAGGGCAATCCCGGCGATCCGGCCTCCTGGAAGCCCTTCAATTACGCCTATCATTTCTTCTGGGGCCTTGAGGATATCATCGCCGTCTTTACAGGCATGTGGAGCCAAATCGAGACGAATAAAAAGGTCGGTGGCCTGTTCCCGAATGATGGTGACGGGAATGCCTGGGGCGACAAGGTCGTCGGCTTCCCGCCGGTTCTGGAAAAGCTCGGCTACGGACTGACGGATACCGGCCGCTACCAGAACCTCACGGATGATTTCTCGGCGCAGATCAATGCCTTCAAGCAGGCAGGCACCGATATCCTGACCGGGGTGATGATCCCACCCGACCTCACCACTTTCTGGAACCAGGCCAAGCAGCAAGGCCTGAAGCCCAAGGTCGCCTCGATCGGCAAGGCGCTTCTCTTCCCGCAGACCGTCGAAGCGTTGGGAAATGCCGGGCACAATCTCTCGACCGAGGTTTGGTGGACCCCGACGCATCCGTTCAAATCGTCGCTGACGGGCGAGACCGCAGCCGCCGTGGCGGCTGCCTTCACCAAGACAACCGGCCGACCATGGACCCAGCCGATCGGCTTTGCCCATGCACTGTTCGAGCTCGCCGTCGATGTCATGACGCGGAGCGAGGATGCGAGCGATGGCGATGCCGTCGCCAAGGCGATCGGCGAGACCAAGCTCGACACGCTCGTCGGGCCGGTTGCCTGGGGCAACGAGAAACTGCCGCCGTTCGCGCAAAAGAATGTCGCCAAGACGCCGCTGGTCGGCGGCCAATGGCGGCTGAAATCCGGCGGCGGCTACGATCTCGTCGTCGTCGAAAACGGGCTGGCGCCGAACGTACCGCTTGGCGGCAAGCTCGAAGCCCTTGCGTGAAAGGAGGGTTGCCCGGCACTCGGTCGGGCGGCCGCCAACGGAGAACGACAATGCCCCTACTGGAATTGAAGGGAGTCTCGAAGTCGTTCGGCGCGCTCGTCGTCGCCGAGGATATCGGCTTCTCTGTCGAGCCTGGCGAGGCGCTCGGCGTCATCGGGCCGAACGGCGCCGGCAAATCGACGCTGTTCAACCTTATCAACGGCAATCTCTCCGTTGCCGGAGGATCGATCCAGTTCGACGGCCGCGATGTCACCCATGTGCCGCCGATGCAACGTTGCCTTGCCGGCATGGGCCGCACCTTCCAGATCCCGCAGCCTTTCGCGCGTCTGACGGCCTATGAAAACCTGCTGGTTGCCGGTGCTTTCGGTGCCAAGGCGAGGGAAAGCGATGTCTCGGCTTCGTGCGCGGACATCCTTGTCGAGACCGGCTTGATCGCCAAAGCCAATGTGCCTGCCGGATCGTTGACCCTGCTTGAACGCAAGCGGCTGGAATTGGCGCGTGCGCTCGCCACCCAGCCGAAGCTGTTGCTTCTCGACGAGATCGCCGGCGGATTGACGGAAGGCGAATGCCGCCAGCTCGTCGCGACGATCAAGCGGGTTCACCAGCGCGGCATCGCCATCATCTGGATCGAGCATGTGCTGCATGCTCTTACAGCTGTGGCCGAGCGCATCCTCGTGCTCAATTTCGGCCGGGTGATCGGCATCGGCAAGCCCGATGCGATCATGGGTTCGAGCGAGGTGCGCGAAATCTATCTCGGGATGGAGGTCTGACGATGAGCCTCATCGAAACTCGCGGCCTAACGGCCTCCTACGGCGATTTCCAGGCCGTGCTCGGGGTTGATATCAGGCTTGAGGCGGGCGAGACCATCGCCATTATCGGCGCCAATGGCGCGGGGAAATCGACATTGATGCGCTCGATCGCCGGTGTCATTGCCAACAAGCCCGATATGGTCCTGCACCATGGCGAGCCGATTGGGGCAATGCTTGCATCCGATGTCGTGCGGCGCGGCATCGCGCTCGTGCCGGAGGGGCGGAAGTTGTTCCCGTCGCTGTCGGTCGAGGAAAATCTGCAGATCGGCCGCTATGGCCGCCGCGTCGCTGGACCTTGGACGCTCGACAGCATCTATTCGCTATTTCCGGTCCTGAAGGAGAGACGCCGCAATCCGGCGACGGCGCTCTCGGGCGGGCAACAGCAGATGGTCGCCATCGGCCGGGCGCTGATGTCCAATCCGGAGGTTCTTCTGTGCGACGAGCTGAGCCTCGGCCTCGCCCCCGTGGTCATCAAGGACATTTATGCCGCCTTTTCCCATATCCGTGCTGCGGGTGCGGCCACCGTCATCGTCGAGCAGGATATCGCCCAGGCGCTGAAGGTGGCCGATCGTATCTACTGCATGATGGAGGGCCGCATCACCCTGACTGGCCGTCCCGCAGAACTCGATCGCGCCGATATCCATGCGGCCTATTTTGGAGCGGACACCCATGAACTGGCTTGATACGCTTCTGCAAGGTGTTCTGCTCGGGGGGCTCTATGCGCTGTTCGCGGCAGGTCTCAGCCTCGTCTTCGGCATCATGCGCCTGGTCAATCTCGCCCATGGCGATCTCATCGTCCTGGCGGCGTTCCTGATCCTGGTACTTGTCTCTTTGTTGGGGCTCAATCCGTTCCTGGCTGCGCTGATCGCCGCACCCTTGATGTTCGCCGTCGGTTGGCTGCTGCAATATCACCTGCTGAACCGCACCCTTGGCAAGGACATCCTGCCACCCTTGCTCGTCACCTTCGGCCTGTCGATCGTCATTCAGAACGGTCTGTTGGAGGGCTTCACGGCCGATAGCCGGCGGATCTCCGCGGGCGCCCTCGAAACGGCTTCACTGCAATTCGGGGGTGTGGGCGCCGGCCTGATGCCCCTCATCACCTTTGCCTCGGCAGTCCTCGTCATCGTCGGTCTCAACCAGCTCATCTACCGCACCGAGCTCGGCTGCGCCTTTCGAGCCACCTCGGACGATGTGGTGACGGCGAGCCTGATGGGCATTCGGCCGAATACGATCTTCGCCGTCGCGACCGGGCTTGCGATGATGATCGTGACGGTTGCTGCCCTTTATCTCGGTATGCGGGCGAACTTCGATCCGACGGCTGGGCCGGCGCGGCTGATCTACGCCTTCGAAGCCGTTATCATCGGTGGTCTCGGCTCGCTTTGGGGCACGCTTGCAGGCGGGGTCATCCTGGGAGTTGCCCAGACGGTCGGCGCTGCGGTCAATCCCGAATGGCAGATTCTTGCCGGGCATATCGCCTTCCTGCTCGTGCTGCTCTTCCGGCCGCGCGGTCTTTTCCCTCGCGCCGTGGATTGAGGGCGCCATGACTCCGGGTTTCGAAACAATGCCGAGCGAAATTGCTGCACCGCCGGGCTGGCGGGTGGAAACGCGGACGCGGCTTTCGAGCATCTTCATCATCCTCTCGCTTGTCGCGGCGGCCGCGCTCGCCGCTGCACCCTTCATGGTGTCGCGCGGCGTCGTGCAGGATCTTTTCTTCATCCTGACGATGCTGGCGCTGGCGCAGAGTTGGAACCTGCTTGCCGGCTATGCCGGACTGATCTCGGTCGGGCAGCAGCTCTTTGTCGGCTCCGGCGCCTATGCGCTGTTCGGCTTCGTCATTCTTGCCGGTGTCGACCCGATCCTTGCCATTCCGCTCGCCGGCCTCTTTGCAATGCTGATCGCAGCGCCGGCCGCCTTCTTTTCCTTCCGGCTTTACGGCCCCTATTTTGCGATCGGCACCTGGGTCATCGCCGAAGTCGGGCGGTTGCTGTTCGCCCAATGGAAGATGCTCGGCGGCGGAACGGGAACTTCGCTGCCGCGCGAAGCCACCAAGGATATGCTCGGTATTTCGGTGCTGCAGAACTGGTTCGGCATGCGCTCCGCGGCCGCGGCCGATGCGCTCACCTATTGGCTGGCGCTGGCTCTCGTCGCGCTGACGATCGGCTTCATCTATCGGCTGCTGCGCAGCAAGCAGGGCCTTGGCCTTGCCGCCGTGCGCGACAATGAGACAGCGGCCCGTGCGCTCGGCGTCGATGCGCGGCGGCTGAAGATCCTTGTCTATCTGGCAACCGCTTGCGTGACCGGCATGGTCGGTGCGCTCATCTACCTGCAGAAGGCGCGCATATCGCCGGATGCCGCCTTCTCGCTCACCGACTGGACCGCCTATGTCGTGTTCATTGTCGTCATAGGCGGCATCGGCACCATCGAAGGGCCGCTGGTCGGCGTGCTCGTCTTCTTCCTGCTGCAAAATGCCTTTTCGAGCTACGGCTCCTGGTATCTCCTTGCGCTCGGCGCGCTTGCTATCGTCACGATGCTGTTCGCGCCGCGGGGTCTGTGGGGTCTCATATCCAGCCGTACCGGTTGGGAACTCTTTCCGGTCCGCCGCCTGTTGAGAGGCGGATCAACGCTACATGATGAAAAGGGAGGGCCAAATGGCTGACATCACCACCGACGTTCTGATCATCGGTACGGGACCCGCCGGTTCGGCGACATCAGCGCTGCTTGCGACCTACGGCCTCGAGCCGATGGTGATCAATCGTTATCGCTGGCTGGCAAGCACGCCGCGCGCGCACATCACCAACCAGCGGACGATGGAGGTTCTGCGCGATCTCGGCCGCGACGTCGAGGAAGAGGCCTATCTCTTCGCGGTCGAACAGGATCTGATGGGGCAGAATGTCTTCTGCACGGCGGTTGCCGGCGAGGAAATCGGCCGCATGCAGAGCTGGGGCAACCACCCGCTGTCGCGTGCCGAGCACCTTCTTTCATCGCCCGCCCGCATGAACGACCTGCCGCAGACTTACATGGAGCCGCTGCTGTTCAAGACAGCTTGCTCGCGCGGCGCGCAGGCGCGCATGTCGACGGAGTATGTGAGCCATGTTCAGGATGCCGAAGGGGTCACGACCACCTGTCTCGACCGCATGACCGGCAGGGAGCTGGTGATCCGCTCGAAATTCCTGATCGGCGCTGATGGCGGCAACTCCAAGGTGGCGGAGCATGCCGGCCTGACCTTCGAAGGCAAGATGGGCGTTGCCGGCTCGATGAACATTCTGTTCGAGGCCGATCTCTCACGCTATGTCGCCCATCGCCCGTCGGTGCTTTACTGGGTGCTGCAGCCTGGCGCCGATGTCGGCGGCATCGGTATGGGCCTTGTGCGCATGGTGCGGCCATGGAACGAATGGCTGATCGTCTGGGGCTACGACATCAATCAGCCCGCGCCTCAGGTCGATGATGCTTTCGCCACCAAGGTCGTGCGCGAACTGGTCGGCGTTGCCGATCTCAAGCCGAAGATCAAATCCGTTTCGACCTGGACTGTGAACAACATGTACGCGACGAGTATGTCGAACGGTCGGGTGTTCTGCATGGGGGATGCCGTCCATCGCCATCCGCCTTCGAACGGCCTCGGCTCCAACACCTCGATCCAGGATGGCTTCAACCTCGCCTGGAAGCTCGCATTGGTCCTCAAGGGTCAGGCGGGCATGGCCCTGCTCGAGAGCTACCAGGCCGAACGTGCGCCGGTCGCCAAGCAGATCGTTACCCGCGCCAACAAGTCGATCGAGGAATTCGGCCCGATCTTCAAGTCGCTGGGTCTGCTCGATTCCGTCGATCCGGTGAAAATGCAGCAGAACATGGATGCGCGCTGCGATGATACCGCCGATGCCGAACGCCAGCGCACGGCAATCCGCGAGGCGATCGCCTATAAGGTCTATGAGTTCGACGCGCATGGCGTGGAGATGAACCATCGCTACGCTTCGAATGCCGTCGTCAAGGACGGGCAGCCGGAGCCAGCCTACGAGAAGGATGCCGAGCTGCATTTCCAACCGACGACGTGGCCGGGCGCGCGGCTGCCGCATGCCTGGCTGTTCAACGACAGCGGCAGGAAAGTATCGAGCCTCGATCTCACCGGTCATGGCGTCTTCACCCTGTTGACCGGTATCGGTGGCGACGGCTGGATTGCGGCGGCGAGGGCTTTGTCGAAGGAGTTCGGCCTGCCGATCACGACCCATAAGATCGGCCCGCGGCAGGAATGGCAGGACCTGACGGGAGACTGGGCGCGCGCCCGCGAAATCCGCGATGCCGGCGTTCTGCTCGTGCGTCCGGACCATCATGTCGGCTGGCGTTCGCATGCCGCAGTCGCCGATCCGGAAAACGAGCTGCGTCGTGTATTGAAAGCAATTCTGGATCGGTGAGGCGACAATGAGCTTTGAAGAAAAAGGCTATTTCACTGAGGAAAACTCTGTCGAGGTTGTCACCGGCCGCAACACCAATGCACTCGATGCGCGGCTGAAGCAGGTGATGGAGGTGGTGACCCGCAAGCTGCATGAGGCGGTGAAAGAGCTGGAGCCGACCCAGGACGAATGGATGGAAGCGATCCTCTTTCTCACCCGCACCGGTCACACCTGCACCGACTGGCGGCAGGAATTCATTCTGCTGTCAGACGTACTCGGCGTATCGATGTTGGTCGACGCAATCAACAACCGTAAACCATCGGGCGCGTCCGAAAGCACGGTTCTCGGCCCCTTCCATGTCGCGGATGCGCCGGAGCTTCCGATGGGCGCCAATATCTGCCTCGACCAGAAGGGTGAGGACATGGTGATCAGCGGCCGAATCCTCGATACCGAAGGCCGCCCGATCGAAAATGCGGTGCTCGACGTCTGGCAGGCGAATGACGAAGGGTTCTATGACGTCCAGCAGAAGGGCATCCAGCCCGATTTCAATTTGCGCGGCGTATTCCGCACCGGCAAGGACGGACACTATTGGTTCCGCGCGGTGAAGCCGAAATACTATCCGATCCCAGACGATGGTCCCGTGGGTCAATTGCTCGGTGCGCTCGGCCGTCACCCCTACCGACCTGCCCATCTGCACTATATCATCAAGGCAGACGGGTTCGAGACGCTGACGACCCATATTTTTGACCCCGACGATCGCTACATCCATTCCGATGCGGTCTTCGGCGTTAAGGAGAGTTTGCTGGCCGAATTCAAGCTGACGGACGACCCCACAAGGGCAGGGGAGCTCGGTTTCGCAGGATCATTCTGGCAGGTCGAGCACGATTTCGTGCTGGCGCCGGAACGAAAGTGAAAACAGGCTAGCCTACGAGCTTTCGCGGCGCTGCACGCGCAGACGAGCTCGTAGCGGCGTTGAATTCCCTTCAAGATCAAGGCAGCCTGCGATTTGAGTGGGATGAAAAACTTACTCCGCTTTCGGCGGCAGACAGCGTTCGAATTTCGGTTTGCGCTCAACTCTGTTGTTCGGCGGCATTTTCTGCCAGCACCATAAATGACGCCTTGATCCAGCCGGCGAAAGCGAGAACAGCCACCGACGGTCGCGTAGCCTTCGGCATAAGCAGGTGAAACGCATGACGTACGATTGGCTGTCCGTCAACTGGCTGGACGAGGCTACCGTTGGACAGAAACTTCCCGATCAACGGTGGGCCGATCAAAGCAAATCCCTGGCCGTCGAGTGCTGCCTGCACGAGACTCGTGTACGAATTGAGTGTGATGCCCGCGCGGGCCTTCGCCATGTCGAGACCTTGTGCGCGAAACCAGGACGACCAGCGTGTCTGTTCATCGTAGGGCCCCTCCAAATGCAGGAGGGGCTGATTGAGGAGATCCGTCGGCTGGAGATGTGTGCCTTCCGCTAGAAATGTGCTTGCGCAGGTCGGAGCAATCGCCTGCCTCGCAAGAAAGGTTGCGTCCGCTCCATCGAAAGGCGGGACGCCATAGCGAATGGCCACATCGATATTGTCTTCGAAGCCAAGATTGTTATCGGAGACGATGAAACGAAGGTCGACGTCGGGATGCAGGGTTCGAAACTCACCAAGGCGCGGTGACAGCCAGTAGGTCATGAAGCCGGGCGTCGTTCCGACATTGACGACATTGCTTTCCGCACGTTTGCTGATTTCGGTGGTTGCCCGCAGGGCACGTTCCAGAGCGTCGGAAATTGCAAGGTGATAGCGTTCGCCCTCTCGCGTCAGCTTCACCGACCGCTGCAGGCGCTGAAACAGAGTTATCCCGAGGAATTTCTCAAGCGCCTGGATTTGCTGACTGACGGCGACACGCGAGACGTTGAGCTCGCTTGCCGCTCTGGTAAAGCTGAGATGACGTCCCGCGGCCTCGAAAGTGATCAAAAGATTTGGCGGCGGCAACTTGTAGCGAAGTCTTTGCATAAAGCTGAGGTTACGCATGACGTAGGTATTTAGCAACTTGTTATCTCTTGGTCGCACCGTAATCTTTCCCTTGGTAAGCAAAAGAACGGACTGAACACCGTTCGCGTCCATGCCCGAACACCTTGCACGGACGGTCATCGGCAAAGCCAATAGGGGAACAAAAAATGAAATCATTTCTTGCAGTAGTAGGTATGGTGGGCGCGGGCCTTTTCGCGAGCACCTCTTCCGCCAGCGCTGCCTGCGGAACGGTGACGATAACGGAAATGAACTGGTCATCGGCCGCAGTCGTCACGGCGGTGTCAAGCTTCCTGATGGAGCAGGGCTACGGCTGCACCGTTAAGAAGGTTCCGACCTCGACGGTGCCTGCACTCACCTCGCTTGCCGAAACCGGTCAACCGGACATCCTGACCGAAGTCTGGCCGGGTGTCGCCGACGTGTATTACAAGCTGGAAAAAGAAGGAAAGATCGTCAAGGTCGCCAACGTTCTGTCCGATGGCGGCGTTGATGCGTGGTGGATCCCGGACTACCTGGCAGAACAACATCCCGAATTGAAGACGATCGACGGTATTCTTGCGAATCCGAATCTGGTCGGTGGCCGCTTCAACAATTGCCCTGTCGGAACCGGCTGCCGCACCTCGAGCGACAATCTGGCCAAGGCCTTCGAGCTCGAAAAGCACGGCATCGAGGTTTTCAACCATGGATCTCTCGAGACGCTCGCTGCCTCGATCGCATCGGCCTACGAGGCAAAGGAACCTTGGTTCGGCTACTACTGGGCACCGACCAGCGTGCTCGGAAAATACAAGATGGTCGAGGTCGACATGGGGCCAATCGATACCGAAAAGGCGAAGTGCAACGCCACGGCCGATTGCGCGACCCCGAGCAAGACCGGTTGGCCAAAGGCGACCGTCCTGACGACGATGGCCAAGCCGTTCTACGACAAGAACCCGGAACTGGTGGCGCTGATGAGCAAGGTCACCTTCAGCAACGAGGTCATGAACAAGCTTCTCTCTTGGCAGGAAGAGAACAAGGCGTCGGCCGACGAGACCGCTGTGCACTACCTCACAACCTACAAGGACGTCTGGCCGAACTGGCTGTCCGACGACGCCAAGACCAAAATCGCCGCCATTATCAAGTAAAGGATGTCACGGGCCCGTCCGCACCCAGGTGCTCGGCGGGCCTCTTGTCGTATCGGGCCGTCCTCGTAGACTTGCCCGGTTCAGGATAATGCTCCTTACGGAGGTGGACCATGGCGTTCTACACTGGGCTTTTCGATGGGCTGGGGCTTCGCGACTGGTGCAATGCCGGCGCGGGCAGCGGTCCGATGAGCATGGCGGAATTGCTCAAGCGAGCCAAGGAGGCCAACGATACGTCCGGCCCATCGCTTGTAGACGCACCGTTTCCGTCGCTCGATGCTTTGCATGATGCATGTCAGGCGATACCGCGCACCCGTGATCTGACGTCAGGTATCGAGAGCACTTTTCTGCATTTGCGCGTCGGCTTGAAGACGGTGCTGGATCCCCTGACGCAGCCGCTGTCATGGCTCCTGGATTTTTCGCTGCACGTCGTGGAGGTCGTTCCCTGGTGGGTGCTGGTTATTGCGCTTTTGGTGATTGTCTATCTCGCATCACGCTCGTGGGCCATTCTTGCTCTGGTGGCGGCCAGCCTCCTGGCGCTGGGCTTCGTCGACCACCTGCATTACGCCTTGCAGACGATGGTGATCGTGTTCGCCTGTACGCTGATCTGTATCGTCATCGGCATTCCCGTGGGGGTCATGATGTCGAAGAGCAAGCGCATGGAGCGGTTTTCGCTGCCGATCCTCGACATGCTCCAGACCCTTCCATCCTTCGTCTACTTGATTCCGCTGATCTTCCTGTTCTCGGTCACCGAGTCGAAGCTCTACGGAATCGCGATCATTCTTTACGCCGTCGTGCCGGTGATCCGGCTGACCAACCTCGGCGTCCGGATGGTCGACGGCAATGTCGGCGAGGCGGCTGACGCGTTCGGTCTCGATCCGTGGCAGAAGCTGATCAAGGTTGAGCTGCCGCTCGCACTTCCAAGCATCATGGCCGGCGTCAACCAGACGATCATGATGTCGCTGTCCATGGTTGTGATCGCGTCACTCGTGTCCGCGCCCGGGCTCGGCGTTCTCGTGCTGCGCGGCATCAACAATCTCGAACTCGGCGTCGGCCTCGTCGCGGGTTTCGGCATCGTCCTTCTGGCCATCAACTTCGATCGCGTCAGCAAGGCTTCCATGTCGCGCGTAAACTCCACTCTCCAACCTCGAGGGGGAGGCCATTGACCGACCAACCGAAGATATCGATCCGCAACCTTTACAAGATTTTCGGAACCAAGCCACATGAGATGGTGCCGCATGTGCGGGCCGGCATGGGCAAGGCGGAGTTGCTCGACAAGCACGGCCATGTTCTCGGCCTGCGGGACATCAATGTCGACATGAAACGGGGAGAGATCACCGTCATCATGGGCTTGTCCGGCTCGGGAAAATCGACGCTGATCCGCCACATCAACGGCCTGATCAGGCCGACCGCTGGCGAGATCCTGCTCGACGGCACCGATGTCGCGGGGCTGACCGGGGCGCCGTTACGCGAACTTCGTCGTTTCCGTATGTCCATGGTTTTCCAGAACTTCGCGCTGATGCCGCACATGCGGGTGCAGCAGAATGTGGAAATGGCGCAGCGCGCGCGCGGCGATAGCGAGGGTGACGCACGCAAGAATGCCCTGAAGTGGCTGGAGCGACTGGGCCTCAAGGGCTTCGAGAATTACTATCCGCAACAACTCTCCGGCGGCATGCAGCAGCGTGTCGGCATCGCCCGCGCGCTTGCTTCGAATTCGGACGTCATGCTGATGGACGAAGCCTTCTCGGCGCTCGATCCGCTGATTAGGACGGACATGCAAAATCTTCTGCTCGAGCTTCAGGAGGAACTCGACAAGACGATCGTCTTCATCACACACGATCTCGATGAATCCCTGAAGATCGCCGATCATCTGGTGATCCTGAAGGACGGCGTCGTCGTGCAACAGGGTGAGCCGCAGAAAATCATCCTCAATCCGGCGGATGCCTATATCGAGAAATTCGTCAACGACATCAATCTGGCGCGCGTACTGCGTGCCGAAACGATCATGACTGCAGGGGGCGTGCCCGATATCCACGTAGACGGACGGGTCGACGCCGACGACAATCTCGAACACTTGATCGCCCTATCGCAAGGCGATGTCGCCAAGTCCTTCGTGGTCTTCAAGGACGGCGTCCCGACGGGCGTGGTCAAGATGGCCGACGCCTTCAAGGCCTTGGTGCCGCGCGGTGCGCGCAAGGCGCAACCCGGCGAGCCGCCTTGCGACGACAAGCAACAGCAGGAGCATGCTCTTTGAAATATCTCGATCACTTCTACATCGACGGCCGCTTTGTCACGACCGACGGCCGGGCGCGACGCGACGTCATCAACCCTGCGACGGAACAAGTTGCGGGAACGATCGCGATGGGGACTGGGGAAGACGTCGATCTGGCGGTGAAGGCAGCACGCCGTGCCTTTGCAACCTATAGCCAATCCTCCCGCGAGGAACGGCTGGCGCTGTTTCGCCGGCTACTTTCGATCTTCGACGAACGCGCCGAGGAGCTGGCGCAACTGACGACTCTCGAGATGGGAGCGCCGATCACCTTTGCGCGGGAAGCGCAAATCGCCGGCTCGCGCGCGCATATAGCCGATGCGATCCGGATCCTCGAACATTACGAATTCGAGCGCATGGCCGGACCGACCTTGCTCTCGCTGGAGCCCGTCGGTGTCTGTGCCCTGATCACGCCGTGGAATTTCCCGGTATTGCAGATCGTCACCAAAGTCATGCCGGCGCTCGCGACCGGCTGCACGGTGGTGCTGAAGCCGAGCGAATATGCGCCGATCAGTCCGATGCTGTTTGCGGAAATCCTTCACGATGCCGGTTTTCCGGCGGGTGTCTTCAATCTGGTCAACGGCGACGGACCGACCGTCGGCGAGGCCATGTCGAGCCATTCTGGTGTCGATATGGTTTCCTTCACCGGCTCGACACGTGCCGGCGTCCAGGTGGCCAAGAGTGCCGCCGATACAGTCAAACGCGTCCATCAGGAGCTAGGCGGAAATTCCGCGAATATTCTGGTCGACGGCGTCGATCTGGAGAGCGCCGTGACGAAGGGTGTCCTTGGCGCCTATCGCAATGCTGGTCAGTCCTGCACGGCGCCGACGCGTATGCTGGTGCCGCGTCACCTGCAGGAGGAGGCGATTGCGTATGCCGGACAGGCTGCTCGGTCCGTCGTGCTTGGCGATGTCACCGACGATCGTGTCATGCTCGGCCCGGTCATGAACGAACGCCAATACCAGCGGGTGAAGTCGCTCATCGACCAGACGATCGCGGAAGGTGCAACCGTCGTTGCCGGAGGCAGCGCCCGGCCCCAGTCGCTGAGCCGGGGTTATTTCGTGCAACCGACCGTCTTTGCGGATGTCACACCTGACATGACAGCGGCGCGCGAAGAGATGTTCGGACCCGTCGTCAGCCTCATTCCGTATGACAGCGTCGAAGAGGCAATCGCAATCGCCAACGACACTCCGTATGGGTTGGCGGCCTATCTCCAGTGCGCGGACCTTTCCAAGGCGAAGGCAATCGCCAAGCAGTTGCGCGCCGGCCAGGTGGCGATCAACTATCCTGCGTGGGATGCCTCCGCGCCCTTCGGCGGTTTCAAGCAGTCCGGAAATGGTCGCGAGTGCGGCGAAGCAGGCTTCGAAGCCTTCGTGGAGTTGAAGGCAATCGGCGGTCTTCAGGCATGAAGAATGAGCGTCACCGCTGCAGTCAAGGGGTGATGGTAAAAGCTGCCTGGTGGTATTCGCCAAAGCGGCGATCACGCCGACAGGTGCGCACTGTTGCCTCAGAAGCTTTTAGGACGTGGCGGCGAGAGATCGCAATTCTGCGCTGCGTGGCGCCTTTAACCTCATCTTGCTCGGTGAGACACCGTAGTACTCGCGGTAACATTTCGAGAAGTGCGAACTCGAGACAAAGCCGCAGGCAACGGCTACATCGACGACAGCCATGCCGGATTGCAGTATCATCAGGCGGGCATGATCGAGGCGCAGCTCAAGGTAAAACCGGGATGGCGATGTCGCCAGTTCTTTGGCGAACAGGCGTTCCAACTGGCGGCGGGAGAGCTTGATGTGGCGCGCAACGGCTTCGATGCTCGCGTGATCAGCCATTGCCTCCTCCATGAATTCGATGGCTGCGAGCAGAAGCGGATTGAGCTTGCCGAGCGTCCGTACAAGACTGCGTTGCCGCTCGGACGGTGGACGAATGCGGTCGAAAATTGCCTGCTCGCAAACCGCCAGCGACGTGCGCCTTCCGAAATCGTGCTCTATGAAGTTCAGCATGAGATCGAAGGACGCTGCCCCTCCCGCGCATGTATAGATCTGGGAATCACATTCAATCAGGTTCGTTCCGGCAATCGCGGCTGGAAATTTTTCCTTGAAAGCAGGCAGGTTTTCCCAATGAATCGTACAGCGCTTGCCGGCGAGCAGTCCGGCGTGGGCAAGCAGGTACGCACCGGTGCAAATCCCCGCGATCGCCGATCCGGCATTGCGAGACCACCTGAACCAAGCTGCGGCCGATCTGTCCACCGCGCGTTCGACGTGCCATCCGGCGCAAACCACGACCATGTCGGCCCTGTCGGCGTGTGGCCTTGCCTTCTCCTCGGCGATGGAACCGTCCGGCGTGATGGTGAGGCCGCAACTCGCCTTCACGGGCAGCCCATCTCCAGACACGATCCGCCAGCGGTATGCCTCCGTTCCTCGAACGGCGTTCGCCAGGCGCAAAGCTTCGATGGCGGAGGTAAAAGCCAGCAGCGTGAAGTCAGTCACGATATAGAAAACGAAAGTCTTTGCGGACGGACTGTTCATTCGTATCTCAACTTCGTCTTCTGATCCTTCAAGCGGCGGCGCGGCGTGCCCGGTCCTGCAGGATGAGGTCGGCACCCTTTTCGCCTATCGCCATGCTGATCGCATTCAGATTGCAGCTCGGTATCTGCGGAATGATCGAGGAATCCACGACGCGCAATCCTTCGACGCCAATGACCTTCAGGTCGGGACTGACGACTGCCGCGGTATCTATCCCCATCTTGCAGGTGCCGCACGGATGGTAGCTTCCACTTGCGTTCTCGCGCATGTAGGCAATCCACTCGTCATCGGTTTGCACATCCTTGCCGGGCTTCATCTCGCCGGTAACATAAGGGGCGAATGCCTTCGATTGCAGCGCCGCCCGCGCGATCCGGCCGCCGGCCATCAGGGTTGCGACGTCGTAGGGATCACTCAGGAGGTTCAACTGAATCTTCGGCTGCTCGTTGGGGTCGGCCGAGCGCAGCTCCAGAAAGCCGCGGCTGCGCGAATTGTTGACATTCGGCTGGAGGTTGATCGCCGCCTCCTTCTGCATCTCGATCCCCTCGTCAGTGTAGTTCGCGGAGAACGCACCGAAGTGATACTGGATGTCGGGATATTCGAGGTCTGGGCGCGTGCGGATCAGCCCCATCCCGGTATAGGTGTAGGTGGCGTAACCCGAACGGTCGAATAGGAACTGTGCGCCGTATTTCAGTATGCCGAGGAGGTTAAACTCCTGGTTCGGCGTCTTGACGTTAACATAGGCCTTCACCTGCGTGCTGGGATGTTCCTGAAGGTTGCGTCCGACGCCGGGGCTGTCCTGCAAGACCGGTATTCCATGTGCCCTGAGTTGCTCGGCCGGGCCGATGCCGGAGAGCATGAGCAGCTTCGGGGAATTGATGGCGCTTGCAGCGACGATGATTTCGCCGCGGCAGTGCTCAATACGTTGCCTGCCGTCGACCTGGAACTCCACGCCAGATGCCCGCCGCCCCTCGAAAAGGACCTTTTGTACCAGAGCGCCGGTGATGATCGTCAGGTTCGACCGCGACTTGATCGGGTCGAGGTATCCCCGGGCGGCGCTGAACCGGATCCCCATGTGTTGGGTCACGTGGCTGATGGCGACCCCTTCGGTCGGTTCCGCATTGTAGGCCGGATTGTGGGGATAGCCGAGTTCCTTCATCGCCTCGATGAAGACATGCGCGAGCTTCGGCGGCCTGCGCACGGCGCTGACGACGATCGGGCCGCTCTTGCCGTAGATATCGGTCACGCCGTCGCGATTGTCCTCCACCTTCTTGAAGTAAGGGAGAATGTCGTCGTAGGACCATCCGCGATTACCGAGTTGCGCCCAATGGTCGTAGTCGCCGCGATTGCCGCGTACATAGAACATGGCATTGATCGAGCTGGAACCGCCAAGAACCTTGCCGCGCGGCACCATGTCCCGGCGGTTGTTGCGCGTCGGGTCCGGTTCGGCCATGAACTTCCAGTTTGTGCGCTTGTCGGCCATCGCCTTGAATGCCAGCGACGGCATCATGATGTTGAATTTCTTGTCACTGCCGCCGGCTTCGAGAACCAGCACCTTGACCGAGGGGTCGGCGCTCAATCGGTTGGCAAGAACGCAACCTGCCGATCCGGCGCCGATGACGATGTAGTCCCAGTTCATAAAGGGCCTCGATTACCGCATTGTCTTGTTTTGATTGATCAGCTTTGACAGTGCCCGGATCGTGCTCTTGAGATCAGGCTCAGGGATACCGGCAATCTGCGCCTGCTGGAAGTCCTGCCAGCGCCTCCTGATCGCCTCCCGGACCTTTCTTCCTTCTGGCGTCAGTGACAGGTGTCCCTGATTGTTGACCAGCAGCGAGCGCCTCACCAGCTCCGCTATCGCGTCCTCGGTATCCCGTTGGCCGAGATAGGTGGCAGCGGCCAGTTGATCCGCCTTCAGGCCCTCCGCGTCGTAGAGACATGCCAGAACACGAGCGACGGAGATATTGACGCCTTCAGCCCGTCGATGTTCGTCGAAAACGGAAGAAAGCAGGTTGTGAGCCTCGAAAATCTGGGAGACGATCGTACCTTCGGACGTGGTATCCGGGGCGGCGCCGCTTGCCTCGGGGGTTGGGGACGTCTCGGGATGGGGTTCCGGGACGCTATACTGCCCTTGTGAGAAGAGGAGCGGCATTCCTTCGAAACGCCGTGCCCGCTTGACGAGGCCGATGATGATGACGTGATCGCCACCTTCAACCAGCGCATGTGTCTCGCATTCCAGATGCGCCAGGCATCCGTCGATCAGCGGGGAGCCGTGCGGTCCCGGTGTCCACGCACTGTCTGCGAACTTGTCTTCGAGCTTGCTGGAGAAGTGGCGAGAGACATCCATCTGGCGCGACGACAGAATGTTGACCGCAAAGCGCCCACCGCCGGTGAAGATCGAAAAGCTTCGGGAAGTTCGCGCGATGGACCACAGGACGAGCGGCGGATCGAGCGAGACCGATGAAAACGAGTTGACGGTGACGGCGGCGCGGCGGCCCTCGTTCTCCGTGGTTATGATGGCGATACCGGTTCCGTATTGGCCAAGGCATCTCCGGAACAGGCGATTGTCCGCCGCCGGATTGCCCTCTTCGATTGGCTGATTGAAATCAGTGGCGTCTGCCGTGATTGTGGTGTGCATGTCGCAGATCCCCTAGATGTCAGCTCGCCATCAGCTTGTTGTCGGCCGAGGCCTGCTTGTAGCGACTTACCGGCACGGGAAGACCCAGGTTTTCGCGAAGAGTACGGCCTTCGTACTCCGCGCGGAAGAGGCCGCGCTTGCGCAGCTCAGGCAGCACCAATTCGACGAAATCATCGATGCCCTGCGGCAGGTGCGTCGGGGTGATGTTGAAGCCGTCGGCGGCACCCGCTTCGAACCAGCTCTGCATTTCGTCGGCAACGTCCTTGGCCGTGCCGACGACCGTCTTGTGTTCCTGCGCCATGCCGAGCTTCTTGTAGAGCTGGCGGATCGTCAGGTTCTGCTTCTGGGCTAGATCGTAGTACATCTGCGCACTGCTCTTGAGGCCGACCTTTTCGAGATCGGGCTTCGGCACCGGTCCGTCGAGCGGCAGATGCGAGAGATCGCCGAAGGAACGATACAGTAGCTGCAGGCCGACGATCGGGTCGATAAGCGATTCCAGCTCCTCGTATTTCTCCTGCGCTTCTTCACGCGTGCGGCCGACGATCGGAGTGAGGCCGAGCATCATCAGAAGATCGCCGCGCTGGCGCCCGTATCCCTCGAGACGATCCTTAACGGAGGCATAATAATCTTGGGCTGATTTCAAATCATTCTTTGCCATAAAGACCATGTCGCAATGCTGAGCGGCGATCTGCTGGCCCGGTTCGGAGACGCCGGCCTGGACGAGGATCGGCCGACCCTGCGGCGAACGGCGGACACTGAGCGGACCGCGTACGGAGAAATGCTTTCCGACGTGATCGAGCACATGCATCTTGCTGTCGTCGAAGAAGATGCCGGTTTCCTTATCGATGATGAACGCGTCCTCGTCCCAGCTATCCCAGAGACCTGTGACGACATCGACGAATTCCGCAGCGCGCTCGTAGCGCGTATCGTAATCGAGCTGCTTGCTCATCGAGAAGTTCCACGCTTCCTGGTCCGACCAAGAAGTCACAACGTTCCAGGCCGCACGTCCACCGCTTATCTGGTCTAGCGATCCGTACTTACGGGCGATATGGAAAGGCTCATTGTATGTGGTCGAGGCCGTGGCGACGAGACCAATGTTTTGCGTAAGCGCAGCCAACGCTGAAAGCAGCGTCAGAGGCTCCAGTTCGACATTATGATGGGAGCGGCAAAGCGAGCCTTTCGGCTTGTCGTCCAGTCGCACACCGATGCCGTCCGCCAGGAAAACCATGTCAAATTTCGCGCGCTCGGCAGTCTGGGCGACGCCGAGGAACGACTGGAGCATCGAGTTCCCGCCTTTGACGGTATCCCGGTGCCTCCAGGCTCCGACATGGTAGCCCATGTACCGCATCGAGAGCCCCAGTTTCATCTGCTTCTTGGTCATGCCGGCACCCCTTTGTCGATGTGAAGCTCAAAGGTGCACGACGCAATGAGCGCTGACGGCACGGAGACGCTTCTATGTGCGTAGCCTCCAATTTTACAAAACCATTGTAAATGTCGAAAAATCTGCCGCGGTCGATAAGTTGTACTTACGGCAGGGTAGAAATTGCTGGGGAGATGATCGGCTGGTAGAAGGTAGGTGCGATGGCAAGGCCGCATCATGAACGCCGGACAAATTGGCGAAAAGACCGGACTCCTGTGCCAGCGCGACCTCGGTCGTGGTAAGATGCTCAGCTCCCTGTATCGAAAGCGTGGGGCAGAGAAATGGAGAGGCGTCTCGCCGCGATACTTTCCGCTGACGTGGTAGGCTATAGTCGTCTCATGGGAGTGGATGAGAGCGGCACATTCGAGCGGTTGAAGGCCTGCCGCCGGGAGCTGGTTGATTCCGCCATCGAAGAACACCATGGCCGGATCATCAAACTCATGGGTGACGGCGCACTCGTCGAGTTTGCCAGCGTTGTGGACGCGGTTCAATGTGCGGCCGTCATCCAGCGGAAAATGCCCAGCAGAGACCAGGGAGTTTCCGAGGAGCAGCGCATTCGATTTCGCATCGGGATCAATCTTGGCGACATTATCGTTGAAGCCGATGACATCTATGGCGACGGCGTCAACATAGCCGCCCGTCTGCAGGCAATTGCCGAACCTGGCGGAATCTTCATATCCGGGACCGCATTCGACCACGTTGTGCACAAGGTCGATGTCGGCTTCTCGGCCCTCGGCGAGCATCGACTGAAAAACATTGCGGACCCGGTTCGCGTCTATCGCGTTCTGCTTGACCCAGGGCACATCGGAACGGTCGTCTTTTCCCCTCGGCCAAGGTCACGAGGTATGGCACTGCTGGCGCTCGCGGCGCTGTTGATCCTTGCCAGCGCGGCTGTCGTCGCCTGGCAATGGCCCCAGAAGCAACGCGCATCGATCGCAGTGCTACCCTTCGCCAACTTGAGTGACCAAACCCAGGATTACTTCGCCGACGGCATTACCGACAACCTGATCACCGACCTCACCAGGTTGTCGAAACTTGATGTCATTTCCCAGAATTCCGTCTTTGCCTACAAGGATAAGCCCCACTTGCTGGCAGACATACGCCGTGACCTCGGCGTGCGCTTTGTCGTGGAGGGAAGTGTTCAGCGCATGGGCGACCTGATGCGCGTCAACGCGCAGCTGGTCGACGCTGTGAGCGGCGACCATCTGTGGGCCAATCGGTTTGATCGCAGCGGGGCGGATGTGTTTGCTGTCCAGGATGCGATGAGCCGCCAGATCGCCAATGCGCTCGGTCTGGAACTCACCCCGTCCGAGGTAGAGCGAATTGCCCGACCCCCGACCGCCAATCTCGAAGCTTATGACTATTATCTGCGTGCCGAGCAGGCGGCCCGTACCGGCCGTCGTTCTCGGATGCTGGAGGCATTGGCGCTGTTTGACAAGGCCGAGGAACTCGACAGCGGCTTTGCTGAAGCCTTCACATCCGATGCGCATGCGTCGGCCTTTGTCTGGCGAAGCGCATATGACGACGTCCTCCAGAGTGCCCTGGCGCGAAAAAGAACATACGACAAGGCAAGTCGCGCGCTCGCCCTTGATCCCGAACTACCGTCGCCTTATGCGGTCCTCGCTATCATGCAGGTCGTGGACCGACGTTATGACCAGGCGATCGCCTCGGCGCAGAAGGCCGTGTCGCTCGGGCCTGCCGATGCCGAGGCCCATATGGCGGCCGCATATGTTCAATTGGTAACGGGCAATCACGCCGACGCTGCTGCGGCGGTCGACAAGGCGCTCAGGTTCGATCCGAACCCCTCTGCTGTCGACCGATATACGGCTGGCATGATTTTCTATCTGCAACGCGACTACGAGAGGGCGATAGACAGTTTCAAACGCGCTGGCTATGGCTCCCAAGGTAACGGCGAGTTCGTTACCGCTCTCGCCATGGCCTATGTCCGTGTCGGTCGCATTGATGAGGCTCGAGCGACTGTCGCCGAGGCCGAACGTCTTATGGGGGGGCGTGACTGCCTCGCGTCATGGCGGCTGGGCAGTGCCCATTTCAGAGACCAGGATTTGGCATTTATCCTCGACGCGCTGCGCGAGGCGGGGCTTCCGGAATGGCCGTTCCGCTTCCAGGGGGACGAGCAAAATCGGTTGAAGGGTGCCGAGATCGCTGCCACGGTCATGGGCAAACTACTGCGGGGAAAGACTGAGCCGTCCGATAGCCCTGCGCTGATGCAAGTCCAACTGGACGGAAAGGCCGCATTCCGCTCGGCGTCCCAAATGATGACCGAGAAGATTTCTGTCAAAGGGGACCTGCTTTGTGAGCAAAGTGAAAACGCATTTGGGCGAGCCGATTGCGGCCCGGTCTATAGACACGCAAACCCGGCTGGCGAAACCAGCTATGCTTACGTAAATTCAACCAAGGTCTTCTATTTTACACCTGCCCAATAGGCGCTTGTCAGTCCGTCAGTGGTACTGATCCAGCTCGAGATCGGCCGCGACCTTCGCCCATTTGGCATCGGCCTTGGCCACAGTGTCCGCCGGATGCGCGGCAAAGTCCTCCGCATCCGCCTTGTCATACATCAGGTAAAGCTTGCCCTCGACGATCTTGAAGGCTTCCGGATCGATGTTGACGGTGACGGACCCGCCGCTCACCTCGCCCGTGCAGTAGCCGCCGTACTGAGGCGCGTATCTAAGCGGCTCGCTCATAAACATCTCACGATGTTTGGCATTGGCGAAATGCCATGGCGTCCCCATCCATTCGTAGGAGATTTTTTCCGAGCCTTTCGTCGCTTTGCCTTCGGTAAAGTAGGCGACAGTGTCGTACCCCATGATAGCGACACCGCCGAAGTAGCCCGTGTTTACGGAATCGTCGGCCATGGCTGGTGATCCGCTGACTGCACCTGCGACAGCCAGACCGATCATTGCCGAAGAACGGCCAATGCATCGTGTCCCGTTTCCAGAATGCATCTGCTCCTCCTGTCTTAATCGTGTATTTCCATGCACTTAGCGTAATTGGCCGCGCCGAGGATGCTGCCCGGAGGGCAGGCCACACCATGTCGCTTGAACAGGCGGACGATATCGAAATTGCCTTTCCACATGGACCTCGTGATTGGCGCGTAGCCGTGAACCTCGGCGTGGTTGACATCGGCCCCCTTGGCAAGCAAAAACTCAGCTAGGAGGACATGGTTCTCTTCGCCCGCAACCATGAGGGGCGTAACACCGGCTTTGTTGGATGCATCGTCGAGAACTGCTCCATGCTCCAGGAGCAGTTTGCTGATGGGTAGGCTACCCGAAAATGCCGCAGCATGAAGGGGCGTAAAGCCGCCTGAATTCCTCGCCATAACATCGGCATGTCTGTCTATTAACAGCTCGGCAACGGCAAGCTGATTTTCAAGCGCGGCGTTGATGAGTGGTGTCGCTTGATCGCGCGTGCGGCTGTTGACATCGGCACCCGAAGCCAGAGACTGTTCCACGGCAACGGTGTTTCCTGCTGAAATGGCATCGAACAAGGGGTCCCCAGCGGCCGCCACTGTCGCTGAAAAAAACAACGCCACCGATGTAAGAAACCGGCGCATAGCTTCACCTTGAAATTTCCCCACAGAATACCACGCCGTCGGCACTTAAGCTACCTGACACCTGCGTCGGCCATAGCGGTGACCCGCCGTGACGACGCCTCTCAACGTGGGGGACGGAAGCCGCCGGCAGAGGGAGTCATTCCAGATGCGGATGTCCTCCGGCTCGGCGACACGGCCGTCCTCCTTGTCGCGGCCGATCACCTGCGGCTGAAGCCAGAGAGGGCCCCGACGCTCCGCATGCAATTGGTCAGCGCCATTCTGGTCGCCGGCACCGATCCAACGGTTGACCCTCAATCACGCTTTGCCGCATCCCTCCAGGCGCGCTCGAACGGCAGGCGCCAGGCGTGCGGGGCAATGAGTTGGTGGATCGACTTCGGCCCCCAGCCGCCCTGGTCGTAGAGGCGTACGGGCGGCGGGTTATCGAGGAGAGATTGGGAAACCTCCCAGAGCCGCTCAATACCCTCGGCCGTAGTGAACAGCGTGTGGTCGCCGCGCATGGCGTCGAGGATCAGACGCTCATAGGCCTCCAGAACTTCGCCAATCAGGCCGGTTTCGCTCATGGCGAATTGTAGCGAGAGCTTGTCGAGCCGGAAGCCCGGTCCAGGGCGCTTGCCATAGAAGGAAAGCGAGACCTTGGAGGCATCGGCAAGGTCGAAGGTAAGGTGGTCAGGGCCTTGTGCCCCCACACCAGAGCCCGCAGGGAACATCGATTTCGGGGGCTCGCGGAATGCGATGGAAATAATACGCTGCCCCTCGGCCATGCGCTTGCCGGTACGCAGGTAGAAGGGCACGCCGGCCCAGCGCCAGTTGTCGATGCCGCATTTTAGGGCGATGAAGGTGTCATGGTCGCTTTCGGGATCGACGCCAGGCTCCTTGCGGTAGCCGATGTATTGACCGCGCACCACGTCGCGCGGCTCGATCGGCAACATGGAGCGGAACACCTTGTTCTTCTCTTCCGAGATCGGCGCAGGCTCAAGGGCAGTGGGCGGCTCCATCGCCATGAAGCCGAGGATTTGGAAGAGGTGGGTCACCACCATGTCACGATAGGCGCCGGTGGTCTCGTAAAAGGCGGCGCGGGTGGAAAGGCCGAGCGTCTCCGGAACGTCGATCTGCACATGGTCGATGAAGTTGCGGTTCCAGATTGGTTCGAACAGGCCATTGGCAAATCGGAAGGCCAGGATGTTTTGCGCCGGCTCCTTGCCGAGGAAATGGTCAATGCGGAAGATCTGCTTCTCGTCGAACACCTCGTGCAGCTTCTTGTTCAGTGCAACGGCACTGGCAAGGTCCGTGCCGAAGGGCTTTTCCATGATGATACGGGAGCGTTCAGTCAGCTCAGCCTGGGCGAGGAGTTGCACGGCCGGAAGGGCGGCACTTGGTGGCACGGACAAATAATGCACGCGCCGCGTCTCGGCGCCCAGCGCTTTCTCGGCCCTGTCGACCGCTTCCTTGAGAGCATTGGCGCCGGCAGCGAGCGGAACATAGTCGAGCGATGCGGCAAACGCTTCCCATTCGGACGGCGAGAACTTGCGCGTCAAGAATTTGTCCAGTGAGTTACGGGCGATGGTGCGGAAGGCATCGGCATCGATGTCGTCGAGCGAAACGCCGATAATGCGACATCCTGGGATGAAGCCCGCATTCGTAAGGTGGAACAGCCCGGTCAGTAGTTTGCGCCTTGAGAGATCGCCCGTCGCGCCGACGAGCACAACGACCTGTGGGTAGCCGGGGCCAACCCGAGTTGAATTCTTGCGCAAAACACTCATCCTCAAGCCTTCCGTTGTTGCTTGGGGATGGAGGTCGACCCTAGCTCCGCGCTGCCGCGAAGCGGCTATCTTCGTGCGTGATGCCATGACGTTGAAGCTCACCCCTCTAAGGTTAAATAGAGGCATGGATCGTGTAGCGGAGCAAGGGGGCTGAACCCCTCTGGCGCCTTGCCGCGGTTCAGGGCATCCTATGATGGCTGAAAGTTGTGTCTATGGCAGTTGGAGGAATGCCGATGCGTTGCTTTACCGTACTTGGACCCTCGCAGACTGGAAAATCGACGGTCGTCGAAAAGCTCGGCTCGTTGGAGGGAACGCCGAGAAAATCCAGCTCCCCTTATGGACTGAACCTCACGGAATTCACCTTTGGAAATGAGGCGTGGTGCGCGCTCGATGCGCCGGGACCGAACGAAGCCTTGGCGCATGTGCAGCACGCGCTTCTTGCCAGCGACGCCTGCATTCTGTGTGTTTCTCCGGCTCCCGAAGAGGCCGTGCTCGCCGCGCCCTATCTGCGGATAATCGAAGCCTCGGGGACGCCCTGCATCCTCTTCGTCAACCGGATGGACGAACCGAGAGGGCGGCTGAGGGATGTGATCGCCGCTCTTCAAGACTACGCCAACCACACGCTTTTGCTTCGCCAGATCCCGATTCGCGAGGGAGACAGGATCGTCGGCAGTTGCGATCTGATTTCAGAACGGGCGTGGCGCTACCGGGAAGGCCAGACTTCGGCGCTGATCGCAATCCCCGAAAGTGCTGCCGAGCGCGAGCACGCAGCGCGCAGCGAGCTTTTGGAACACCTGTCCGAATTCGATGACTGGCTTCTCGAGGAACTGATCGAAGATCGTGAGCCGCCCAGCGACGCGCTCTATGCCATTTCATCGCGGGTTCTGAGCGAAAACAGGATTATTCCGGTCCTGATCGGCGCCGCAAGTCACGGCAACGGCATGATGAGGCTGATGAAAGCGCTGCGCCACGAGGCGCCGCAGGTCACGGCTCTTCGACAGCGCCTGGCTCGTGCGGGCAATGTCGATGAAAACAAGCTGAGCGCCGTGAGCTTCCATGCCTATCATCGTCAGAATATCGGCAAGACTGTGCTGGTGCGTGCGTTTGGCGAGGGACTGCGGCAAGGCGCATCACTCGGCGGCTCCGGCCTCGGCGCCGTGCAGGATCCCGCAAACGGACGGTCCAGCTCGGCGATCACGCCTGCATCGGGGGATGTCTTCGCAACAGTCAAGTCCGACCACTTGCCCGTCCCGTCGCTGTTGACATCAAACGCGGCGGTCGCCCCGCCCGAATGGACCGAGCCACCGACGCCGATGCTTGAAAGGATCCTGGTCCCGGGCAGCGAACGCGATGAAAACAAACTCTCCGAAACGCTGGCAAAGCTTGCCGAGACGGATCGCGGTCTTGTCGTTCTGCAGGAGGAAGGCACGGGCGCCCAGCTCGTCCGCGCCCAGGGCCCGGTACATCTGCGCGATCTCTGCCGAACCCTGTCCGACGTCTTCCACATCGAGGTAACAGATCGAACGCCCCGCCCGATCTACCGTGAAACAATCGCGAAGCCGTCCGAGGTTCACTACCGGCATCGCAAACAGACCGGCGGCGCCGGGCAATTCGCGGATGTGAAGCTCAGCATTCGCCCCAACGAGCGCGGCCGGGGCTTCACCTTCAGCGAAACCGTCAAGGGTGGCGTCGTTCCGCGCAACTACATTCCTGCCGTCGAAGCAGGCGCGCGCGAAGCGATGGAGAAGGGGCCGCTCGGCTTCCAGGTCATCGATGTCGGCGTAACGCTGTTCGATGGTCAGCACCATGCTGTCGACAGTTCGGAACACGCCTTCAGGACTGCTTCGAAAATGGGAGTGCGACAGGCGCTTTCCGAAGGCTCGGCGGTTTTAATGCAACCGGTCTTCCGCAGCGAAATTCACATTCCGTCGATCTATTCCGGCAGCCTCGTCCAGATCGTGTCGGCTCTCAAGGGCCAGGTTCTCGGCTTCGACCGGGATGAAAACGCCAAGGGATGGGACATCTTCCGGGCACTTGTTCCGGGCGGCGCACTTGACGATCTGGCGCGGGCGCTGCGCTCGGCGACGCAGGGCATTGGTTACTTTTCCAAGACCTTCGATCACTTCGAGGAGCTATACGGCAAGGAAGCGGACGCCATCGTGAGGGCACAGGAGGAAGCGGGCGGCGCACACTGAAATCTTCCCGCCAATACCTCGACGGCCTTGGGGGACAGCATGCGGCCGGGGCCGGTCAGTTCGCACTGGTTTTCGGAATGCGCCTGAGCTCCGATCCTCGCTTTCGAGGATGGCGCGCCGCGGAACCATTGATTACCTTGCGAAACTTTATAAGCTGCCCCTCATTACCGTGAGCGGCTTGAGGACGCTCCAAAGGGCATTCATGAGGAGCATCCGATGATCCACGAATTGCGCATCTATACTTGTCTGCCGGAGAGGCTGCCGGCACTGCAACAACGTTTCGAAACCGCGACGCTGGCGATCTGGGAACGGCTCGGCATCCGCTCACTCGGCTTCTGGACAACGATGATCGGTTCTTCCAGCAACGATCTGACCTACCTGCTCGAATGGCGGTCGCTGGCGGAGCGCGAGCAAAAATGGTCCGAGTTCATCGCCGATCCGGAGTGGAAGGAAGCGAAGGCGAAGAGCGAGGCGGATGGGCCGATCATCGCCAACATCACCAGTTCGCTGCTGCAGCCGACACGCTTCTACCGCGGCTTCTCGAACCCGTCGGAATAGCGGTTACGGCAGCCGAGATCGCATGACCATGTCCGGCACCGTCATCAGGCGATACCGAGAGCCGCTATTCAAACACTTTAGAAGGGGGCTGTTTTTTGATGCCGGCCGCGGCGATCAGCCAGAACAATCCACCGGCGGCAATTCCGAATACAGCTGTTTCCGTGAGCAATTCGATTGCTTCCAGCAATCCCCACCACGTCATCATCCCGTGCTGGTAGGTCATGTGATCATTCGTGTAGGCCTCGTCGGGGCCGAAAAATACAGTTAGGCAAAACCACGGGAAGGTCGCGATGGAGGCCCCGACCATCGCACAATTTGCAAGAGATGCCCGTACTCGTCCCCTGAGGTAGAGGATCAATGGTATCCCCAATACAACAGTTGGCGGATACGCGCCGAAGAACGCGACGACTGCAGTCGTTTGGACAACGCGCTCCATCATATCCGGCAGGCCCTGATAGGCTGGTGCGTAAACCGCATATGCGAAGGATGCCACCAAAGGCACTACGATTAGTGCAACTGCAATTCTCCACCAGGGTGGAGATGCGAATGTTGTTGCCGCCATGTGCACCTTGCCCAAACAGTCTACGCGACAGAATTGCACGCGCAGGTACGTATGACAACGGCCCGTGTACGCTTCTGCCGACGGGGCAGTAGTTAGCATCGTCCATTGGCGGATGGAGCAGAACACCTATCTGCCAGTGCACGAGCTGGACGAAGATGGGGACGTCGATCGGAGCGCCTAATGGGCGCTATGGAACCTTATTGACATCGGTGCGGCACCTTAGCACTGGTAGATGAAGGTGGAAGTTGCACGTTTGGTTTGAGAAATGCGCCTGCATAGCTGTGGGGGATAGATGCCGTTTCCGGCTTTACCTTGGGTCATTGGCCCAGTTCCAATTGTTCTGACAGTGTGGGCTGCTTACGCTTGCGGCATCGCTGTGGTAAAGCAAAGGCCAACCACTGGGGAGGCATTTTTAGCTGCATTTCTTCTCCTGGGCGGCCTTATCTCGATCGCGTGTCAGTTATTTCTTTCACATCGGAACTTCACTGCTCTGCTAATCGGCAATCAAATAATCTCCAGCGCATTCTTTTTTATTGTCATGCATGCGAGTGGCATGCGCGGAACACCGGATCTCACGTCTAAAGAAACGTCGCAAAGGGCTGTTAAATCTTTCGTGATTCTGCTGACTTCATACATTGTATCTAATGTAATTTTCGGGTTATTTCCCGGCTCCGACAGATGCACTATTGCGAAATGCTCTGTTTACGAATGGGCTCTGGGTAGAAAAGATCATATTTTTCAAAGCTTTACCTGGAGACATTGTGGGGAGCTATGCTGCTTATGGGGATATTTTCTTTTCTATATTACGCATTTCTCAAAACTACGCGCGACAACTTCTGGAAGTGATGGTGGAGATGCAACGTCCCGCGAGTGAAAATACCTATCTGCCGGTGCACGAACTGGACGAAGATGGCGATGTTGATGGGGAAGGTTGATTGCGTGAAGATCGAATTCAGCTATGGATTGCCCTGTGCATCGTGGGCCCCTTTTGCGCCTACTACTGGTATTGGTTCATCAGATCGATCATCTTCTACAGTAGAAACGGCTTCAATTTCACCGAAGATTTCGGGCCTGAGGCCCACTGGGCCGATCGCGGAGGTGATGATGATTGCGTGTTGATGAAGCCAAAAGAGAAGTTCTTTATCGCCGGACCTTCTTTCGTGGTAGTGACCTCTGTTATGTTGATTTTCATAGTTTTAGGCTTGGCGGGAACTAATTAGCCTGGCCGTTTTAAGCAAATGGCCACCTCTTCAGCAGCACCGCGCAGCGCCGTCATGCGTCCAGGCCTGAACATGATAGGTGTTGCGCGGTGCTGCTATCAAGCCTCACACAATCCTTCTGAAATGGCATCGGCTAAATCAGAGGGATACCGATGCCGAAGATGCCCGCAAACTCATCTCTGCGATTGCGCATACAGATAATTCTGGCGCTCATGCTTTCCTTTCCAGGCGTGGCCGCCGCTACCTCTCCATGTCGTAACGACACGTTTGCGAAGGCCAAGATTGTGGTTGAGGCACGCGTGACATCGTTCTGGATCGGAGCGTCCGGCCTTATGATCAGTCAGGATTTTCCGGACAGGATGATACGGGTCGATCTGGAGATTAAGAGGGTCATCAAAGGCACCTTCACCGGCAAGAAGGCGACATTGTATGGTTTTCCGTATCCCCCTCCGGATCGGTTCTGGGAACTGAGCACTATGGCTTTGATAGGCGGTCTGGGCGGCCCAGATACCTTTGAGTGGGAACTATCGGCCAACAAAATAGGCGACGACATATCCTTCTACTCATTGAACAATTGTAATTACTCCAAATTCCCCACCGACGCTTCACGGAGGCCGCAGCCTTGATATCCATTACTGCCGACGAGAGCGCGGTCGAAGTCCTGGTGTTCTTCGGTTTGATGGAAGCGGAGCCATGGGTCAGCTTTTGGGCGCCGGTGCACGAACTCGACGAAGATGGCAAGACGGATGGAGAAGCTTTGATTGAGTGAAGAGCGATTTAATTTATGGGTTGCCTTTTGCTTCTTGGCCGGCCTTTGCGCTTGCAGTTGGTATTGGTGCATCAGATCGATCGTTTTTTACCGCAGGAACGGCTTCGATTTCAGCAAAGATTTCGGGCCGGAAGTCCACGTTGGGGGCTTACTGGCGCCGCCGAAAGCGAAGTTTTACGTGATTATGCCTTTCACAGTGGCGATAAGCTCTTTTTTGACGACGGGGCTCGCTTTGGGTTTGCTAGGAATCGTTAAACATTGTGCGGACTGCGGTCGGTAGCTGGCAGTTCCAGTTCGTAAACCACGGCGTGATCCTGTTCCTCCCTCAGCCCCTTATATGAGGGGTGCCGCAGCTTCCCGTCATGTGTCCAAGCTCTGTATTCGATCTCCGCAACGAGTTTCGGCTTGATCCAGATCAGGTTTTTGCGGCTTGCCTTAAAGCCAGTTCCGGCTGGGAAGGCTTGCGAGGCGCCGTTGTCATACCGCAAGTTGATCAGCCATATCTCAAAATGCAATTGACCCATATTGAGTATTGACGCTTCAGAAGTGCCGGCGGGGAAAACATTTCTGCTGCCTTGACCTGCGGAGGGAGGGTTATATCTAAATAAGTAGTCTCCCCATGGAATACCGAATGTGTAGTCGCGTTTACATCAAAGAATCGCTTCACGAGCTCGCGCGTAGTTTCTCTTTCGCCGGATACGGCGAGCTTGACGGCTTGGTTGACCGCATCCCTCGATACAACGGCTCACCAGGCCAAGTCTATCCGATCATCATCCAAGAAGCAGCGCCGGGAACCGGTATCGTTGCCCCGGTCTTTGCAATAGCAAAGTGGGGACTGGCGCCGGCATCTAGAACGCCCAGCGACCGGCGTCTCCCATTGGCCGATGTTCGCTGCGAAAAGATTCCCTCACACAGACTTGCCGGACCTGCCTACCGGTCTCGCCGCTGCTTGATCCCAGTCAACGGATTCTTTGGGTGGAAATCGTCCACCCACAGCCGAGACAAGCAACCCTATGCTATCGCGATGAAGACCGACGTCCTGTTCGCTCTTGCAGGCATTTGGGAGGTCTGGCGCCACCCGGCCGGCATCGATATCCGCACCTTCGCCGTCATCACCTGCGCGCCGAATGAGATGATGAAGACGCTCAATGAACGAATGCCAGTCATCCTCCGCCGGAAGGACTATGAGCGCTGGCTATCTCCTGATCCAAATCCATCCGACCTGATGAAGCCATACTCGGCCGAACTTATGACCATGTGGCCGATCGGCACGGGCGTTGACAATCTGAAGAATACCGGCCCCGAGATCATCAGCCCGGTTAATCTTGGTCCGCAGCGTCGTCAGCTTCGCTGAGAGGCGGAACCGCCCTCCACACTGCCACGACATCAGCCGCCCTCGAAAAGAAACAGAGGATTATTGACTCCATCGCCCCGCGTGAACATAATGAGAACATCGGCGTGCGGCCGCCAATCTGAAAACTAAAGTATGGAGCACGGGATGCGCGAGCAGCCGATTGGCGAAGCCATGGTTGATGATGAGATTGCCGAGGTGCTTGCCTATCACAAAGGCGATGTGCAAGCGGCGATAGGAACGCTTCTGGCAGACATCCGTCACCTTCGCTGGCAGCTAGTGCTGACCGAAGGCGCTATGGGCCGAGGGATCACGCGTGGGTGGCGGCCGAGATACGACCGAGACTGACCATGCCGGAAATCAACTATTCCAAGAAGTTGCGCGGGTGGACCCTGCGCGACGCGGCTGATGCTAACCAATTGCTCGAGGTAACGTGCCAGCTGTGTCGAAGGACTTACCGGTTTTTTCCGCGAGATCTGTTGAAGCTGACGAAGGACGTGAGCCTCGATCGCTTGGCCGGCCGCTTCCGGTGTCAGCTCTGCGACCGAAGGGAATACATGAACCTGAAGGTCGTCCAGATATGGGGGGCTGAAATCGGCAAGCTTCCAGTGCGCCGACTGGTCAAAGTGACACCGGTCAAAAAACCAATCTGGGAAGACGGAGTTTTGTAGGATGGCGTCGCGCCGAGATAACCCTAGCGCCCGCTGGCGCCTAAAAACTGATCTTCCTCATCACGTCATACTCTGGTGGGGCAACTATCACTCCGGCGAACACCCCTATTCCGTTCACGATCGGGGTACGGTCATCACCTCCGCGCTCGCACTGGACAGCAGATCGAAGAGCTATAGGGCGTCGATCGAGTGGGATAGCTATCTTGTCTTTTGCTTCAGCAGCCGCGAAGCTGCAGAGCAATTCAGGGATCGCTGGGACGGCCAGTTAATCGATACGGACGAAGTGGCCCGCAATGGGGCCTGGACGCCGAGGGAGGGAGATGTGTGCAATCTATACCGGATGGATGCGAAGGATTGGGTCAATAAGTGGGCTCAAGACGTCGAGAGTCTGGTCAACTTGATGCCGGCCTACCAGATGAACCCGGACCAATTGGGCCCGATCGTCCGCAACACACCAGATGGCCGTAAGCAGCTTGTCCATGCGAGATGGGGTCTTCCTTCGCCATTCTTCGTGATCAAACAGGCAGCTGAGGCCCGGGCAGAGAAATTGCGCCAAAAAGCCAAGCCCGTCGACATGGACATGCTCATCCGGATGGAGCCGGATAAGGGCGTCACCAACGTCCGCAACCTCAATGTTTCGCACTGGAAGAAATGGTTCGGCGTCCAGAGCCGTTGCATAGTGCCGGTGACCAGTTTTGCCGAACCCGATCCCGCCAGTAAACAGGACGGTGGAAGCACGCCGAACGCGTGGTTCGCCCGTGACGACAGTAGGCCGTTGATGTTCTTCGCTGGGATCCACGTTCCGCAATGGCAAAGCGTTCGGAAAGTCAAGGATGGTCTTACGACCGACGACCTCTACGGCTTCTTGACCACCGACCCCAACGACGTCGTCAAACCGATCCATGGAAAGGCGATGCCGGTCTTGCTGCTGACGCAAGAAGAAGTCGACGTGTGGATGCGCGCCCCTTGGGAAGAGGCGAAGGCGCTCGCCCGCCCGCTGCCGAACGATGCAATCAGGGTGATCTCGCGCGAGGCCTATGGCTCCACCATCATCAGCAACGCCGGGGAGCCGGTGCAAACGAATTTGCTGTAACCACTATGAGTGGACAAGGGCATAAAGGCATCATCGGCGCCGGGCGCTAACCTGATTATCGAGCACTATTGCTGTGTCGCCGGCTGCGCGGAGTGGTCTTAATGGGATGATGACATAACTATACATCGTAGATCATTCCAAACCAAAGAAATTGGCTGGCTTCTCAATGCTGAACGGTCTCGACACCTTCGTGATGAAGCTGATGGGTCAATATTCATCCAAGTCTATTATAGCGAATAAGTTCATTATTCATTTTCTTGACTTGAACACTGTAAAATTTCTGACTTTATTTATATTACTGTGGTTTCTATGGTTTTTTCGAAATAAGTGGAAGCCAGTTGTTACCGAATGCATCATCGACATGTTCTTCGGAATTGGCATATCGCGATTTATACAACTGTTCCTGCCAGAGCGTCTCAGGCCGCTGCATTCAGGCAATCCCGACTTCGTGCTGCCTTTGGGCGTCGATCCGAATGCGCTTGAGCATTGGAGTTCCTTCCCCAGTGACCATGCCGCGCTGACCTTCGCGGTATCGACAACAATGTGGCGTGCATCCCGACCGCTTGGTGCGGCCTGCTTCATCTGGTCGACGTTCGTGATTTGCCTGCCGCGCATCTATGCTGGCTATCATTATGCGACCGACATCCTGGGTGGCGCTTTTGTAGGCGTGTGCACAGCCCTTCTGGTTGCACGCCCTCTTCAGAAGCTATTGATGCCGTCTGTGCTAACGGCTGAGGAGCGCTTTCCAGGTTTGTTCTTCTCTGGTTTCTTTGTCATATCCTATGAATTTGTGACACAGTTCGACGAACTGCGGCTCGTCGGAAGGGCCATTCAACACCTCATCTCGTGATTGCGAGATCGACGAGCTCGGATAAACGGCACATCCTTCCACTGCAGGCCGTTCCGGATCACATAGACGAAGCTTGAGCGGCCGGCTGGCGAGAATCGAAACCGTAGCAAGCGGAGATTGGCCTAATTAAGAAGGCCGAAGCTGAGTTTAACTATCTCCAACGCTGTAACGGAACCTAGCCGGTCCTCGTTCGTTGAGGCAACAGGAAAGCACGGGTGTTCCTCCTGTGCGATCCGTGTTGTCAAGACTTGCCCCGTTTCGGCGGGGCTTTTTTTGTCCGGCATCGTACCGGAACCGCACTATGCCCGATCACCCCGCCGCTGTTGAGGAAGCGATCGACAAGCTGATCGATCTTGACGAGACTGCCCGAGCCCACTTCCAAGACAATTCGAAAGAAATCGCCGAGTGATGTTCAATCGAATTCATCTTCGGATCGTATCAAGGTGAGGGGTTCTAACGCCCGCGGCCTCATGGCGCCGTTTCCATGTGAGGCGCCATCAAACGCGGACGCATCCAGTTCGCGAGTTCGACCGGACAGCCTCGATCCACAGTGGGTACGACAGCAGACATTTAAGTCGCTGCTAATGCTCCCCATATAACATGCTGCGCCAGTCGGGTTGTTCGTCCGGCGTAGCGGCGTGCTCCTGCGTTCATGGATGGTGCAGTTGAGCCGCCGCACTTCTTTCTCAACGGAAGCCGAAGAAGCTCAGGATAGCGAGCACGATGACGACGGCGCCGACGAGCCAGATTAAGTTATTCACGTGGAATCTCCTTCAATGGGAATGAGCCAGGTTGCAAGCACATAATGTTTGGCGGCGGCTCATGTTCCAATGTCCACAATGCCTGGCGCCGCCTGCCAAGACTTGCCCCCTTGCGAGGGCTTTTGTCCGGTAGTGTACCGGAACCACAGGCAGCACAGTGATGTTAAGTCACCGGATCGCGGCAGAGAGGTAGTTACTTCGGATCGCACACGCCTTTCAGCTTGCGATCCACCCCACCCCGGAGTGGGGTCGTGCGGAGTAAGTTTCCCAGTGGGCTCCCAACGCGACGCACGACTTCTTTGTCAGCCCAGCCAAATGAACATAAGTGTCGAACACATTTGCTGATCAAGGACGGCGGATTGGTTCGTGAGTCGTGGAAATTTTGATGACGGGCCGCCCACCTCCCTCCGTGCACTTCGGCTCCGCAAACTTCGTTGTGCGCGGAGCTCCATCGCCGTCGATCCTGCTGAGCTACTTCCAAACGAGAGCCTCACGAGATTTCGCCATGCTGACGTAGCGATAGTAGACCGTCGCGGGCACCACCAATTTGGTGCCAGTCGTGCAGCACAGGTAGTTGCCGAAAAGAAAGTAATTCAGCTTATCGCATGAAAAACAGGTAACGCCGTGATAGTCCACGACCTGCTTCCCATCCACAAACATCAAGAAGCGTCCGTCGCCTTCCCTGGTCCATCGGACAAAGAGTTCGAAACGGTGCCAAGCGCCCGCCAGTTCGCTGATAGAGGCGACGCGCATGTCGAAAAGGTTAATACAGTCACCGCCGAACTGGGTCATCTGCTTCCCGCTTGGCTTTTCCATACTCCATGAAAGGAATTGGTCGTTGCTATGGGGATTGGTGGTCAGGGCCACGAGTTGGCATTGGTCCTGATCCTTGAATTCGACGAATATCTCGTGACCTCTTACCTGTTTCGAACCAATCGGAAAGTCGGGCACGAAATACATGTCCCAGCCATACCATGCCTCCTTGGGTTGCTTGGCCTTGCGTCCCTGCTGAACCGTCGCGCGAGCCGACTGTTGCTCGCAGTCGTCCTGCACGCACGGGCCTGGATTGATCGAGAACTTGAACACCTTGGCCGCGTTGTGCTGATCCAGCGGGTCTTTCACCATAGTAAAGCCGCCCGGCTGATTGCGCTCCGTCGTAACTCTAAAGGGGTGAGTGAAGCCAGGAACTTTAAATGTCCTTTCCGCAGCGAATGAAAGATTTGCTGAAAGAACTGGCAGAAGTACTGCCACCAGGATTTTGCGGAGGAAGTTCAATATGCCGATATTCCTGAACCCTGAGCTTGACCGATTAGGTCTCAGCGGCATCACCAACCTCCCTCATTGTCTCGGCATCGCCTGTTACGCGTTCAATATGCCATAAGGGGCGACCTTCAGCTTTGAAGGAATTATGGAGCTTCAACCAGACGACTTCAGCGGTGGCCAGCGGCACACCGCTTAAAGACGACCGAATGAGCCGTGCCACCAATCCCATCCTGAATGCTGCGGCTCAAGTCGGTGTCAACAGGGTCGCGCCGGTCGGCGCATTGGGGTCTGCCCAGCGACGGATAGTGCCGGTGCCCAAATCAGCGCCGTAAAGCCAGCCGTCGGGTCCCTTCTGAATGTCTACGAGATAGGCGACGCCCGTATCGAAGACCTGTACGTTCGAGATCTGCCGGCTTGCGTTCATCGTGGCGGTGTAGACATTTCCATTGACAAGATCCGCAAACATCAGGGTGTTGTCGTTGTAGAAGTCCCCGACGGTGATCGCAGTGGCGTTGTCGGGCGAACCGTGGCTTCTCGATAGCAGCGGAAAAACAGCAGGCTGATCAGAAGGGCTGTTTCGGTTCCCATTGTTGTAGAAGCTGATCGCTTGAGGGAGATCCTGGTAGCCGCCCGTTCGGCCAGGACCTTCCAGATACGGCCAACCGAAATTCGATCCTGCAGGGCCGGTATTTATTTCCTCCCAAGTGGTCCAGCCGACATCTCCGAGCACGGGCAGGTTGGTCACTGGATCGAAGGTGAAGCGATAGGCGTTGCGCACGCCCGAATAGAATACCTTGGACTGATTGCTGTTCGGATCTGCGGGGTCATAGAAGGGGTTCCCCGGAACGCCCGCGCCGGTCATCGGATCTATCCTCAGGACTTTGCCGGACAGATTGTGAACGTCTTGAGCGCGAACCGTGCGAGGGTCCATGAAATTGTATGAGGTGCCGTCTCCGTTGCTGAAGTACAGCATGCCGTCGGGCCCGAAATGGAGTGCTCCATTGGAATGGGAGTCACTGTCCGTCGCCAGATAGTCCCGAATATTCTGGTTCTGGATTCCGGCGCGATCTGGATCGTTGTCCTGTGTTCCCACCTCGATCTGGCTTGCAGGGGCGGTGATGGTGGTGCCGTTGACGATGCCGGACGGCGGGATGTTCACAGCGCCGGTACTGTCGAGATCCGGACGGCTGGTGTATGCCCAGGTGCTGTTGGTACCGGCCAGCACGACCATGCTGGCCGGATCGGCAATCATCGTGTTGGGGTTGACCGTAAGCCGAACGAGGCGCGAAGGACGGTTCCCTTTGGTATCCGGTCCCGCCAGGCCGGTTCCATTCGCGGTTTCCGGCGGATCGTAGGTGTAGAGCAGATAGACGTATGGATTTGCCGCGAAGTTCGGATGAATTGCCAGCCCCAGCATCCCCCGGTCTCCGGGCGTATAGTTGACCTGGCTGGACAAATCGACAAACGGCGTCGATCTCAGCGTGCCGTTGTCCACCACCCGCACAATGCCATTCTGTTGCGCGACAACCATATAGCGGCCATCGGGGGTCCAATCGAGGGCCGTTGGCTCGGTCAAGCCGGACACGACGGTCTGTCGGACCAGATTGCCGAGGTTGCTGTCGTCGTCCAGGATGTTGACGGTCGCAGTCGTTTGGCTCCCCAGGACAGCACCTGTCGGGTTGCTCAAGGTTAAAGTGAAGCTTTCGTTGCTCTCGGCCGTCGTGTTGTTGAGCACCGGAACAGAAATGGTCTGGATCGCTTGCCCTGCGGCAAAGGTGAGCACGCCCGTTGTTGTCGTATAATCGGAGCCCGCGATCGCGCTGCCATTGCTCGTTGCATATGCGACGGTGGCCGTGGCGTCGATGTTTCCACTGCGCTGAACCGTGATGGTGGCGGCGGCGGCGGCCTCCGACAAGGTGGTGACCGGATTGTTCAGGGAGATGGTGGGTGCGGAATCGTTGTCGACGATGGAGACCAGAACAGTCCGCGGCGCTGCCAGGGAGCCACCAGGCCCGGGATTCTGGATGCCGACCGAAAATGTCTCGGTCCCTTCGGCATCAGGATCATTGACGATTGGGATGGCAAACGTCTTGCTGCTCTCGCCGTCCTCGAAAACAACTTGCCCGGTATTGGCTCGGCCATTGAAGGTCGGCAACGTATAGTCCGCTCCAGCCTGTGCCGCTCCGGCTCCGCCGATCTCGTTGGTCGTGTACTCCAGTGTCAGCTGTCCGCTCGTACTGCCTGTGCGAACGACGGTGATTGTTGCAGCGCCCGCTGTTTCACTGACGTAGATGGTGGCGTTGTCCCGCAAGGCAACGCTTGATCCAGCAGAGAAGACGACGTCGCGGAAGTAGTTTTCGTTCTGGTAGACGAGAGCTGGAAACGTGCCGATGGTTTCGTTGTAGACACCGGCGCCGACCGGGGCGGTCAACCCGCCATTGCTGATCGGATTGGCGAAGCCGTTCGAGGTCAGCGAATAGTAGCTGTTGGCATTGACCGAGACGACATAGGTGGTGCCCGCATTGATGACCAGCGGGCTTGCCAAGGTCTGCTGCTGCCAGCCTGAGGCTGTCTCATTGGTGAAGGTGACGCTTGCCAACTGCTGGCCGGTAGCCGACCAGATGCGGCCGACATGCGTGCCGGTCTCGCTGGGAGACTTGTAATAGCGGACCGCCTGGATCGAACCGGTATTGCTGCTGACGAAGCGCATCCCGACTTCCCAGTCCACTCCCGGCCCGTCGGTGAAGTTGGGTTGGGCCGGCGTCTGGGTGGTGAAGAGGCTGACGGGGCTGGAGCTTACTGAGGTAATCGGCGCAGTCGCCGCGCTCACGACGGTCTCGCCAGTGCCACGCAGGTCGGTATAAGTGGCATTGACCCGCACGCGCTTGCCGACGAGACTGCTGCCGAGGGTCAGGCTTTGCCCGCCGGCGACGTCACTCCACGTACTGCCGTTGTCGCTGCTCTGCCACAGATAGGTGACGCTTGCCGGCAGGCCATCGATGTCACTGAGGCTGGCGGTCAGGGTCTGGCCCTGGCTCGCTATGCCAGTGATCGAGATCACGCCGGGATCATTGACATTGGCGACTGCCGAGGACGTCGCCGGGCTGGTGACATTCTCGCTGTTGCCCAGGTTGTCGATGTAACTGGCTGTTGCCCGCACGAAATTGCCGACCTGGGCCTGCTGCAGGGTCAGCGTCTTGGCAGTCGCTCCGCCGATATTGCTCCAGGTGGTGCCGTTGCCGCTCTGCTGCCATTGATAGCTCACCGATCCCGGCACACCGTCCGCGTCGGTGACGGCGGCCGTCAACACCTGACCCTGCGTCGCCGTCCCGCTGATGCCAAGCACACCCGGACGGTTGTCGGGATTGGCCGCCGCGGCAGAAAACACGACATCGCGGAAGTAGTTTTCGTTCTGGTAGACCAGGGCTGGAAACGTGCCGATGGTTTCGTTGTAGACACCGGCGCCGACCGGGGCGGTCAATCCGCCATTGCTGATCGGGTTGGCGAAGCCGTTCGAGGTCAGCGAATAGTAGCTGTTGGCATTGACCGAGACGACATAGGTGGTGCCGGCATTGATGACCAGCGGGCTTGCCAAGGTCTGCTGCTGCCAGCCTGAGGCGGTCTCATTGGTGAAGGTGACGCTTGCCAGCTGCTGCCCGGTAGCCGACCAGATGCGGCCGACATGCGTGCCGGTCTCGCTGGGAGACTTGTAATAGCGGACCGCCTGGATCGAACCGGTATTGCTGCTGACGAAGCGCATCCCGACTTCCCAGTCCACTCCCGGCCCGTCGGTGAAGTTGGGCTGGGCCGGCGTCTGGGTGGTGAAGAGGCTGACGGGGCTGGAACTTACTGATGTAATCGGCGCAGTCGCCGCGCTCACGACGGTCTCGCCAGTGCCACGCAGGTCGGTATAAGTGGCATTCACCCGCACGCGCTTGCCGACGAGACTGCTGCCGAGGATCAGGCTTTGCCCGCCGGCGACGTCACTCCACGTACTGCCGTTGTCGCTGCTCTGCCACAGATAGGTGACGCTTGCCGGCAGGCCATCGATGTCACTGAGGCTGGCGGTCAGGGTCTGGCCCTGGCTCGCTATGCCAGTGATCGAGATCACGCCGGGATCATTGACATTGGCGACTGCCGAGGACGTCGCCGGGCTGGTGACATTCTCGCTGTTGCCGAGGTTGTCGATGTAACTGGCTGTTGCCCGCACGAAATTGCCGACCTGGGCCTGCTGCAGGGTCAGCGTATTGGCAGTCGCTCCGCCGATATTGCTCCAGGTGGTGCCGTTGCTGCTCTGCTGCCACTGATAGGTCACCGATCCCGGCACACCGTCCGCGTCGGTGACGGCGGCGGTCAACACCTGACCTTGCGTCGCGGTCCCGCTGATGCCAAGCACACCCGGGTGGTTGTTGGCACTGACAATCGCTGCGGTCGGCGCGCTTGCCCGGTTGGTTTCGACACCACCCAGCTGATCGGTGTAAGTGGTCCTCACACGGACTTGCCTGCCCACCTGCGCTGCCTGGAGTGTCCAGCTCGGACCGGTGGCTCCGGCGATGTCGGTCCAGGTCGTCCCGATCAGCTGCTGCCAGCGATAGGTGATCGACACGTTGGCGAGCCCATCGAGGTCGGTAACGGCCGCGGTCAGGGCCTGGCCCTGAACGGGCGTACCGGTGATCGTCGCCACGCCTGCGTCGTTCACGTTGGCGACTGCCGTCGTCGGACCGCTTGCGACCGTCTCGTTGTTGCCAAGGGCATCGGTGTAGGTGGCGGTCGCCCGAACCTGCTTCCCAACCAGTGCTTGCTGCAGGCTGAGGGTTTTCGCAGTGGCGCCGGCAATGTTGCCCCACGTGCCGCCGCCATCGCTGCTTTGCTGCCATTGGTAAGCGACGATGGTCCCGGCCGGGAGCCCGTCGACATCGGTAACACCAGCCGCGATCGTGCGATTTTGATTTGCGGCCCCGATGATGGAGACGACGCCAATGTCGTTGCCGGCAGGATTGCTCGCGACGATTGGGGATGTGGCCAGGCTGGTTCGATTGTTTTCGGTTCCTCCCGACTGATCGGTATAGGTTACCTGGACGCGGACCTGCCTGCCGACCTGCGCTGCCTGAAGCGTCCACGTCGAGCCGGTGGCGTTCGCGATGTTGCTCCAGGTGTTTCCGATCAGTTGCTGCCAGCGATAGGTGATCGATACATTGGCGAGCCCATCGAGATCCAAGACCGCGGCGGTCAGGGCTTGGCCTTGTACGGGTGTACCGGTGATCGCGACTACGCCTATGTCGCTCACGTTGGCGACGGCGGTATTGGTGGTGCTGGCAACCAGTTCCTGGTTACCCAAAGCATCGGTGTAAGCAGCGGTTGCCCGCACCCGCTTTCCGACTTGAGTCTGCTGCAAGGTCAGGGCGGCTGTGGCTGCACCTGTTATGCTGCTCCATGTGGCACCGTTATCGCTGCTCTGCTGCCACTGATAGGTAATGACCGTCCCTGACGGTAACCCGTCAACATCCGTGACGTTTGCCGCCAAAGTCTGATCTTGAGTCAGAGTCCCGCTGAGAGAAACAACGCCCTGCGCCATCACGCTACCTCCGCATCAACCTGTCAATGTTGTCTGCTAAGTCGTCGAGGCGTGGCTGCGGGAGTCCAGTGTCCCGCTTTTCCCCACGCGCGCTGAACTCCACTGCGCGGACTATGCTCCGATCCTTTGGACTTTCCAATTAGCTCTTTGTTGGTAGAACACTGTCATTCCTCACACGCCCTTGGTGCACAGGAGTTCAGCTGCAGGCTGGCTAATGGGTGCGGACGACGCGACCTTTGCCACTCTATGCGCCGATGAAGTCGGGGCTTTCGTGGCGCGCGCCACGCTGCGGACCTGGCGCAGGAGATTTCCGCGTTACCTAAGCCGGCGGCATGGAGGATGACGATGAAGATGCAGAAATTCACGATTGCTGACGCTTCGCTGGAGCGTTCCCCCGGGCAGGAGGCAGACATCCGCGTCGGCAATCTCGTCGATGAGCGGCATGGCGGGCCGATCACCATCGGTTACGGACACTACGCGCCAGGTCAGAGCCTGACCGAAACGATGGCGGTCGACGATGTCATGATCGTTCTGGAAGGGCGGCTTTCGGTTTCGACAGAGGCGGGAACGGTCAGCGCCGGGCCGGGCGAGATCGTCTATATGCCGAAGGGCGAGACCGTGACGATCCGCTCGCATGAGGAGGGCGCGCTCACCGCCTATGTCACCTATCCGCATTGGCGGCCGGCGCATGCGTAGGCCGCGCATGCGTGGCCCTCAATCTGAAAAAGCGAAACGATTATGTGGTGGCGGTGCGTGACGCCAAAAGCGCTAACTGTCTGCTGATCACACAGTCAAGCCATCTATCGCTCGATCACGCCGGGAACCGGCTCCTGTTCCTGACGGGATCTGGGACCGCTTCCGTTCAGCGCTTCCACGAAACGGACCACGTCGCCGACCAGGCTATCGCTGAAGATGTCGTTGTGACCCGCACTGTCATAGATCACCATTCGCTTGGGTTCGAGTGCGATCTCGTACAGCGCCTGCCCTGAAGACAGTGGGATGCTGTCATCAAGCCTGCCGTGGAGGAACAACTTCGGTTGTCTGACCTTGCCTATGTTGAGGTCCGAGCGAAACGGATCCTTGAGAAGAATTTCAGCCGGCAGGAACGGATAGCGCGCCTGCGCAACCGACAGAACCGACAGGTACGGCGATACAAGAATGACCCCGGCGGCAGGCCTCTTCGCGGCGGTGTTCACGGCGACGCCGGTGCCAAGTGACCGGCCGAGCACGACGATCTCGCTTCCGGCGTGTGCCGAAAGCCAGTCGAATGCGGCGATGCCGTCGGTCAGCAGCCCCTGTTCGCTGGGTGAGCCGGTCGATCCGGGATAGCCGCGATAGGAAATCGCCAGCAAGCCGATCCCGCGCGCGGCCAGCGCCCGAGCGAGAAACGCGTAATTGTCGACGCGGTCACCGTTTCCGAAAAACAGGAGCACGCAGGGCTTGTCGCTGTCGCCCTGGCTGTACAATCCCTGAAGCATCTCGCCGTCGGGCGTCTTGACGTGGACCGACTCGCCCCAACTCGGGTGGTCCGGAGCAGGTGTGGCGCCGGCTCCGGGATAAAGCAGTCTTGCCTGCGAAAAATAGACCAGAGCCACGATCGCCATGTAGGCGATGACCGCCATCAGCGGCAAGATCAGCAAGTACTTTGTGGTGCTCACGACAGAATGTACCCGCCGGTTTGGCAATGCCCAGGACGCTTTGCAGCAACGCGGCCTATTACGGCGTGGTGTGCTCGGCATAGCGGCAATATAGGCACGAATCGTTGCTGCGGAGAAGAGGTCGAGAGACGAAGATGTCCTCAGCGGGGCTTCGGCGATAACACCTATCAAACCGCAATAGCCCTTGGCGCGTGCCTCTCAGGCTGGAAAAGGGTTTTGCCAAGCATCCAGTTCTTCAAGCCGTGCGTACCACTTCTGGATATGCCGGAATTCGGCGAGTGGTATGTCGGCAGCGGTTGCATAAGGAAGCGCAGCTGCCAGTGCGAAATCGGCAACGGTCAGTGTCTTCCCGACGGCGACGCTGTTCTCGGCCAAATGATCGTCGAGCACCCGGGCATGGAGCCGAAAACTCGTCTTCGCGTCTTCGATCACGGCGACGTCAGGCTTCCCGCCGAACAACGGCTTGATCAAACTTTCAAACCACAGCGTTGCTCCATGCAGGGTGAAATGGCTGGCATCCCAGCTCAACCAGCGCAGCACGTCGATCTGCCGATGGTCATGCGGCCAGAAATCCGACGCGACTGTGTCGGACAGCCTGCACATGATGGCGTTCGCTTCCCATAAGGTCCCGGCCTCCTCCTGCAGCACCGGGACTTTCCCGTTCGGGTTCAGCGCCAGGAATTCCGCGGTTCGCTGTTCTCCGCTCGCCAGGTCAACCCTGACGAACTCGACGTCGGCTTGAAGAAGACGCGCGGCGGCGCATGCCTTTCGCGGATTGAGCGTCTCGCAATAGTAGAGCTTCATCGCCGCCTTACCCATGATTTTGCCCTTCGGCGGTTCCCAGAAAAGAGTTCAATCGTTCGAAACTTTGAGACCAACCGGATTCATGACCCTCAAGCGAGGATGCGCTGGCAAATCCGCTCTGCCGAAAAGTCATTTCCGTGCCGCCGTCGCTTTCCCTGAAGGTGATGGTGACGATCGTTTCGGGGCTGGTTTCGCCGGTTGCGGTCTCCCAGGCATGGGTGAAGACAAGCCTGTGCGGCGGCTCGACCTCCAGATATCTTCCGCCGACCCAATGCTCTTCTCCATCCGGGGCAATCAGACAGGCGCGGTGTCTGCCGCCTGGCCAGGCTTCCAGCCTGTCGCCGACCGCCGTGAAGCCGTGAGGGCCACACCATTGCACCAGGGCTTTCGGGTCGGTCCATGCCCCAAAAACGAGATCGCATGGAGCATCGAACCTTCGCACGAGAACCAAGTCACGGCTATTGTCTGTTTCGGTCTCGGGTTTGGCCATTTTCGTTTCCTTGTACCTTGGACAGATAGTCATCGAGACGATCAAAGCTTTCATCCCAGAAGCGCCTGTAATCGGCGATCCAATCCGCAATTGTCTTCAAGGCTGCCGGCTCCAGGATGCGGGGACGCGAATTCGCTTCCCGGCCGGAGCGGATCAACCCGGCCTGTTCCAGGACCTTGAGATGCTTTGAGATGGCGGGTTGAGACAACGCGAAGGGATCGGCGAGCTCGGCGACGGTCGCCTTGCCACTGGCAAGCCGCGCGAGAATTGCTCTCCGCGTAGGATCGGAGAGGGCGGAAAAAATCGCATCAAGCCTGTCGTCCATGCATCACCAATCAGCTATATAGCCATATGGTTATATTCTATGCGGAGAAATGTCAAAGACAATTTATGCTGGATCGGCAACGCACGAAAAAACTCGACCCCGGTGGCTAAGCGACGATGTCGTGAGCGGGACCTTCCCCGCTCGCGACCGAGCACCCGAGAGACCATTTTGCGGGCGCTGCGCCAGCCTCACATCGGCGGCATCTTTTCGAATTTCGCCACGTCAGGGTCGACCCGATCCCAGGCGAGTCCGCGCACGGTGTAGGTTGCCATTTGCGGCTGATATCGCTCGGGCTCGTCGAGGCTGGCGGCGTGGATCGTGAAGAAATCGGGCATGTATGAGAAGGTCAGGTAAACAGGCGCGCCGCAGGCCGGGCAGAAGCCGCGCGTTTTGACATTGCCGTTGTCGGCGACCATCTGCCAGTGGCTGGCCTCTCCTTCAAGCTTCACCGCCTGCCGGCTTGGGAAGGTCAGATAGGATCCGTGGCCGGTGCCGCTCGTCCGCTGGCAGTCGCGGCACTGGCAGTCGTTCATCGCAATCGGCTCGGCCGAAATCTCGTAATGGATGGCGCCGCAGGCGCAGCCGCCGGTATAAGGCTTGCTCATTGCTTTCTCCTGAACAAATTTGTGATGTGGCTGCTGCCGGATCAGTCCTCGCTGCCGGCGAGGGCGCCGATATTCTTCACGACCTTCTTCCAGCCTTCGCCCATCTTCTGGAAGGCGGTTTCATTCCTCGGAAGCAGGAAGCCGGAATGAATGAGGCGCAGCCGTGTGCCGTTTTCCGTCCTGGAGAGAAGGAAGGTGACGACGGTATCGAGCGGCGAGCCGTAGCCGGCATTTTCGGCATGTCCGCCTTTCCAGGCATAGGAGAGACGCTCATTCGGCTTCACCTCCAGCACCTCACAGTGAATGGTGCCGTCCCAGGCGCCGGCCGGCGTCGTCTGGTAGGTGAAGCGCTTGCCTTCGACCGGCTCGAAGCCCGCCGGCATCATCAGCCAGCGGCCCATCAGCTCGGCTGACGTCAGCGTTTTCCAGATGGTTTCCGGCGCGTGCGGGAACACTCCGTCGACGACGATCTCCTGCGTGTCGGACTTCAATGCGGTGTCGGTCATGGATCGATTTCCTTCAGCAAGGTTCTGAGATCGGCAAAACGTTCGCGCCAGAAGGTGCCGTAATGGCTCATCCAGTCCACAAGCGGCGCAAGGCCTTCGGGCTCGGCGCGGTAATAGACATTGCGGCCCTCGGGGCGCTCGGCGACGAGGCCCGCCTGCTTCAGCGCCTTGAGGTGCTGCGAGACGGCGCCCTGAGTGACGGTGCTCGCCCGTGTCAGTTCGACGACGGTGATCTCCTTGGAGAGGACGATCTGCTCGAACACCGCCCGCCGGGTAGGATCGGCAAGGGCGCGCATGACGGTGGTAATTGGGGTGGTCTCGATCATGTAAACACAATAGTCGTGACTAATTGATGAGTCAAGACTAATTGGTATCTGTCTTCGGGATGAACTGAAAAGGGATGCTTGATCAGCCCTATGACGGCACCTTGCGTCTGGGCTCGCCACCGCGGCCCGGAGCACCTTGCACGAAGGCGACCACCGCCTGCTGCCGCTTTCCTTGTCGTCCGACGGATCTCGGCGATTTCGGCGCGGAGCCGACACCATGACATCGCACCAGATTTAGAGCCGGGCTGGAACCTCGTCAGATCTGCGAAGTTTGCGAGACGAGGAGAATTCCACATGCATTTGATTCAGTTGTTTATTCCGGCAGCGCCGCAAGCGACGATCGACATCGGAGACATTATCGCGACAATTCAGCGCGAGATGACGGAGCGCCATGGCGGTGTGACGGCCTATCTCAATTCCCCCGCAAAAGGGCTTTGGTCCAATGACGAGGGCACTGAAGAAGATACCGTCATCGTGATCGAAGTCATGGTGGGCAGTCTCGATCGGGCGTGGTGGCGCCAATACCGTCGCGAACTCGAACGGCTGCTCGGCCAGGATGAACTGCTCGTGCGGGCACTTCCAGTCGAGACGCTATGACAGCGGAAGCCCCAATGAACATGCAATTCCGCCATATTGAAATCTACAGGAGACAGGGCGAGTTCGCAGGCTGGCCGGCAAATTATGGCCTCTGGTCCTGGGGTGAGGAAATCGTTGTCGTCTTCGCGCGCGGCAAACTCGGAGCGAAGGGGGAATTTCACGAACTGGACCGTGATTATCCATTCGTACCCTGGCAGGCACGCAGCCTCGACGGCGGACTGACATGGATGGACGAGCCGTTCTGCGGCCGGGTGCCCGGTGGGCTCTCGCTTTCGGCCGATGAGCACCTGAACGCCGATCTCAAGATCCGTCCGCATCTGTCGGTTCGTGATGACCTCGCCCGTCTGGATGAACCCATAGACTTTCTCGATCCCGAGACGATCGTCATGTGCGCCAGAACCGATGTAGAGGGCGACGCGGTCAGCTGGTTCTATGTCAGCCGGGATCGATGCCTGACATGGCAGGGTCCGTATCGTTTCACCGGTTTGCACCTTCCGATCTCGGCGCGCACCGATATCGTGCCTCTTGGCAGGGAACATGCGCTCTTCATGCTCAGCACCTCCAAAGAGGACGGTTCGGAAGGCAGGGTGTTCTGCGCGCGCACTGCCGACGGCGGGCGCAGCTTCGTCCTTCAAGGCTTTGTCGGCCCGGAACCTGAGGGCTATTCGATCATGCCGGCATCGGTGGCGCTTGCCGGTGGCGCCATGCTGACCTTGACGCGCTGCATGGGGAGGGGTGGTGGCAAGGGTTGGATAGAAGCCTTCACCTCCGACGACGAAGGGAAGACCTGGACACGGAAAGGCTGCATTGTCGGCGACACCGGCAGCAATGGCAACCCGCCAGCGCTCGGACGCATCGAAGGCATGCTGCTGCTCGTCTACGGCTATCGTGATCCGCCATTTGGTATCCGGATGCGCATGAGTTTCGATGACGGCCAGACATGGGGCGCCGAGAAGGTCATCCGCAGCGACGGCGGCACGGCTGATCTCGGTTATCCCAGAATGGTAAAACGCGGGGAGGGATCCCTGCTCGCCGTCTACTACTTCAACGATGGCGACAGGGAGGAGCGTTACGTCGCAGCGTCCATTGTCACGCCTGCCAAAGATCAAGAAGGAGCCGAGGACGGCGCTGCTTCATTGCAGTCGCAGATCTGAGCCATGCCGAAGCGGAACGTTTGGCATTTGCGGAACAAAGCGGGGCACCCGTGGTTCGGGGCTGCGGCAGTCGCCGCCACGACATGGGAGGTTAGACATGCAAAACGATTTCACAGATCCGGCAGGAAGAAGCGCAACGGCGCAGACACCGTCCTCATCCCCAGCCTTTGGTTCTTCGCCGGGAACGCGCACGTCCGTTTCCGATCTGGAAGCGAAGGTGAGCGAAGACATTTCCGCGGCCAAGGAAGCGATCAAGGAAGGCGCCGACACGGCCGTCGAGAAAGCCAAGGAAGTCATTTCCGAACGCACCAGCTTCGCTGCTCGCCAGGTTGGCGGCGTTGCAACGGCACTTGAGAAAGCTGGCGCCGAAATGGAAAGCTCCGGTCAGGCTGAGGTCGGGCGATACGCCAGGCAAATCGGGCGGAGCGTGCAGACCGTCGCTCGGCGGATGGAAGGCAAGGACATCGGCGAAATCGCCACCATGGCCGAGGATTTCGGGCGCAAGCAACCGCTCGCCTTTCTCGGGATCGCCGCACTTGCGGGCCTGGCGGCAAGCCGCTTCCTGACAGCCTCCGCGAAAAGGCAAACAGCTGCCGCGCCGCGCGAACCGTCGATTGGCCTGCGCCCCGGCGCCGCAACGACCGGAGGTGAGAACAATGGCTAAAACTTCAGAGAACACACCCCTCTCCGAGCTCGTCGGTGGCCTCTTGGGTGATGTCACGGGCCTGCTCCGCAAGGAAATCGACCTTGCCAAGACGGAAGCCTCGGAAAAATTTTCGCAGGCGCTCAGCGGCGTGGAGGTTCTCCTATTCGGAGTGGTCCTGGCGATCGGGGCAGTCGGCGTCTTGCTGAGTGCCCTTGTCGGCGGGCTCGCGGCCTTCCTCGTGACACAGGGTTTTACCCAAACCACTGCCAGTGCGCTCGCCTCTCTGATCGTCGGCATCATCATTGCCGGGATCGCTTGGGGCTTGGTCGCCCGGGGCCTCGCCGCGCTTCGCGCCAACAACATGAAACTGGATCGTACTGCGACTTCGCTTCGCCGCGACGTCGATGTTGTGAAGGACAAAATCTGATGGAAAATTCAACGGAAAAAACATCGGCCGAGCTTCAGTGGGAGATCGACCAAGACCGCCGCCGCATAGGAGATCGGATTGACGCGATTCAGGAACGGATGTCGCCGGGCCAACTCATCGATGAGGTCATCGCATATGCCAAGGGAAGCGGCGGCGCAGAGTATGTCAGCAATCTTGGCCACGCCCTCAAGGCGAACCCTCTGCCGGTCGCGCTGATGGGCGTGAGCCTCGCCTGGCTCATGGCAAAAGGCAGTCCTTCATCAGGCGACACGGCGACCTGGAGCAAGGATCCTGAATACCCGCTTTACCCGGCGACTGGACGGGTTCGCCGGATTGGCCCGCCGGCAATGGAAAACGGAGCCCGTTACAGCCATTTTGCCGATGAATCCGGCAAGAGGTTGAAAGCGTTGACTGACGAAACAGGAGGTCGTGCCGGCCATTTCATGGACGAGGCGGGCAAGACCTATCGTGGCTTCGCCGACGCCAGCGGAAAGCAGATCAATCAGATCGCCGACGAGACTGGTGCAATGCTCGACGCGGCAACCGGCTGGGCGGCGGAGAAATGGGAGCAGGCGAAAAGCGCCGCGAGCGACCTCAGCGCCCGTGCGTCTGACGCGGCGAGCTCGCTGTCGAGCCGATCCTCTTCGGCGGCGACCAGTCTTCAGGAGCAAACGAGCAGACTCAACGAGTCGATCCTCACCCATTTCCGCGACCAGCCGCTCGTCGGCGGTGCCCTGGCTTTCGCGGTCGGTGCAGCGATCGGCGCGGCGCTGCCCCATACCGATACCGAGGATGAGTTGGTCGGCGAAGCCGCAGATAGCACGAGAGATAGCCTCAGTCATCAGGCCCAGGACGTCGTCTCGCAAGGCAAAGAGGTAGCGTCGGAAGTCTATCACAAGGCCGTGGACGTTGCGTCCGATGCTCACGATGCCATCAAGGAACGCGTGGTGGATGAAGCCGAAGCTTTCATAGATCGCAAGGATGGCCCAGGGGGCACCGATCGGCGGTAGAAGATCCATACCGGCGGCCGCAGGGAGGCTTCCACGGACCGTCATCGATGACCACCAGGTTCATGTCCTTGAAAGCGGTGCACCAAACGGAAGCCCGCCGCGGGCGCGGAGGCAGGAGGCGCGTGAGCGGCAGCAGGGTATCGCGAGCGATGGTGCCCTGAGGTCCGCCCGGGAGCATTGACTCCGGGTCGTGTCCTGCTGATCGTTGGCCGATGACCGCTCCGCACTTTCACACCCGTCTCTCGCTCAGCAAGGATCTGGAAAAGCTCGGACTTCGCGCCGGCGACATGGTCATGGTGCATGCCGCCATGAGCAGACTGGGGCGGTTGCTCAACGGTCCCGACATGTTCATCGATGCGCTGCGCGATGTCGTCGGCCCGTCGGGCACCATCGTCGCCTATGCGGACTGGAACGGCGCCTATGACGAACTGCTCGACGAGAACGGCCGCGTTCCTTTCGAATGGCGCGACCATATTGCGCCTTTCGATCCCATCAGTTCCCGGGCGATCCGCGATAACGGCATCTTCCCGGAATTCCTTCGAACCACGCCAGGGGCGCGGCGCAGCGGCAATCCGGGCGCCTCGGTCGCGGCGATCGGCGTCAGGGCCGACTGGCTCACCGCCGATCATCCGCTCGATTACGGCTATGGCGATGGCTCGCCGCTCGCCAAACTCGTGGCGGCCGGCGGCAAGGTCCTCATAGCCGGAGCCCCGCTCGACACGATGACCCTTCTCCACCATGCCGAGCATCTGGCTGAAATCCCGAACAAGCGCCTGCGCCGCTACGAGGTGCCCTTTGCCACGCCAGCAGGCGTGGTATGGCGCATGCTCGAGGAATTCGATACCGGCGACCCGGTCGTGCCTGGCCTCGAAAGCGATTACTTCGCCCGGATCGTCAGCGCCTTTCTCGCCAGCGGGCAGGGCACACAGGGTCCAGTCGGAGACGCGCCATCGGTGCTGGTCGATGCGGCCTCGATCTGCAGCTTCGCAGTCGCCTGGCTGGAGCATCACGCCCGAGCACGCTGAGCGGCTCCGCGCTGTCGTGCAGGCCCTTGCTTTCTCCCCGCAGGCTCCTCCGGCCTCACGGAACAAAATCCCGATGGCGATGTTGGTATGGCGATAAGCAAACAAGGCCATGGGAGGAATCCATGCATAAGTCTCTTCAGTTCGTGTTGATCGGCCTGGCCTCCATGACCGGCCTGACGATCGCACCGACGATTGCCGCCGCCCAGGATATGGAGCTGCGCATCGGCCCCGGCGGCGTCGGCGTCTACGACCGTGACCGTGATCGCGATTACGACCGCGGGGACCGCGACGCTGCGATCCTGACGATGCGCTCGACATCGCCCGCAGCGAAGGCCTGCGCCGGGCCCGAGTCGTGCGCATGTCGCCGCGCAGCATCGTCGTCGAGGGCATGACCCGCCGCGGGCCGGATCGGATGATCTTCGCCAACCGGCGCGGTTGCCCGGAAATCTGATGCGGCCTTGAGACAGTCGAACAATGCCGCCGGCACGGGATCTTGCGCCCGCCGGCGGGGAGCTTTCCAACTTTGTGAACATTGCGCCCATACAGCGCTCCGACTGGCTTGAACCCACGGAGCACCACAGGAGGATTTCATCATGATGAGCGGTCAAATGAAGGCGCTTCTCGCCGTTCTTGCCGTTGCCGGTTACCAGAACAGGGACAAGATCCGGGAGCTCCTGCGGGGCCTCCAGAACCCGCAGCAGGCAGGCGCCGGAGGCCAGCCATCAGGCGGGCTCGGCGGCATTCTCGGCGGACTGGCCGGTTCCGGGGGTGGTTTGGGCGGCTTGGGCGGCCTTCTCGGTGGATTGACGTCCGGCAGCATCGTCAGCGGCGGCCTCGGCGACCTCCTGAAGACCTTTCAGCAGAACGGCCAGGGCGACAAGATGGAATCCTGGGTGCGCCGCGGCCAGAATGCCGACATCAATGACGGCGAACTTGCCACAGCCCTCGGCCCGGATGTCCTGGACGAGATCGCCAGGAATACCGGCCTCTCGCATCAGGAGATCCTCGGGCGGCTGAGCCGCGATCTTCCGAAGGCCGTCGACGATCTGACGCCGGAGGGGAAAGTGCCGAGCGCCGAAGAGGCGTTCACGTCCTCGGCGAGCCAGGCAACGTCAGGGCGGCCGAGTGAGGTTTAGGCGTTCAGTTCGGAGCGTAAATATCGCCCTGGATTGATTTGCCGCAGAGATCGCCTCACACTCCGTCCTCCTCGGGCTTGACCCGAGGATCCACGTCGGCAGCGGACATGGATCCCAGGCTCAAGGCCTCGGATGACGGAGGTTGGGGTGCCGGTAAATGCCGGGCAACCGGCGGGAGGCATCCAGGCTCCAAGGCCCTGGAATGGCGGAGGTTGGGGGGAGCTGCGCCGCGATCGATCCTCCTGAGATCAGGCAGGCTTAGTTTGCCAGGTACTTGCGTAGAAAGGCGTAAACGCTGCGCATGGACTTCGCCGCGGCGTCGGCGTCGTATTTTTCGATATGACCCAGCACTCTCCGTCCCACCATGAACTCCGGCGCATCGAAATTGTGATAGATGCCCTTGTAGACATTGAGCTCGACGGGCGGGGCATTGTCGCTGAGGCGGGCAAGCCTCTTCTGGCATCGTTCGGCCCGGCTCCAATTGTCTCTCTCGCCAGTCATGATCAGGGTCGGTACTGTCGGGTCGCCGCGATCGGCGTCACAGGCGGGATAATAGGCAACCGCCGCCCTGAACTTGCGCTCCATAAGCTGCTCGTTGCCGTCGGTCTTCGTGGCGTCCAGCGCCGCGGTGTCGCCGGCCGCAAAGCCCATCAAGGCGACGCGCCGGATATCGACGAAGCCTGATTTCGATAAAAAGTCCAAAGCGCCATAGGCATCGAAGACGCGCTCGGGCAGAGCGCTTCGACAGGTGTCGGCGAGCTTGCGGGTGGTGAAGCTGTCGACGACAAGCACGACATAGCCCCATCTCACCAGCCGTTTCGGCCAAAGCTCCTTGACGCTCAAACGCAGGTGATCGCAGCCATGCAGGATGACCACCGCCGGGAAGGGGCCGTCGCCGGCAGGGCGGGATAGATAGCCGAGCAACGGCGTGCCCTGCGGTTGGGAGAGAATTTCTCCCTGTTCGAGGGCCTTGCGGATGCGAAACGGGCTGAGCTTGACGGGGGCGCTTTCGAACCGCACCAGTTCCTCGGCATCGGCCGGGTTCGCGGACAGGTGCACGCCGATAAAAGTGGCGAGGCAAAGAAGAAGTCCTGAGACGGTGGTGTTCACAGACTCCTCCTTCTGTGATCGGCAGCCTGTTGATAGTATATTCCTCGCTCACGTTGGATGGTATCGCACCACCGCGGGGTTTGGCGCAGCGTTCACCCTTGTTTCGTCTTCCTCGGGCTTGACCCGAGGATCCACCTTGGCCTCCACCAGCATCGGCGTGAATCCCAGGGACAAGCCCTGGAATGACGGAGGGTGGAGGGGCGTTTTGGACCAACGTTGACCGGTTCGCCTCCACTGATTTCGAATCGACATCCAAGTGAATTTCTACGCTCGAAAGTCCTTGATCACCCCCCGGCGGATCATTTAATTCCTACCGTAAATCCAAGCTGCGAGATTTGAATCCAAAGGTGATGTCGACGGCGAAGGCCGGCGACGCTTCGATGGCGTGCGTCATTCGCCAGGGCTTTCCGGCCGGCGTCATCGAACACCACTGTGGGTGTGGCACCATGCCCACCCCTTGCTCTGTCCTCCTCGGGCTTGACCCGAGGATCCACGCTGGGCTCCACCAGGGGCGGGCATGGATCCCAGGCTCAAGGCCTGGGATGACGGAGGGTGGAGGGGCGTTTTGGACCGACGTTTGAACAATTCGTCTTCGCAGATTTCGAATCGGCATTGGAGTGAATTTCTGCGGTCGAAAGTCCTTGATCACCGCGAATATTCTGGCGCCAGAATCGTCGCCTTCCCGCCGCTCGGGCGGACGACGATCACACGCAACATCACGCTGACCTCGGTCGGCACGGTCGCCACGGCGACCATCGCAAGCGGCCTCAACGGACTTGCGACAGGCCAGACCGTCAGTATCTCGGGAGCAACGCCGACCGCTTACAATGGAAGCTATGTAATATCGGTCGTCGACGCCAACACCTTCACCTACAATTTCGCCGGCGGCACTTCGCCGGCGACCGGGACGATCACCTGCAACGATCTCGGCCTCAGGGCCGAGTATCAGGTCTATGGAACCAACAACAGCTGGCCGTCGGATGGAACGGACGCTTCCGGCAAATGGCGGCTTCGCGATGATATTCTTGCGCAGACATCGGCTTGCTGCGACGCGGCAATCGATACTTACGCAGCCTGGGTCTCCCCCTCCAGAGGCGGTGTCTGGCCCGGCATGCTGGAGCTTGCGAGCACGACATTGACCGCGCAGGCCGGAACTGACGGCGTTGCCACCTATAACCAGATTGTCGTCGCGGATGCGAGCATCTTCAGGCCCGAGCAGACGCTGCACATCTATTCCGGCCCGGACGGCCTGGCGCGCTTGAGCACGCAGGTCGTCGCCAGCATCGCCGGCAACGTCATCACCTATCAAGGCGTGAGCGCCGTCGTCATGCCGATTGGCTCCGTAGTGCGTCCTGCGCCGTCTGTCGGGGAGCTTTCGCCGGTCTCCTTCATCCATCCGCAGCCGATTATCATCGACCGGATTTCGAGCGGCATTGTCCAGTCCGAAAAGCTGAAATTCAATTCCTGAGGTGGCCTGCCATGACATCCAACGACGATATCCTGCGCGCGCTCGGGCGCGTCGAGGGAAGGCTGACCGGCATCGAGGAAAACGTCGCGCTGCTGCGCCAGGAGATGAGCGACGAAAAAGCCAATGGCCATGAGGGTCGAGCCGTGATCCACAAGCGGCTCGACGAACAGGCAAGGCAGATCGCCCATCTCGATACGAGAGTGGCGATGACAGGCGGAGCGGACGTGCAGATCCGCGCCGAGATGCTGACGCTCAAGGATACCGTCGACAAGAACCAGGAGACGGTCGGCCCGGCGCTCGAAGAGTGGAAACGGATGAAGTCGATCGGCTATGGCATCTCAGGGCTGATTGCCTTCGCCGGGCTGACGACGGGTGGGGTCATTGCCTATGCCAGCGACGGGGCTGTGGCGGCACTCAGGCATTGGCTGAAGATCAGTTGAGCGCCATCCTTGCGGTTGGCAATCGACTGACGGCGAATGCTGGCAAGTCAAACGCAGCATAACGGCGTCAGCTCCGCTGATATATTGCCGTATTTCGCCCCTTACTAAAATTAGACTTTTCTAACGAACAAAAATGCCGGTTGTTTGTTATCCCCTTCAAGGAGGAAACGAACATGAAGAGCATGAGCAACCGCCAAGTTCGCGTTCCGGGGCCTCGGGAGCATGACGTTGCCGAGCATTGCCGCAAGTTTGGGATTGGCCCGGCGGAGGAGAAGAAGCTGAAAAAGCTACTCGGGTCTCACGCACCGCTGCATGAGATCCGGGCCAATGCGCCGCCGCCCCAGCCGAAATGGCGATAACGCCGGGCCGGAACTTCCGGCATTATCCGGCGTTAGGATCGCCGGGCCGCGTGGCCGGTCTCGTCTCCTGTACCCCTGCTACCCCGGCAGGCGCTGCGCGGTCCACTGATTCCCTCATTTCCGGCTTGTCGGCGTGCGGATCTGCGCACGCCGCGCCATTATTTCCGCAGCTCGCGCGACAGCATCAGGATATAGTCGTCGGCGATATCGGCGACCACCATGGCCGCTTCGGCCGCTGGATAGCCCCTGCCGACGGCCTCGGCGACGATCTTCATCACCTGCGGTTCAAGCGCCTCCCGGCAGTCGGCCAGGCTTGCGTCGTTCGGGCATTTGGCGCGAAATTCCACCACGTTATTCATGGCATACCCTCCGTTCAATGTTGCGGCGCTGCTCGATGCACGAAGCCGGTCCCTCTCGGGAAAAGCGAGTCACCGTTCCGGTGCGCCGTGCCGGAACAAATTAGCGATTATGAAAACACGATGTCACAGGGCGGGATGTATTCAAGTTGATGCTGATATTAAGGTAAGCCAGTAGGGTTAATTGGTAAAGCGGTAGTTGACTGCCATCGGCGGCCCTGTCAGGCAATGGCGCAACACCCTGTTTCAGTGTCTCTTTTCGGAACGAAAAACCGGCGGTCTGTCGGTTTTTCGAGGGGAAATGCCGCCATTTACCATATGCTTCAAGGGCCGGCCGCAGCTCTGTGCCGCAGCCGGATAGCCATAGATCCTGACGTCATCCTCGGCCTTGTACCGAGGATCTGCGCACGTCAAAGTAAGCCCTTGAAAATAAAAGATTTTATACTGGAACATTTAAGGTGGTCAGATGCTCGGCACAAGGCCGAGCATGACGGAAGAGACTTTGTCAGCAAATTGAGCCAGCTTTCGCGGGGCTCTTCCCTGGGATTGCCTCAGGCCGTGTTGAAGGGTACGGCGATGAAGGTTTTATTCCCGTCGCGTTCGACGAGCAGCAGCACGGATTTGCGGCCGGCCTTGCCGGCTTCGGCGATTGCGGCCTTGACGTCGCGGGCATTGTGCACCGGTCGGTCGTTGACCGAGACGATGACGTCGCCCGACTGGATGCCGGCGGCGGCGGCCGATTTATCCGGATTGACGCTGGCGACCACCGCGCCGCTGACGGAGCGCGGCAGGTTGAGCTGCTGACGCACATCGGGCGTCAGGTCGGCAAGGCCGATGCCGAGGCTCGGCTGGCCGGAGGCGTGGCCCTGCGCTTCCGGGCTTGTCGCCGCAGCCTGCTTCCGGCCATCCGCATTGGCGCCGACGGTGACGTTGAGATCGATGGTCTTGCCGTCGCGCCAGACGCCGAGCGATTTCTGCGTGCCCGGTGAAAGATCGGCGACGAGACGCGACAGGTCCTTCGGCGTCTTGACGGTCTCGCCGCCGACCGAGGTGACGATGTCGCCGGGCTTCAGGCCGGCATGGGCCGCCGGCGTATCGGCGGAGACGGCGGCCACCAGCGCGCCGCCTGTCTTGTCGAGGCCCACGGCGTCGGCGACATCTTTCGTGACCGGTTGGATCTGCACGCCGAGATAGCCGTGATTGATCGAACCATCCTTCTCGAGCTTGGCGACGATCGCCTTGGCCTCGTCGGAGGGAATGGCGAAACCGACCCCGACGCTGCCGCCGTTCGGCGAGTAGATGGCGGTGTTGATGCCGACGACCTTGCCCTCGCGATCGACGAGCGGACCGCCTGAATTGCCGTGGTTGATCGGCGCATCGATCTGGATGAAATCGTCATACGGCCCGCTATGCAGGTCGCGGCCGCGGGCCGAGACGATGCCTGCCGTTACCGTCGTGCCGATGCCGAAGGGGTTGCCGATCGCCAGGATCTGATCGCCGAGCTTCAGCCTGTCGGAATCGCCCCAGGCGACGGTCTGCAGCGGCTTGCCTGCCTCGACCTTCAGCACGGCGACATCGGATTTCGGATCGGCGCCGATCAGCTTGGCGGGCAGCTCGGTGCCGTCGTCGAGCGTCACCTTGATGTCGAGCGCATTGTCGATGACATGGTTGTTGGTGACGATCAGGCCGTCCGGGCTGACGATGAATCCGGAGCCGAGCGCCATCGCATGCTGGGAGCCGCGCTGTTGCGGGGCCGGGCGTGGCAGGGGAATGCCCTGATCCTCGAAGAACTGGCGGAACTGCTCGTCCATCGGCGATTCCTGCTCGGCGCTGACATCCGTCGTCTTCATCGTCGTGGTGATGGTGACGACGGCAGGCTTGTCGGCGTCGACGACGGAGGCGAAGGAGCCGCTCGGGGCGAGAATACCGCCCGTGTCCGATGGTGCGGCAAAGGCGCTGGGCGAATTGACGGCGAAGGGAAGGCATGCCGCGCCGGCGATGATGGCGGCCCCGACAAGTGCTGCTGTGCGATGTTTGCTGAGAATATGTGACATGGTGGTTATCCCTTGCGAGAACATTGGCTTGTGACGGCGTCGTAGTTCCATGTCTGGGACCTGGCGTCGGATGAGGTGCGCCAATTCCTCCGTTCGCCGGCGCGGATCGCCGGGAGGCGACGATCGGGGAGGGGGGAAGAATTCGCGCTCGGGATTAAATATGATCACGCCGGATGGCTTTACAAATTAAATATTGATCATGTTGATATTGCCGATTTGTAAGACATTACTGAAGTTTAACATCCGTCGCCGATGCCCGCGCCAGCCGCCGCGTTCCCCGCCAACTGCCGGCCGTCTCGCCTGATAAAGGCGGTCCCGCTCGCTTCGGCAAAGTCGGATCTCCGGAACCTGTTGCGGCTATAAAAGTTAGTGGACTCTAAAATATTTCTTCGTCAGGAAGTCATGACCGGGGAATCGGCCGCAGGCGCGTCTGGCCCACGGTATATGAGGGGCGATGAAGAATTCGGTTGAGCGGGGGCGGAAAGCCGAGCGCGGGATGCATGTGAAGCTGAGCGACGTGGCGAAGAAGGTGGGCGTGAGCCCGATCACCATTTCGCGTGCATTGCGCAATCCGGAAATCGTCTCGGAGGATCTGCGCGAGGAGATTCTGCGCACGGTCGAGGAGATGGGCTATATCCCCAATCTTGCCGCCCGGGCGCTGGCCGGCCGCCACAACGGCATTGTCGGCGTCATCACTCCCGCCTTGCACCAGTACGGCTTCGCCGCCCTGATGATCGGTATCGAGGATTGTTTCCGCGGCACGGAGTTCACCGTGCAATATTCGAGCACGCTGCACCATGGCGAGGGTGAAGCCGGCCTGCTGAAATCCATCCTGACCCAGAAGCCGGCCGGCGTCATCATCGCCGGCGCCGAGTACTACGGCGATCTTCTGCCGCTGCTGGCGAGCGCCCCCTGTCCCATCGCCCATGTCACCGATCTTAGTCAGGAGCCGCAAAGCCTGGTCGTCGGCCTCGATCATTATATGGCGGGCGCCGAGCCCACCCGGTTCCTGTTGTCGAGGGGCTATAGTCGGATCGCCTTCATCGGTCGCGGCGCCGATGTCCGCTCGCGCCGGCGCATTGAGGGTTATGAGGCGGTGATGCGGCAAGCCGGCCTTTTCCACGAGGATCTCATCATCGGCGGCGATGCGCCGAGCCGTATCAGCCTCGGCAGAGAGCTGTTTTCCCGCCTGCTCGATCGCGTGCCCAATGTCGATGCCGTCTTTGCCCAGAGCGACGAACTGGCCTTCGGCGTGCTGATCGAATGCAAGGCGCGCGGCATCCGCGTGCCGGAGGATGTCGGCATTTGTGGCTTCAACGACCTGGAATTTTCGCCATTCATCGAGCCGTCGCTGACGACGGTGCACATCCCGCGCCAGGACATCGGCTACCACGTCGCCGACATGCTGCTGCATGCCATTCATGATGAGCCGCCCCGGGAAGACAGGGTCAATTGCGGCTTTTCCATCGTGCCGCGCGGTTCGACGCGATAATCTGGCACGTGCCGCGATGATGGAAGTGGGGCGCCTTGAGGTCTGGGCACAGTCAGGATTATTCCGTATATGGAGCGGATGGCAACGACTGTGCTTAAGAATGGATAAGACCGGATTGTCTTTCGACAGGATGCGCACCTTCGTGCGGGTCGCTGAGCGCGGCAACCTGTCAATGGTCGCAAAGGAGCTGGGCCTCGGCCAATCCACCGTGACGCGGCACCTCAATGAACTCGAGGAGGCTGTCGGCGTGCCGCTGCTCAGCCGCACCACCCGCCGCGTCACCCTGACGGAGGAGGGCAGTCGCTATTATACCACCTGCCTTCAGATCTTGCGCCTGGTCGAACAGGCCGCTGAGGAAGCCAGAGATGCCCGTCAGGCTCCGGCGGGGGCTGTTCGGCTTTCCTGTACGGCAGCGCTCGGTGTGATGCATGTCACGCGTATGATCTTCGACTTCCAGGACAGGCATCCGGACATCCGCATCGACCTCAACCTGACGGACGAACGCATCGACCTGGTTCGCGAAGGCATTGACGTGGCGCTTCGCCTTGGACCTCTCGCCGACAGCTCGATGAAACTTCATGCGGTCGGAGAGAGCCAGCGGCTGCTGGTTGGCGCTCCGGCCTATTTGTCCGCCCGGGGGCGGCCGGAGCGTCCGGCCGATCTGTCACGCTACGAAACCATCGTGATGTCCAATGTGGCAGGCAGCAACCAGCTCGTTCTTTCCGCCCCCGATGGCGCCAGATTGATGATCCCGGTCGGCGGTCGGCTGCGTGTCGATCACGGGCTTGCGGCGCGCGAAGCTCTTGCCGCCGGACGCGGCATCGGTCCTACACATCTCTGGCTGGTTCAAGATCTGCTGGACGACGGCCGGCTTGAAGTGGTGCTTGGCGACTATCGGCCTTCGCCGGTTCCGCTAAGCTTGCTGATTGTTCCGGAGCGTGCAGCCATTGCCCGCGTTCGGCTCCTCGTCGACTTTCTTGCCGCCGAGGTTGCCAAGCTGCCGGGAATCCGGCCGTCGTAAGAACCGCTGATTCAACCTCCGAAAGACCGCTTGTCGCCACGCCATCCGGTTGCCCGCAGAAACTGCTCCCAGTCGAGCGTCTGGGGATTCAGCCGCCGGCTCCATTCGAGATCGTGTTCCTTGCCGAAATAGCCATACTCGACAGCATATTCGACCATCCCAAGAATTTCTCGAACGAGAAGTTCGTTGGCGGCGAATTCCGGAAAATAGTGGAGCAGGCCACCCCTGGTGAAAGCATCTCGATACTCAGCCTTGAGGCCGGTGACGCGCTGGAAGGTCTCGACCATCTCCCGCGGAGAGATGATATCGCCGACGACCGGCAGCGTTTTGCCGTTGTAGCGCTCAGGATTTGAGAAAATCTCCAGGACGACAGGCCCCGTCGCCGTCAGCGGATCGACGAAAGGCGCCCGGAAATCTTCCGGAAGGTAAATCGGCAAGAGCAGGGTGTCGCCTTCCATCCGCGGCGCATAATACTCGATAAGGTTTGTGTAGAAGAATGCCAGCATGACGAAGGAATGAGAAATCGGCAGGCCGCGTATGTAATCTGCAACGCGCGCCTTGTCGGTGAAATGCGGCGCATATTTCGTCCCACCGGTGATCTTGTCGACATTCTCCAGCGTGCTGAAGACAATGTGTCCTAAGCCGGCCTCCACGGCAGCGTCCGCCAGTTGCCGGCCGAGAGGTGCTTCGGTCGTCTGCGGCGGAGCGATCGGCGGCGTCATCAGAAACGCGCCATCCGCGCCCTTGAATGCCGCAGCGAATTCCTTCTGAAGGCCGAGCTCGAGGGGCACGGCGGCGATTTCCGCGCCGAGTTTTTCGAGACGCAAGGCTTCGGGCGAATCCTTTCTTCGAGTGAGCGCACGGACGCGGAAACGCTGGCTTTCAAGAAGCGTCGCAACGACGCTCCGCCCCTGTTTGCTCGTTGCACCCGTGACTGCGATCAGTGGCTTGTTGGCTGTAGACATGTCTTTCATCCTTTCCCGTCATTCGACGCCGACCAGACAGGCCGGCGTCTTTGCGAGGCAGGGCGCGGGCCAGTCCATTGCCGATCGCCCACCTCGATGGCGGCACTCTATCGAAAGAGGTTTTCCCGCTGTAGATAGCATGAATGGATAAGATAATGCCATTTTTTGGATAGACGCGTCCAGCCGGTCGCCGCGGATCGCGCGACCGGATCAGGCCGTCGAAGGCCGCCGCGCGGATCGGAAGCGCTGGCGATCCATGATTTCTGCCGGTGTTCTTTCTCGAACCATCAAGGGATCAGCAGGATACTGCCCGCCGCGCGCCCGGATTCCATCTCTTCGTGCGCCTTCGCAACGTCGGTCAAACGGTATTCGGCGCCGATCTGCGAAACGATCCCCGATTCCATCGCCCCGATCGCAGCGAGAGCAGCTTCGCGATACTGTCCGACGTCGGCGCACCAGGCCATGATGCTCGGATGGCAGAGCGCCTTGCCCGGGCGAAGTTCCTCGACAGGCACCGGTGGAATGGCGCCGGCGGCCTGACCGATGGTGACAGCCATGCCGAATGGGCGGACAGATTGTATGCTTTTGAGAAGCGTATCCCCGCCGATCCCGTCATAGGCGACGTCGACGCCGAGCCCGTTCGTCAGCCGCTTCACTTCCGCGACGAAATCAGCGCCGCGCCCGACGATCAGGTGATCGGCTCCACAAGATCTGGCGAGGGCTGCCTTTTCGGAGGAACCGACCGTTCCGATCACCGTGGCTCCGAGCGACTTGGCCCAGCGAACCAGGATGCTGCCGAGCCCGCCGGCAGCCGCATGGATCAGAACGTGGTTTCCGGCACGCACATCATAGGTCTTCTTCAACAGCATGTAGGCGGTCATGCCTTTGAGGAGCGAACTCGCCGCCGTTTTTGTCGAAACGGTATCCGGCAGCTTGATCGCCCTTTCAGCGGCGATGTTGCGCGCGGAGCGATAGGCGCCGACCGGAGGCCCGGCATAGGCGACGCGATCACCTCTTTCGAACATCGAGACGCCCGGACCGACAGCCTCGACGATTCCAGCCGCTTCGGCGCCGATCACCGCGGGGTAGGACGGCATCGGGTAGATACCTTTCCGGTGATAAATGTCTAGAAAGTTCGTTCCGATTGCCTCGTGACGGATTCTGATCTCGCCATAGCCGGGGCTGTCACACTGGCGCTGCTCGACATGGAACTGATTGATGTCGCCGGCCGCTTTCAGCCATATGATCTGGTCGGTCATCGCTCGTGCTCTCCTTATTTCGGATAAAATAAGCGATGGCGTGATGGGTGAAAATTCCCTATTGCTGCACAATGGTTGGGAGAGATTTCACAAAACTCGATTGGGACGACCTTCGGCATTTCCTGGCGCTCGCGCAATCGGGAACCTTGCTTGGTGCAGCAAGACAACTCGGCGTCGAACATGCCACCGTCAGTCGCCGCGTTTCGTCGCTCGAATCCAGTCTCGGACGCAAACTCGCAGACCGCCGCGGACGCCGCATCATCCTGACTTCGGACGGAGAGCAGGTCGCCAGGCACGCGGCTCTCGTCGCCGTCCAGACCGCCGCCATCGAGCAGCTCGGCCGCAGCAGCGCCACGGAATTGCGCGGCCATGTCAGGATCAGTGCCCCTCCCGCGCTCTCGAGCATGCTGCTTGCAAAACCGATCGCAGCCGTCAGGCGAGACCATCCCGGCGTTGAGATCACGCTTGTCGGAGAAAAGCGCCTCGCCTCCCTCAACAGGCGGGAGGCGGATGTGGCCGTGCGAATGTCGCGTCCGGAGGACGGAGATTACGCGATCGCCAAGCTCGGCGAGACAAGCTTTCATCTCTACGCATCGAAGACCTATCTCGAAACGGTTCCGCCGTCGGACTGGACCTTCATCGGTTACGACGAAACCATGAATGCCTCACCGCAGCAATTGCGGCTGATCGAACTGGCCGCCGGCCGGCCGATCGCTGTGAGATCGTCCGTTTTGGAGTTTCAGGCTGCAACTGCAAGCCTTGGTGCAGGTGTCGTCATGCTCCCCGATTTCGCCGTCGCGGAGTCGAGCGGTCTTCAGCGCATCGAGACCGAACGGCCGTTGACGAGAGAGGTCTGGCTGGTGGTCCATGCCGATATCAAGGACGTCCCCTCCGTCCGCGTCGTCGCCGATGCGCTGAAAAACGCTTTTGGCAGGTAGTCCCCGCGGTTGGATCTCTGCCGAACCAGATCACTTTTCGCAAAGCCTTCGGCCGCCCGAATAGGGCTGATAGGTACAATCGGATGGGCGAAAGGAGCGGTAGCTGCGCGAGCAGGCGGTGATGTTGCAGGACTGCGGTGCGCCTTGACCATCGACGACCGCTTCGCTCGACCGCACTCCGTTGAGCGTCGGCTCGATCGTCGCCTCGCGGATGAAGTCCCGCCAAATATGGGCGGGGAGGGCGCCGCCCGTCACCCCCTTCATCGGCGCGTCGTCATCATTGCCGACCCAGACACCGACGACCATGGCGTCCGTGAAGCCGACGAACCAGGCATCACGATTGTTCTGGCTGGTGCCGGTCTTGCCGGCCGCAAACGTGCCTGGGTCTGCTCCCCGTCCGGTGCCGCGCTCCACCACCAGCTGCAGGAGGCCGAGGAGATCGGACTGGTAGGGCGAAAGATCGACATTCGGCTTTGATTGTGCGCCAACGCGAAAGGCATTGGGCTGCCCTGCCGCTTGGAAATCGATGATACCCCAGGGCTTGATGGGGGCCTTGCCGAGCTGGACGGAGGCATAGGCGCTGGTGAGATTGAGCAGATTGACTTCGGAGGTACCGAGCGCCAATGACGGCGTGTTGGCCAGTGGCGCATCGATGCCGAGTTCGCGCGCCGCGGCAATCACATTGTCCAGACCGACCTCTTGGGCAAGCGATACCGACGCGGCATTGAGCGATCGCGCGAACGCCTCGGCGAGCGTCACCCACCCACTATAGTTGCCGCCGGAATTTTCCGGCGACCAGCCGTCGATTTCAATTGGTGCGTCCAGAATCTGGTCGGACAAGGTGAGCCCAGCCTTCAATGCTGCGTAGTAGACGAACAGCTTGAAGGTGGAGCCCGGCTGGCGCATCGCAGTGACGGCGCGGTTGAACTGGCTCGCCTTGTAGTCGCGCCCGCCAACCATGGCTACGACAGCGCCGTCCGGTGTCATCGCAACCAGCGCAGCCTGCGATGCTCCTGCGGATTTTCCTTCGCCGTCCAAAGACCGTTTCACGATCCTCTCGGCGATCTGCTGTAACTGCGGCACCAGCGTGGTGCGCACCGTCGTCGACCCTGGCGAGGAGCCGGCGATTTCGCTCGCCTGCGGCGAAATCCAGTCTGCAAACCAGCTGCCGGAGCGCGGCGTCGGCGTTGTTGGGTGCAGCTTGGCAAAGCTCGTCTTGGCCTCCGTCGCCTGTGGCGCGGTGATCTTGCCATTGGCCGTCATCGCGTCGAGAACGACCATGGTGCGCTGCCGGGCGCCTTCGAAATTGTCGATGGGGTTCCATTGGCTGGGCGCCCGCAGCAACCCCGCCAGCATTGCCGACTCCGGCAGATTGAGGGCGCCGATATCCTTGTTGAAATAGATGCGCGCGGCGGCGGGCATGCCGGTCGCACCGGCGCCAAGATAGACGCTGTTGAGATAGCGCGTCAGGATTTCATGCTTGCCGAGCTTCCACTCCAGCCAGACGGCGATGACAAGCTCCTGAATCTTTCGTTTTATCGTCCTGTCGCTGTCGAGATATTGCAGCTTGATGAGCTGCTGGGTGATGGTGCTGCCGCCCTCCACCACGGAGCCGGCCTCCAGGTTCCGCAGAAACGCCCTGCCGATGCCCCTCGGATCGACGCCGAAATGATCCATGAACCGGCGGTCCTCGATCGACAGCACGGCATCGATCAGTTGGGGTGGAAACTGGTCGTATCGCGCATAGGGACCTTGATAAGGCCCCTGTCTCACCAATGGCGCGCCGTCGGCGGTTTCCAGCACCACGACCGGCTTCAACGTTCCATCCCGGATCTCGCTCCAGGGCACGTCTTTCAATGCCCACACCAGCACGCTGCCGACGAGGAGGCAGACAAGAAGGATCGACCCAATAGCGTATTTCCGCCAGCCCGCCAGAAGGGACCGGGGCTGGCTGCTTTCAGCCGGATTGGTGCGCCGATCGCGAATCCTGCGGCGGGTTCTGGCCAGAGCAGTGGTCATCCACTGGGTTGGAGCCGATGTGGCTGCCCGCCGCATCGACCTCCTGAGCTTCCGCCTCAAAAGCGAAGCGGCCGTCCTGCTCTTCGCCAAGGCGGCGCTTGCCCGCAAATCGTGACGCAGCGCCCGGAATAGATTGCTCGCGGCCTGTCTGGTTTGGCCGAAGGATCCGTCGGGCGGTTGCGGGTCGTCGACTTTGGTAATGTCTGGTGGATCCGAGGCGGCCGCTTGCGCTGCCGGATCTGCTGTCTGATTGCGACCCGAGATCGAGCTGCTAACGCTTTCACCTGGGGAATCGTGAGAATTGGGCATCGGGTACCGCTAAAAAGCCAACGCAGCGTGATCTATATATCCGCGTGATGCGGAGTGTTCTACCGCAAAAGGTCGCAGCAGTTCCGGAACTCACCACCCGGGCGGTGGGCGTCGAGCGAGTTTTTCTCTCAAGGTGCGACTTGGGAAGCTACCGACATCAATTCCTGGGAATTCGGTGCCTTGAATGTTTGTAGCCCGGGCTCCAGAGCTTCAGTGAAGCTCCACCGTACGATGCCCTCCCGGTCGATGAGGAACTGACCGACAAGCTGCCCATGGTCGGCGGTCATCATCTGCTGATCGGCTTCCGTCATTTGATATCCTTCCTTCTCGTTGAGAAATTCGTCCATTGCCCTCACGCCCATAGGCTCGGGCAACTCGCCCGGAAGATCGATTCGTATCGCCATGAGCGTATCGATCCCGACCTCGCGCAAGCCGAAGGCTTGGTGCGAAGCCCGTACCGGGTCGGAAGCAGCAAGAAGATCGGGTATCGGATGGTAACGGAAATAGAGTCGCGCGCGTTCGACCGGGGTGTTTACAACAGCCAGGGATTGGACGCCTTTCTCACGTAGTACCGGGTTGAGATATGACATGGCGGCGACATGGCGCCGGCAGAACGGGCAATGCAGGCCTCGAAACAAACCGATCAACAACGGGCTGCGGCCACGAAAATCATCAAGTGCGATTTTCCCCTCGTGCGAGATGGCATCAAACTCAACGTTCGGGACCCGGTCGCCCGGTTGTAACGGATGGTCGACATGGTTTGTGGACATGGATAACCTCCTCGCTCGGGATCAGTCGAGCAAAGGCGCCACGTGAAGTACTGCGAGGTCGAGATTGAGCGTTTCAGGCCTGACCTCTCGTCTCACCGCACCGCCAGGATCCGATCTAAGAATGGCCTCACATGAGCCCGCGGGCAAGCGGTAAACTGCGAATCGTGAATTGAGAAAGTCCGTTTTCTGCACCACTGTTTTTTAGCGGCCAGTCTGTGAATTATCGCACACTGACCGGGCCGCCAGCCTCTAGCAACTCTGCGCATCGCGACCACTTCGGGACGGCTCTTACTTTACCGTGATGGCAATACCGCTGAGATCGGCGTTGACTTGCAGGCCTACCTGCTTGCCTGAGAGTTCGAGTTCGGCGCCCTTGTCATTGGTCATGACGATCATCTGGGCACCTTTGCCGACCGCGCCGCCACCGCCCGCCGCACCGTAGACCCCCGTCACATCTCGGGCGCGGCGGATATGGCGAACGGTACCATGAAAATTGGTCTTAGAAGCCCCGAAGGCGAGGCCTCCCGAGATGCCGCCGACAGTGATGGGATAGCGGCGACCATGGAAGGTCAGCGTGCCTTCGCCTCCAGTACCACCCACAAAGAAGGCAGCCTTGTAGACCGAGAAGCTGATCGTACCGCTGTCGGCATGCGCGGAGCCGGCGAAGCTTACTCCCGCTGCCGCGATAACCGCAGCCGCGACTGAACGAATTGTGGACGAATTCTTCATGATGCAAGTCTCCTCAAAATCGAGGCTTACCCAGCCAGGAGGGAGTGTCAACGTCATGCCAAAGTCACAGCTGAAACAGTCTCGCCCGTCATTAGTTCCAAGCACGCGGCCAGAATCCGACCGGGAGAAAGCGGCCAACGGATGGCAAACATAGTCTCAGTGGCAGGGCAGCCGGTGGCAGCCCATGACGCTGTCACCGGGCTTGACCGGGCCGCCACCTGGCGGACATTGCCAGCCATGCAGAAAAGATTACTTTAGACGCAGGGCTGTGGGGGCCTTCATATTGTCGACTCGTTAAGCGTGCGGTGAGGAGGGAATGCCATCGATGTTGCTGGAAGATTTGTATCGCCTGATGAAGACCGGGCACGTACAGGCCCAGGGCATCGTCGACACGATGACCCAGCCCGTTGTCGTGCTGGATCAGAATTTCTGTGTGACGACCGCAAACAATGCGTTCATCAAGACTTTCGAAGTCGAGCGGGACAACATCCTCTCGCAGAACTTCTTCCGGCTTGGAAATGGGCAATGGGATATTCCGGAGCTTCGGCAGCTCATAGCCTCGGTGATCCCACGGGCGGCGGCCGTCATTGGCTTCGAAGTGAAGCATGAATTCCCGACGATCGGCCAGCGTACATTCCTTGTCGATGCCCGCCGCCTCGTTCATCCGGATAACAACAGTCCCAACATCCTGGTCATCTTCGACGACGTGACGGAGCGCCGGCGCCACGATGCCGAGATGGACTTCATCGTGGCCGAGATGCGGCATCGGCTGAGGAACCTGTCGGCCGTCGTTCAGTCGGTCGTGAACAACACCAGGACCGACGATCCGGCTGTGGCAAGCTTCAAGGAAGCGCTGCTTGGAAGGCTGGATATCACCTTTCGAGCTCAGGAAGTTGCTACCATTGGCGGGCTGACTGAGTTCGAAGCATTGCTGCGAGGCGCGGTCGGTGCGACGGTTTGGGAACGGCTCGAATGCTTTGGACCGTCCGTAGAATTTCGAAGTTCGAAGGTTCTTCCGGTCAGCATGATCCTGCACGAGCTCGGCACGAACGCGTTGAAGCATGGTGCTGCCTCGGTGCCCGGCGGAAAGATACGGGTGACGTGGGAAATGAAAGCCGGGCCGCGGGACCGGACGTGGCTCGTATGTCAGTGGCGCGAGGAAGCAGGGCCGCCTATTCATGAGTCTGTACGCCAGGGCTACGGGACCGAACTGATCGAAGGCCTCGCCGCCCATATGGGTGGAAGCGTGGAACTTAACTATCCTCCCAGTGGTTTCACTGCGACGATCAAATTCCCGATGTGAGGTCATGTGAGCGATGTTGTCGACACGAGGGCAGGCGCGACCAAGGTCCTCGTCGTCGAGGACGAGTTCTTCATCGCCGATGAACTCCGACGGAAACTGACCGCTGCCGGATTGCGGGTGCTTGGCCCGGTGTCATCGAACGAGCGCGCTCTCGATCTGCTGGAGCAGGATCGACCTGACGTTGCTGTCCTTGACGTTCATCTCGGCGAGGCAAGAGTGACCGCGGTAGCTGCGAAGCTTCGCCAGTTGAATGTCCCGATCGTTCTGGCGACAGCAAGTCCTGCCCATGAACTTGCATCTGACCCAGTCCTCGCGGGCGCTGTCATCCTGGAAAAGCCCACTGATTTCGGTCTTCTCATCGAAACCGTTCGCAGGGCGGTCAAGTGACGGTTCTCAGGGCTGCAACCTCTCGGCGGAGGTCTGCTTGGGGAAATTCGCCAGTCCGCAGTGTTGGAAAAGAGGCCAGTCTGGCTGGCCCCTTGATCCATGATCAAATATCGCTTGCGGCGCTCGACCACAACTCGGCCGCCTCGGCTGCCGTCATCCGCCGGACCTCGGCCTCGTGGCTGCGGCTGGCGAAGAGTTCGCTGGCCATGATCTGCTCGGCAAAGTCGGCCGGCAGCGAGAGGATGACGCGGGCTTCGCCATTGTGCAGGCCGCCGAGTTCGGTGCGTTTGCCGGTCACCATGCCGCCGGCGACCGTGTTGTTCGTCTCCGGATCGATCAGGATGAAGGAGCCGGACTGGCGGTTCTGCTCGTAAGGATCGAAGATCGCCGCTTCGTCAAAGGCAAGCCGGACCTTGCCGATAGCGTTCATGTAGAGCCGCTGGGCGGGGTTCCAGGTGCCGGTCTTCAATTCGAGCTGGCTGAGCGGCTGCACCTGGACGCGCTGGCGGCGTGAACCGCTCTTCAGCCAGTAGCGCTTGCCAGGCTCGATGCCTTCGGGCTGCAGCGCGACGATCTGCGCGTCGAAGGCCAGGCCGACCTGCGGCTGGGCGTCGATCGAGACGATCATGTCGCCGCGTGCCACGTCGACCTGGCGGTCGAGCACCAGCGTGATCGCGTCGCCGGCAACGGCGGCGTTGCGCACGAGATCGAAGGTGACGATCTTGGAGACGTTGGCGACCATGCCCGACGGCAGGATCATGACGCTGTCGCCCGGTTTGACCGAGCCTCCGGCAACCGTGCCCTGGTAGCCGCGAAAGCTTTCGCCCGGACGCGACACACGCTGCACCGACAGGCGGAAGCCGACGGTCTGCGACGAGCGCACGGTGGCAAGCTCCAGCGTCTCCACCAGCGTCGGGCCAGTGTACCAGGGCATGGCGCCCTGGCCGGAATAGACGACATTTTCGCCCTTCAGCGCCGACATCGGAATGGCGGTGATCTGCTTGACGCCGAGCGACAGAGCGAATTCGCGGAATTCGTGGCTGATCTTCTCGAAGCCGGCGCGGTCATAGCCCGTCAGGTCGATCTTGTTGACGGCAAGCACGAACTGCCTGATGCCGAGCAGCGAGGCGATCGTCGCGTGGCGGCGCGTCTGTTCGAGGATGCCGAGACGAGCGTCGACGAGCAGGATGGCGAGATCGGCCGTCGAGGCGCCGGTCGCCATGTTGCGGGTATATTGCTCGTGACCGGGCGTGTCGGCGACGATGAAGGAGCGCTTGTCGGTCGAGAAATAGCGATAGGCGACATCGATGGTGATGCCCTGCTCGCGTTCGGCCTGCAGGCCGTCGAGCAAGAGCGCAAAGTCGGGCAGGCCGAGGTCGTTCTGCTTACCGGTGGAATCGCGCTGCAGCGTGGCGGCCTGGTCTTCCTTGACGGCCTTGGTGTCCCACAGCAGGCGGCCGATCAGGGTCGACTTGCCGTCATCGACACTGCCGCAGGTGATCAGGCGCAGCGGGCGCGAGTCGCGTTGAGCCTTCTGCGGCTCGGCGGCGGGCAGGCTGGCGACGGTTGCGGCCGAGACGGCGGTGTTGGCTGCGGTCATCTCAGAAATATCCTTCACGCTTCTTCTTTTCCATGGAGCCGGACTGGTCGCGGTCGATGGCGCGGCCCTGGCGTTCGGACACCGTTGCGATTTCGAGTTCGGCGATCACCTCTTCGAGCGTGCTCGCCTCGGAACGGATGGCGCCGGTCAGCGGGAAGTCGCCGAGCGTGCGGAAGCGGATCATGCCCTCCTGGCGCACTTCGCCGGGCAGCAGCTCGAGGCGCGGATCCTCGGCAAGGATGATCATACCGTCGCGCTCGACGAACTTGCGCTTGCGGGCGTAGTAGAGCGGCACGAGCGGGATGTCCTCGGCCTGGATGTAGCGCCAGATATCGACCTCGGTCCAGTTCGACAGCGGGAAGGCGCGCACGCTCTCGCCCTTGCGGATCATGCCGTTGTAGATGTTCCAGAGTTCCGGTCGCTGGTTGCGCGGATCCCAGCGATGGTCCGGAGTGCGGAAGGAATAGATGCGCTCCTTGGCGCGGCTTGCCTCCTCGTCGCGCCGGGCGCCGCCGAAAGCGGCGTCGAACTGGCCGGCATCGAGCGCCTGGCGCAGGCTTTCGGTCTTCATGATGTCGGTGAAGGCCGCCGAGCCGTGAGTGAAGGGCGTGATGTTTTCGGCCGCGCCTCGCGGATTGATATGCTCGATGAGATCGAGATCGTACTTCTTCGCAGTCTCGTCGCGGAAGGCGATCATCTCGCGGAACTTCCAGCCGGTGTTCACATGTAAGAGCGGGAAGGGCACGCGGCCGGGATAGAAAGCCTTGCGCGCCAGGTGCAGCAGCACAGAGGAATCCTTGCCGATCGAATAGAGCATGACGGGACGCTCGAATTCGGCTGCGACTTCGCGGAAGATGTGGATGGATTCGTTTTCGAGCGCTTTCAGATGCGGGTCGAGCGGCGCCTTGGCGCTCTGGGGATTGCTGAGTTCCGTATCCGGACGGCTATCGGGCATGTCTTACTCCAGACTGTCGGTCCTTGCGGCTGCCCGCAGGGCTTTCTCGATTGTGGCTCTTCGGGGCCTGCGGCGATCGCCGCGCCCTGATCCGAAAAGCCGTGAAGATGGTTATTGTGCGGCGATCGCCGCGGCCTCTTCGGCGACATGCAGGCCGCATTCGCGCTTCTCGTCCTGCTCCCACCACCAGCGGCCGGCGCGCTCCGGCTCGCCGGGCTTGATCGCCCTTGTGCAGGGCTCGCAGCCGATCGAGGGATAGCCGCGCGCATGCAGCGGATTGACCGGCACGCCGTTTTGGGAAACGAAGCACTTGATCGCCTCGATGTCCCAATCGGCCAGCGGATTGACCTTCAGGAGATGCCGTTCGGCGTCATATTCGGCAAAGGGCGTCTCGGCGCGGTTGGCCGATTGCCCGCGGCGCAGGCCGGTGATCCAGATCGTCGCACCTTCGAGCGCACGCGCAAGCGGTTTCAGCTTGCGCACGCCGCAACAGGCATGCCTGGCTTCGACGCTCTCGTAGAAACCGTTGAGGCCGTATTGCGCGGCATAGGCGTCGATATCGGCCTTCTCTGGCGCGAAGCGCTGGATATGGATGTCGTACTGGGCTTCCGTCTCGTCGATCAGCGCCAGCGTCTCGGCAAACAGGCGGCCGGTTTCCAGTGTCGCGATGTCGATTGGCAGGCGATGCGTGCCGATCTCGGCGGTGATCACCTGGTCCTCGATGCCGAGCGAGGTGGTGAACACCACGCGGCCGCCAAGACCTGCCACCAGCGACAGACGTCCGGCAAGGTCGATGCCTGCCAGCTTGTCGTTCAGCGCCTCGGCTTCTGTATTCGGATTGATAACAGTCATGGAAATCCTGTCCTTAGTTGCCGGGAGTATCGCAGTTCAAGCCTGGATCGGACAGAAAAAGGGATTTCGAAAGCTGCGGGCGGAAGAGCAAATATCTCTCCGAAGCTGCCGCAATGCAGAAAAGCAGCCGCCCGCGGGCGAAATCCGCGTCGGCAGCTTCAATGTCTATCGAATTAGTAGACTTACACGCAGCCTGTCAATCCGAAATCTGAAGTGATGCTGAAAAAGGTGCGGAAGGCGCTGATTTGGCGTAGTTTGCGGGGGCTTGGCCAAGCGTGAAAAACAAGGCCAAAAATGCTTGTCCCTCAAGGCGTTCTGCCGGCGCGTTCAAATTCCGTTCATGCTGGTTGTGCCATAGAGGCGAATATACGTGTGAAGCGGCGCGGGATGCGCGCCGCCTGTGTGTTGACGGTCTGAGATGATTACTCAAAAGGCGAAATATGCGCTGCGGGCGCTGACGGTTCTGGCGGATGCCGGTGCCGACGAACCCGTTATGATTTCCGATATCGCCGCGCAGCAGAAGATCCCGAAGAAGTTCCTCGAACAGATCCTGCTCGACCTCAAACATCACGGCATCGTCGTCAGCCGCCGGGGCAAGCAGGGTGGCTATCTCCTGCTCAAGCCCGCCCACACCATCACCTTCGGCGAAATCCTGCGCATCATCGACGGTCCGATCGCCCCGCTGCCGTGCCTGTCGATCACCGCCTATCGCAGGTGCGACGATTGCGACGGCGAACAGAATTGCGAAATCAGACACGTCTTTGCCAAAGTGGCCGACGCCACACGCAAGGTGCTGTTTTCGACTACGATCGCCGATGCCGTCGCCCCGCGGCAAGGCGCCGAAGTCACCCGCCTGCTCGCCTGATCAGTTCTCAGCCGTTTCCCTGGCGCGCCGGGCTCGGATCGCCGCGGCGATGAAGACGCGCGACAGGCCGTGATAGAGCGGCTCGCGGCACAGGATGCGCGAGGTGATGTAGCCGATCATCGATACCGCCATGATCGGAATGACAGCCTGATGGTCGCCGGTCATTTCCAGAATGATGACGAAGGCGGTCATCGGTGCTTGCACCACGCCGGAGAAATACCCGGCCATGCCGAGAATAGCCGCAGGCGCTATGCTGCTGCCCATGATCTGGCCGATCGTGCTGCCGAAGCCGGCGCCGACGGAGAGCGAGGGCGCGAAGATGCCGCCCGGAATCCCCGACATCATCGACAGAAAGCCCGCAAGAAGCTTTTCGAGGAAGAACAGCAGTGGCAGGGGATTGCCCTCTACAGCGCCTTTCGCCTGGTCGTAACCCGTTCCGAAGGTCATGCCCCCCGAGAGGATGCCGATCGCCGCGACGACAAGCCCGCAGGCCGCTGCCAGCATCACCATCCGCGGCAGCGGCTGCGGATGTGCCCACCGGCGAACCTGCTGTCCGAGATGGAGCGCAAGCCCGCTGAAAGCCGCACCCAGTGCGCCGCCGCCGATGCCGCAGATGAGCACCAGTTCCCAGTCGCCCACCGAGGCCGGGGCGACCGCGGTGGACCCGAAATAATTGTAGCTGCCGGCAAGTCCGAGGGCGGCAAGACCCGAAAGGATGACGGCCGTTAACACCAGACCGTTGGCTCGGGACTCATAGGTCCGGCTCATTTCCTCAATGGCGAAGACGATGCCGGCGAGCGGTGTGTTGAAGGCCGCGGCGATGCCGGCCGCCGAACCGGCGAGGATCAGCCCGCGCGCCTGCGCCATGCCGCCGAAGCGGGCGACGGCCAGCATGATCGAGGCGCCCACCTGCACGGTCGGCCCCTCGCGGCCGATCGATGCACCGCTTGCGAGCCCCAGCACGGTCAGCAGAATCTTGCCGAAGACGAGTCGCAGCGACAGCAGCCGCGTGCGGTCCTCCGGATCATGCAGATGCCGCGCGGCAATCGCCTGCGGAATGCCGCTGCCCTGCGCGTTCGGGAAGAATGTTGCCGCGAGATAGGCTGACAGCATGAAGCCGAGCGGCGTGATGAGAAGCGGCAGCAGAAAACCCCATTGCCCGGAAGCGGTCACGCCGGCAAAGCCGCGCTGCGCCAGATCGGCAAGCCTGGCGAAGCCGACGCTGATGATGCCGATCGCAAAGGCGCCGAACCAGAAGATCAGCCGTGGACGCCAGAGGGAGAAGGAGCCCCACAGGACACGCGATCGACGGAAAAGTCTGGACTTGCGATGGAACACGGGCATGCCGGAGCGCGGATGTTGGACAGGCCTCTTCCTAAACCGGTTTGCAGGGAATGGGCCACCTCTTTCTTCCGAAAATTGCTTCTGTGATTGCGGCCTGGCAGCTTTCGCCACTCATCATCGATCGCTGACCGCCGCCCGTGGGTTGACCCACGGCTCCTGGTTTGAGCGCGCCAGCGGCTGCTTGCCGAGAATATGATCCGCCGCCTTCTCGCCGGTCATGATCGACGGGCCGTTCAGGTTGCCGTAGGTGACGTGCGGGAAGATCGAGCTGTCGGCGACCCGCAGGCCATCGACGCCGATCACCCGCGTCTGCGGATCGACCACAGCCATCGGATCGTCCTTGGCGCCCATCTTGCAGGTGCCGCAGGGGTGATAGGCGCTTTCCAGATGTTCGCGCAGGAAGGCATCGATCTCATCGTCGCTCTGCACTTCTTCGCCCGGCTGGATCTCCGGGCCGCGATAGGTGTCGAAGGCTTTCTGCCCGAAGATCTCGCGGGTCAGACGCACGCAGTGGCGGAATTTCTCCCAGTCCTCCGGATGGCTCATATAGTTGAAGCGCAGCACCGGATCGGCCTTGGGATCGGGTGAGCGCAGCGTCACGCTGCCGCGCGATTTCGACAGATTGTAGCCGACATGCACCTGGAAGCCGTGGCTCTTCGCCGCCGCCTTGCCGTCATAGCTGATCGCCACCGGCAGGAAATGATACTGGATATCCGGCTGCTTCAGGCCGGGGGCCGAGCGCAGGAAGGCGCAGGCCTCGAACTGGTTGGAAGCGCCGAGCCCACCCTTGGAGAGCAGCCATTGCGCGCCCGCCACCCCCTGCCAAAACCAGGGCAGCCAGGAATAGAGCGACACCGGCTTGGTGCTGACCTGCTGGAAATAGAATTCCATATGGTCCTGCAGGTTGGCGCCGACACCAGGCCGGTCGGCCTTCACCTCGATGCCCATTTCCTTCAGATGCTCGCCCGGGCCGATGCCGGACAGCATCAGGAGCTTCGGCGAATTGAAGGAGGAGGCGGAGACGATCACCTCCCGGTTGGCCTTCACCACCTCTGTCCTGGCGCCGCGTTCGATCTCCACGCCGGTCGCCCGCCCGTTCTCGATGACGATCTTGCTCGCCAGGCCATAGACGATCCCGACATTGTGGCGCTTCAGCGCCGGCTTCAGATAGGCGTTGGCGGCAGACCAGCGGCGGCCGGCAAAGATGGTCTGCTCCATCAGGCCGAAGCCTTCCTGCTTGCTGCCGTTGTAATCCTCCGTCGTCTCGAAGCCCGCCTGTTTGCCGGCCTCGACGAAGGCCCGGAAGAGCGGATTGGTGAAGCCGCCGCGCTGCACGTGCAGCGGCCCGTCCGTGCCGCGCCAGCCCTCTTCGCCGCCATGCGAATGTTCCATGCGCTTGAAATAGGGGAGGACGTCGGCATAGGCCCAGCCGCTGGCGCCAAGTTCCTCCCAGCGGTTGAAGTCTTCGGCATGGCCGCGCACATAGACCATGCCGTTGATCGAGGAGGAGCCGCCGATCACCTTGCCGCGCGGCGCGGTGATGCGCCGATTGTTGAGGTTCGGCTCCGGCTCGGAGAGATAACCCCAATTGTAGCGCTTCATGCTCATCGGCCAGGCAAGGGCTGCCGGCATCTGGATGAACGGCCCGAAATCGCTGCCGCCGGCCTCGATGACGAGAACGCTGTTCATGCCGTCTTCGGAGAGACGGTAGGCGAGGGCGGACCCGGCGGAGCCCGAGCCGATGATGACGAAATCTGCTTGCATCTATTTGTTTCCCTCGAGCTGCCATCATCCGGCTGCTTCTTGTTTTTCCTGGAGCCTGCCCCTCATCCGCCTGCCGGCACCTTCTCCCCGCCTGCGGGGAGAAGGGGATATGCCGCACCGGCTTCGCTCAACCTTGACGCTGCGTTTGGCACGTCCCCTCTCCCCGTTCTTCCGGGGAGAGGGTTAGGGTGAGGGGCAGGGGCGGAGGCAAATGTTTCTCAATAAGGCGCGGCCACCGGCCCCATGCCGACGTAAACCGTCTTCAGCTCGGAATAATGCTCCAGCGCCGCCAGAGAATTCTCACGGCCGAAGCCCGATTGTTTCGAGCCGCCGAAGGGGATCTCCACCGGGCAGAGATTATAGGTGTTGATCCACAGCGTGCCGGCCTCCAGCCGGTCGACGACGCGGTGAGCGCGGGTGAGGTCGGCGGTGAAGACGCCGCCGGAGAGGCCGAATTCGCTGGCATTGGCGCGTGCGATTACCTCTTCCTCACCGTCGAAATCGAGCACCGACATGACCGGCCCGAAGATCTCCTCGCGGGCGATGGTCATATCGTCGGTGACATCGGCAAAGACGGTCGGCTGCACGTAATAGCCTTCGCCCGAGACATTGTTCGGAATGCCGCCGCCGGCAACAAGCGTCGCGCCCTCGGCCTTGCCCTTCTCGATATAGGCGATCACCTTCTCGCGCTGCGCCCAGGAGACCATCGGGCCGATCTGCGTCGCCTCGTCCAACGGATCACCGATCAGCATCGCCTCGGTGCGCGCCTTCAGCCGCTTGAGGAATTCAGCCTTGATGCCCTTCTGCACGAAGACGCGCGTGCCGTTCGAGCAGACCTGGCCTGTGGAATAGAAATTGCCGAGCATCGCCCCGCCGACCGCCGAATCGAGGTCCGCGTCGTCGAAGACGATGAGCGGCGACTTGCCGCCGAGCTCCATGGTGACGTGCTTGAGGTTGCCGGCGGCTGCCGCCGCGACCCTGCGTCCGGTCGGCACCGAGCCGGTCAGCGACACTTTGGCGACGTCGGGATGATTGACGAGCAGCGGCCCGGTGTCGCGGTCACCCTGGATGACGTTGAAGAGGCCCTTTGGCAGCCCCGCCTCATGCAGGATTTCGGCAATCTTCAAGGCGCCGAGCGGCGTGTTTTCCGAGGGCTTGAACACCATGGCATTACCGCAAACAAGCGCCGGGGCAGCCTTCCAGCAGGCGATTTGCTGCGGATAGTTCCAGGCGCCTATGCCCATACAGACGCCGAGGGGAACGCGCTTGGTATAGGCAAAATCCTGCCCCAGCGGAATGTGGGCGCCGTTGAGGCCGGCCGGCGCGACGCCGCCGAAGAATTCGAAGGCATCAGCGCCCGAAGTCGGGTCGGCAACGATCGTTTCCTGGATTGGCTTGCCGGTATCGAGCGTTTCCAGCTCGGAAAGCTCGCGGTTGCGTTGGCGCATGATCTCAGCCGCGCGCTTCAAGATGCGGCCGCGTGCCATCGGGCTCATCGCCGCCCATTCCGGCTGGGCGCGCTTGGCCGCCGCAATCGCCTTCTCGACGATCGCAGGCGTTGCTGCATGCAGCCGGGCGATCACCTCGCCGGTGGCAGGGTAGAGGCTCTCGATGACGGTGCCGTCGGTATCCTCGACATATTCGCCGTCGATGAAGTGCGAGGCTTTCGGCTGGGCTTTCATGTCATTTGTCCTTGGCGGAAGTGGTGGATAGAAGCGCGTTCAGATAATCCTCCGTCAGCGCGATCGAGGCTTCGATGCCGATCGGTGCCGATTTCAGACTCTGCCTGATATAGAGCCCGTCGATCATCGCCGCTGCGCCCTCGGCGATGCGTTCTGCGGCGTCGGCCGGCAGCAGCGCCCTTAGATCGGCAAGCAGGTTGGAGCGCAGCCGCCTGGCATAGATCACCAGAAAGCGCCGCGTCTCCTCGGAACGCTGCGCTTCGGCGTAAAAGGCAAGCCAGGCGGCAATCGTCTCCGGCGCGAACTGGTCGGCGTGGAAGCTGACACGGATCACCGCCGAAAGCCGTTCGCGCGGCGTCTTCGCTGCCTTGAGTGCTGCCACCGTATCGCTGCGCAACTGTCTCAGGAGCGAGCGGATCGTCTCGATCAGCAATTGCTCCTTGCTGCCGAAATAATGATGGGCGAGGGCAGGCGAGACGCCGGCCTGGCGGGCGATGTCGGACATGGTGACGGCAAGCGAGCCGTGATCGCCGATCACCCGCAGCGCCGCATCGACAAGCGCCTTGCGGCGCACCGGCTCCATTCCGACTTTCGGCAAAACGACAACCCTCTGAAAACCCCGCCATGATATTTTTGATTGACTGATCAATCAACAAAAATCTTCGGCGAATTGATTTGGCTCACATCTTTTCCGGAAGAGCTGAGGCAACATATTCAAATGATCAGGAGGTGTGCTATGACCAGCGTCTTCAATGAAATGCCGGAATCCTCGCTGCGGTCGAAATGGGTATGGTTCCTCGGCCTCGGGGTTCTGCTTCTTATCTGCGGCCTCATCGCCCTTAGCAATCTGTTGATGGCGACCGTCGCTTCGGTCTTTTACGTCGGCATGCTCATGCTGGCGGGCGGCGTCATCTATCTCGTCCACGCTTTTCAGTTGCGCCGCTGGGATCAGGTGCTCTTCTGGGCTTTGAGCGGCGTGCTTTACGTGCTTGCCGGTATCTGCGCCTTCGTCAATCCCATCTTCACCTCGGCCGCCTTGACCCTGTTTCTTGCCATTGCGCTGTTGGTGGCCGGCATATTCCGTCTCTGGGTCGGGATGCGCATGCGACCGCTCAAGGGCTGGCGCTGGATCGCTGCAAGCGGCGTCATGACGGCGCTGGCCGGCTTTGTCATCGCACTGGGCTGGCCGGTCAACAGCCTCTGGATCCTTGGCCTTTTTCTAGCCTTCGACCTGATGGTCCAGGGGTGGACGATGATCGCCGTTGGCCTTGGCTTGCGCAGTTGAACCGCGATGGACCTTTTCTTTTTTGACAAGGGAATGGCGGGGGATTAGACTTTAGGGATTAGGACCGTCCGGTATGCCGGATAGTTTATGTGCGAACGCACCAAGGCGCCGGCTTGAACCGCCGGGAATGCTGAAAATGGTCATGCGTCCCCCAACGGCAGGATTCTGCCTGAAGAAAAAGGGAGGAAGTTCATGCCGATGGTCACCGTTTCCCTCTCTCCGCAACAGGCAGCGGGCATCCGTGCCGCCGTCGATACGGGTGGCTACGCCTCGAGCAGTGAGGTCGTCCGTGAGGCGCTTCGCCTCTGGGATACCGCCCGCAAGCTCGGCGAAATAAAGGCAGATCTCCTCGACGACGAGAGCGTCGCCTCCGGCGGCAGATGCGTCGCTGACATGTTCGCCGATCACGAGGCGCAGCGCCGTCGCTCCGCCTGAACAAGCGCCTGATTGCGCTCGGGAATTCGAATTCACGCGGGAGCGTGGCGGGGATCCGCGTCTTTCACAAAACTTTCAAACTGGCGAAAGGGTTCGTTGATCCTTCTGCGGCAGGTTTCTGAGCAAGAAGAACAAGTCGCAGTGGAGATCGGCCCACAATGAAGACTGCAATATCCTTTGCTGGCGCCGTCGAGCCGGGCATGCTCCGCCGTTATGCGAGCGATCAGATGGTAACCCTTGCCAAGCTCGTGATCGAGAACGCCTTCCAGCCGATCGTTGAAGCCGGCACCGGTACGGTTTTCGGTTACGAGTCCCTTATGCGCGGCCAGGAACGCATCGGCTACGACACCCCGGCCGACATTCTCGACGAGGCGCATCGGACCGGCCAGCTGCTGCAGCTCGAACAGATGGTCGCCAGCCGTGCGCTCGCCAAATTCGCGACGTTGTCGAATTTCTCCACCTCGACCCTGTTCCTCAATCTCGACGTCCGGCTGATCCGCGATGGCGAGCGCCTGGTCGAGAGCCTCCTGCAACATTTGCGAACCGCGAATATTCCGCCGTCCTCCATCTGTTTCGAATTCTCCGAACGTTTCGACAATACCAGCGTGCCGGAATTCGCCGCCCTGGTTTCCACGCTGCGCAAGGCCGGCTTCAAGCTGGCGATCGACGATTTCGGCGTCGGTCACGGCGAGATGAAACTGCTTTGCGATCATGCCGCGGATTATCTGAAGATTGACCGCCATTTCGTAGCGGAGATCGACCGCAGCCCGCGCAAGCGCCATCTGCTGAAGAGCATCGTCAACATCGCCCACGTGCGCGGAACGCGCGTCATCGCCGAAGGCATCGAGACCGAAGCCGAACTCATCGCCTGCCGCGAATATGGTGTCGATCTCGTCCAGGGCTGGTTCATTTCCCGGCCGACGACGCATATGTCGGAGCTGGCCCCATCCTTTCCGCATCTGCAGGAGCTCGGGAAGAGCAAGCGCGGCAGCCAGTCGCTCGACGAAATCCTCATCCGCAAGCAGATCGAGCTCTTGCCGACGGTCTACGAAAACGACAGCATCGACAGCGTCTTCGAACTTTTCCGCCGCAATCCGCGCCAGGCCTTCTTTCCCGTCCTCAACGCTAATGACGAGCCGCGCGGCATTATCCATGAGCATCACCTCAAGGAATATATTTATCAGCCCTTCGGCCGCGACCTCCTGAAGAACAAGATGTACGAGCGCTCGATTTCGCATTTCGTCGAGATGGCGCCGATCGTCGGCCTCGACAGCGATGCCGAGCAGCTGATGGCGATCTTCGCCAATATGGAAGGCAGCAACTGCCTGATCCTGACCGACAATATGCGTTATGCCGGGGTCGTTTCCGCCGCATCGTTGATCAAGGTCATCAATGAGAAACAGCTGAAGACTGCCCAGGACCAGAACCCTCTGACTGGCCTGCCGGGCAATCGCGCCATCCGAGATTTCATGCGCCAGTCCGGCCGCGACGGCGACGAAGTCCGTCATTTCTGCTATTGCGACTTCGACAATTTCAAGCCGTTCAACGATGCCTACGGCTTTCATCTCGGCGACCATGCGATCTCCCTGTTTGCCGCGCTGATGCGCCGCTATTTCTTCGCCGAACGCCATTTCCTCGGCCATGTCGGCGGCGACGATTTCTTCATCGGCGTCGTCGGCTGGACCAAGGAGGAGCTGACCGAGATTCTCGACCGGCTGATCAGCGATTTCCACGACGACGTGCTCGATCTTTATTCCGACGAGCACCGCGCCGAAGGCCGCATCCTCGGCCACGACCGCGCTGGCGCGGAAGCCCTGTTCCCGTTGATGCGCTGCTCGATCGGCGTTCTCGAACTGCCGGAAGGCCTTGTTATCGACGATATCAGCCGCGTCAGCGCCGAGATCGCCGTCATCAAGTCGGCCGCCAAGGAGAGCGAGGAGGGCCTCGCCTTCCATTTCCTGGGCGAGGCGAATTGACGCCCTTGGCGCTTCCAGCCTTCCCAAGCCGGCCGGGCTGATCTATTCCGAACCTCCGGGATCAGGAGGGCCGCGCCATGTCAATGCCTCAGGAAATGCATTTCGTCGATCTCAAGTCCTTCGGAGGGCCTGACGTGATGGTGATCGGCAAGCGTCCGCTGCCGGTTGCCGGCGAAGGTGAGGTCCTCGTGCGTGCCGAGGCGATCGGCGTCAACCGTCCCGATATTGCCCAGCGTCAGGGCAGCTATCCCCCGCCCAAGGATGCGAGCCCGATCCTCGGTTTGGAACTGGCCGGTGAAATCGTCGCCGTCGGGCCTGGGGTCAGCGGCTATGCGGTCGGCGACAAGGTCTGCGGCCTCGCCAATGGCGGCGCCTATGCTGAATATTGCCTGCTGCCGGCAGGTCAGATCCTGCCCTTTCCCAGGGGATACGACGCCGTGAAGGCTGCGGCGCTTCCCGAAACCTTCTTCACGGTCTGGGCCAATCTCTTCCAGATGGCCGGGCTGACCGAAGGCGAAAGCGTACTGATCCATGGCGGCACGAGCGGTATCGGCACGACGGCGATCCAGCTTGCCCGCGCCTTCGGCGCCGAGGTCTACGCCACGGCAGGCTCGAAGGAAAAATGCGAGGCCTGCGAAAGGCTCGGCGCCAAACGCGCCATCAACTATAGGGACGAGGATTTCGCCGCGGTGATCAAGGCCGAGACTGGTCACGGCGTCGATGTCATCCTCGATATGATCGGCGCCGCCTATTTCGAGCGCAACATCGCCTCGCTTGCAAAGGACGGCTGCCTGTCGATCATCGCCTTCCTGGGCGGGGCCGTCGCCGAAAAGGTCAATCTCTCGCCGATCATGGTCAAGCGTCTGACGGTCACCGGCTCCACCATGCGCCCGCGCACGGCCGAGGAAAAACGAGCCATCCGCGACGATCTGCTCTCGGAGGTCTGGCCGCTGCTCGAAGCGGGCACCGTCGCCCCCGTCATTCACAAGGTCTTCGCCTTCGAAGAAGTCGTTGAGGCGCACCGGCTGCTGGAGGACGGCAGCCATGTCGGCAAGGTCATGCTCACCGTTTGAGGTCAGCTTCGGGCCAGCATTCGTGGGCAAGGTGAAGCTGACCTTGGCTGTCTGTGAGTCTCTGGGGTCGTTGAACAGTTGTCTGATCGAAACCCGGCCCCGAAACTGCGCATCATGATGTGGCGTTGCTTGCGCGTTGTACGGTCCCTACGAGGAATACAATGGCTCTATTCCACGCCTGCCCCATCTGCCGCAGCAGAATCCCGCATTTCGTACCGCTTCCGCGCTATTACATCGACAAGGCGGTTGAGCACGGCTTTCCCTATCGCATCGATGAATTCGAGACGATCAATCATCAGGCCTATAGCTGCCCCAATTGTCATTCGACCGATCGCGACAGGCTCTACGCGCTGTTTCTGACGCCGGTGTTCCAGCGGCTCGACCAGGCAAAGGCGGTGCGCTTCCTGGACATTGCGCCGGGCCGGGCATTGAGCTTCTGGCTCAAGAGCCACCCGCATGTCTTCTACCGCAGCTGCGACATGCATATGCCGGAGGCAGACGACAAGGCTGATATCCATAACCTGCCATATGCCGATGAGAGCTTCGACTTCGTGCTTTGCTCTCATGTGCTTGAACATGTCGACGATCCGGTGCGAGCCACCGCAGAAATCAGGCGTGTTCTCAAGCAGGACAGCGTGGCTATCCTGATGGCGCCGATCTGCCTGTCGATCGAAGACACCTATGAAAATCCCGAGGTGACGACACCGGAAGGCCGCTGGGCGCATTTCGGCCAGGACGACCATGTGCGCATCTTCTCAAGGTCCGGCTTCATCGAAGTGATCCGGCGCGCCGGTTTGGCGGTCCAGCAGATTCCGGTCACCGACTTCCTGACGCCAGACGTCTGCGATACCTATGGCATCGGCCGCGGCTCCGTTCTCTATCTTGGCGTCAAGCAGGAGGCCATCCAGCAGGAGCCGGAACCAGAGCGCAACGTAGCCTGAGAACCCGGAAATCATTCAGTGGTGAAAAGGCGTCCCGAAGCCGAGGCGCCTTTTCAATTTCACCTGTCTCGTCGATCAGCTTGGGGCAGGAGCGCTCGACACCGTCATCTCCGCCCGCGAGACCGAGACGCTGAAGCGCTATCGCCACGAGCTCGAAAACGCCGGCGACCTGGCCGCGCGTGCCGAGGGCCTGGCTGCGATCCGCACCCGCGAAGGTTATATGGCCGACAGCCGGTCGGCGATCAGGTCCTGCAGATAGGTGATCGGGACGCTGAGGATTGCCGCCGCCCCGCAGGCATTGACGAGCAGCAGCGCATAGATGTGCCAGGGCGCGGAAGCAAATCCGAGCAGCAGCAGATAGGCGCAGTAGATGAGCGCGCCGAAGGCGAGCACATGCGCGGTGCGGAAGCGCCGCTGCGCCATGCCCCACATCATCATGAACGGCATTTCGAGAAGCGCCGTCAGCCCGGCGATGAATCCGACATCGGCGACGTTTCCGCCCGCCGCACGTGTGATGATCAGCGGCAGAAGCATGCCGTTGAGCCGCTGCAGCGCGAAGAGCAGCGACATGATGACGACATGGATCAGCACGTTCGGCATGAAGATCCGTTTCAGCGAAGCGAGGAAACCCACCGGATCGGCAGCAGGGCCGGCGCTGCCGTTGCCGGGGGCTAAGAAGAAATACAGGCAGAAGCAGGTGCAATGGATCCCAGGGTCGAGGCTTGGTCGAGGCCTGGGATGACGGAATGTGAGGGAAAGTCTCTGCCAAACATCGTCGGCGCCTCCGTCAGCAGGAGCCCGCGCAGCCACAAAACAGGCCACCCCGTTGGCTTTCGCGCCCCGACGCGTTATGCCTGCCGCATCGCGCCAGCATTCGGATGAGAGCCCATGACCAATCCCGTCACCGTCGAAGTTACCCGCGGCCTGCTCGTCGAAAGCCGTCATCGTGGCGCGGTGGCGGTCGTCGATGGCGACGGCAAGCTTGTCTTCTCGCTCGGCGACATCGACGCCGCCGTCTTCCCACGCTCGGCCTGCAAGGCGATGCAGGCGCTGCCGCTCGTCGAGAGCGGTGCGGCCGATGCCTATGGCTTCAGTGATAAGGAGCTGGCGCTCGCCTGCGCCTCGCATAATGGCGAGGACGAACATGTGGCGCTTGCCGCCTCGATGCTGTCCCGCGCCGGCCGCAATGCCGAAGCGCTGGAATGCGGCGCCCACTGGTCGATGAACCAGAAAGTCCTGATCCATCAGGCCCGCACGCTCGCCGCACCGACGGCGCTGCACAACAATTGCTCGGGGAAGCACGCCGGTTTCATCTGCGCCTGCTGCCACCGCGATATCGACCCGAAGGGTTATGTCGGCTACGAGCACCCGCTGCAGGTCGAGATCCGAGCAGTGATGGAAAGCCTGACTGGAGCCGCGCTCGGCGCCGAGAGCTGCGGCACCGACGGCTGCTCCATCCCGACCTATGCCGTGCCTTTGCGCAGCTTGGCCCACGGCTTTGCGAAGATGGCGACCGGCACCAGTCTGGAGCCCTTGCGCGCCAAAGCATCCCGGCGCCTGATCGAGGCCTGCATGGCCGAGCCCTTCTATGTCGCCGGCTCCGGCCGCGCCTGCACCAAACTGATGCAGATCTCTCCCGGTCGCATCTTCGTCAAGACGGGCGCCGAGGGTGTCTTCTGCGCCGCAATCCCGGAAAAGGGCATCGCCATCGCGCTCAAATGCGAGGATGGCGCCACCCGCGCCGCCGAGGCCATGGTGGCGGCCACACTCGCCCGCTTCTTCGAGACGGAGGAGACGGTGCATGCCGCTCTGATGGGCTTTGCCGCAACCGCGATGCGCAATTGGAACGGCATCCATGTCGGCGATATCAGCGCGACCACCGTCTTCTCCGCATGATGCGGAAAACTGCGCACGGTTTTCGCATGCCATCGAGCCCCTGACTTTTCTGCGCAGGATTACGCTGCAGCGATCGTGCCGTTGAGGTCGCGATAGGGCTTCAGCCGCTCGGCCGGAATCTCGGCCGGCACGATCAGTCCCGCCACCTCGGCAATGCCGAGCACCGGGCAGGGCGAGACGAGATCGAACTTCTCCTCCGTCAGCAGCACATGCGTTTCGGCTGCGCAGCGGGCGATATGCCGCTTGATCGCGGCTTCCTCAAAATCGCCGGTGGAAAGCCCGTGAACGGGGTGGGCGGCGGTGACGCCGAGGAAGAAGAGATCGGGGCGCAGCTGGGAAATCGCCGCCATCGCCGCAGCGCCGGTCGCCACCATCGAATGTTTGTAGAGCCGTCCGCCCGCCAGGATCACCTCGGCCGTCGGATGGTGCTCGAGCTCGGCGGCAATCGTCGGACTGTGGGTCGCGACCGTCAGCGCCATGTCGCGTGGCAGGTGCCTGGCAATTTCCGCGGTCGTCGTGCCGCCGTCGAGGAAGATCATCTGCCCCGGCTTGACCATCGCCGCCGCCGCGGCTCCGAGCCGCGCTTTGATTTCGGACGAGACGCTGCGCCGCGCCGTGAAATCCGGCAGCTCCGGTGCCAGCGGCATCGCACCGCCATGCACGCGTTTCAAGAGTCCCTCCGCCGCCATTTCCCTGAGGTCCCGCCGGATCGTGTCTTCCGAAAGCGAAAAATCCTCGGCGACACGCCTGGCGATCACCTGGCCGTCGCGGCGCAATATGTCGAGAATCAGGGTCTTGCGCTGCGTCGTCAGCATTGTGTCTCCGCACGAAAATTCACGAGATGGCATGATATTGCACGAGATGACTCGACATTCAAGGAATATCGTGCATTTTCAGGAAATCCCGTGCATGAGGCCGGGAGTGCTCGCACAGAAGCGGAGCGATGGAGTGGATCATGTTGATTTTGATTGCCGGGCCTTATCGGTCCGGGACGGGCGACGACCCGGAAAAGATGGCTGCCAACCTGAAGCGGCTGGAGGAACCCTCTTATGCCTTGTTCGAGGCCGGCCATGTGCCGATGATCGGCGAATGGGTGGCCCTGCCGATCTGGCACGCCGCCGGCGGCAGATCGGTCGGCGATGCGCTCTACGAGCAGATCTTCCACCCGGTCGCCGGCCGGCTGCTGCAGCTCTGCGAGGGCGTGCTGCGCTTGCCGGGTGAATCGAAGGGCGCGGACAACGACGTTCGCATCGCCAGGGAACGCGGCATCCCGGTCTGGCATCGGCTGGAGGATGTGCCGGGCTGCGGGTGAGTAAGGGTGCCCCGTGGGGCGCCCCTCACCTTAGCCCTCTCCCCGTTCTGACGGGGAGGGGACGTGCCAAACGCAACCTTGAGATAGAGGAAGCGGGTGCGGCATACCCCTTCTCCCCGTCAGAACGGAGAGAAGGTGGTGGCAGCCGGATGAGGGGCAGGCTCCCGGCACGCCGTTCATTGTCCGGCTCCCGAAAGCCTAGGCAACCGCCATCTCCCCCGGTTTCGGCGCACCAATCCCCGCGCTATAAGACGTGCCGAAAGGGAGTCGATAATCATGCTGACATTATATTACGCATCCGGAACCTGCGCGCTCGCAAGCCTGATTGCTCTCGAAGAATCCGGCCTTGCATTCGAAACAAAAAAGCTCAACTTCCGCGACGGCGAGCAGCGTTCGCCGGACTATCTGAAGATCAATCCGAAGGGCCGGGTGCCGGCGCTCGTTACCGAGCGCGGCGTGCTGACGGAAACGCCGGCGATTCTCGGCTTCATCGCTGAAAGCGCCCCGGCCGCCAAGCTCGCGCCGCTCGGCGATGCCTTCGAAATGGCGCGGCTGCAATCCTTCAACAGCTATCTCTGCTCGACCGTGCATGTGAATCATGCCCACCGCCCGCGCGGCTCCCGCTGGGCCGACGAGCCGACGGCGCTCGAGGCGATGAAGGCGAAGGTGCCGCAGAATATGGCCGATTGCTTCACGCTGATCGAAGAGAAGATGTTCGAAGGCCCGTGGGTGATGGGCGAGACCTATTCGCTTGCCGATCCCTATCTCTTCGTCATGACCGACTGGCTGCCGTCCGACGGCGTCGATCCCGCCCGTTTCGCAAAGGTCAGCGACCATCACGCCCGCATGCTGCAGCGCCCCGCCGTCCAGCGGGCGCTGGTCTATGACCGGGGCTGATCCGCCCTGAGATGTTAAAACCCGTCTGTGATGCGGGGCCGGTCGTAGCCGCCCCTGCATTCACGCTGACGTCTGCCAGGGGTCGATTACGGATACACCGGTGTCGCGGAAATCGCCGACATTGCGGGTGACGACGATGAGATCGTGGACGATCGCCGTCGCAGCGATCAGTCCATCAATGTCGCCGCGCGGCCGGATTGCTGCGATGCGGCCCCATTCCACGGCAATCTGATCGGTCACCGGAAGGATACGGCTGCCATGGTCGTGGCGCAGCTTGCGCAGCCACTCGGCTAAGTGGGTCGCGGCCTTCGGATCCGACCTCTGTTTGAGGGCAATGCCGCGCATGATCTCGCCGAGCGTCAACGCGCTCAGATGGATGCTCAGCGGATCGACGGAGCGCAGCCAGGAAACCGCCTGCGGCGTGCCGCGTCGCGCCTCAGAGACGATATTTGTATCCACGATATACATCAGAAGGTCACGCCGCGGCTAGGGCTCTTGGCCCTCGCTTCGACTGCATCGGCGAACTCGTCATCCCAGGCAGGACCGCCCAATAGGTCATCAACCAGGGTCGGTCTGCCGGCGCGAAGGGCGTCGTAATCGCCGGCGGACAATACGACAGCCGCGCGCTCACCGCGCAAGGTGACCACTTGCGGTCCTTCGTCTCGCGCCTTCTGCACCACTTTCGAGAACTGGTTCTTCGCGTCCTGCAATTGCCATTCCATAAAACTGCTCCTGGCTAGACTGTCTAGCTATATAAGAGCGGAAGGGCGGCAGGTCAATGAGGGTGTTCTCGGCTGGCCGATCATCAGCCGCCGGCGCCCTGGTATTTGCCGGTGGCGTAGCGCCAATGGGCGATGGCGATGAGCACCCATACCGGGCCGGCGGCGAGCGCCACCGGCTCGGCCCAGTCGCCGAGGATCGGGATCGGTTTGCCGAGCAGCGTGCCGACCGGGACTGAGCTGGTCAGCGCCAGCGGGACAGCGGTGATCAGGGTCAGCTGGATGCTGCCGGGAAAGATGTTGAGCGGATAACGCGTCAGTTCCCAGAAGCCGAAGAAGATCGAGAACAGGTGGTTCGAGCGTACCCACATCAGTGCCGTCGCGCCGATCATGGTGATCATCGCACCGGTGAGCAGCGTCGCACTGGCGATCGCGGCAAGCAGGAACGCCAGGGACGGGGCCGTGCAGATGAAGTCGACCGACAGGACGGCCCAGCAGAGCAGCGGCACTGCCAGGATGATGTGGCCGGCATAGCCGATATTGAGGCCGGAAAAGACGAGATAGGCCCAGGGGCTGAACGGCTTGACGAGCAGCGTGTCATAGGTGCCGAGCCGTACCAGTTCTTCGAGATCGCGCAACTGCACGAAGCTCATCGCCGCACCGAGCGAATAGGCGAGCAGCTGGAAGCTGAAGAGCAGCGCCAGCTCCGGCCAGGTCCAGCCGCCGAGCGTCTGGAAGCGGGCAAGCAGGATGCCGATGGTGGCAAAGACGCTGCCATAGGAAAGGATCTGCGCAAGCCGGTCGAGCCAGAAGGCGCCGCGATATTCCATTTGTGAGCGCACATGCATGCGCACCAGAAGCGGAATGACGCGGAGGTGATGGAAGAGCACGATCAGCCTCCCTGCACGGTTATGCGGCGCGAGGCCAGGCGCCATAGCCAGAGCACGCCCATAAGGAACAGTCCGGCCCAGCCGAGACCGAGGCCGAGATGCAGCCAGGTATCGGCGACGGAAAGCCTGCCGAGATAGACCGCATTGGGATAATAGACGACCCAGGCGAAGGGCAAGTGGCGGGCGATCGTCGCTAAGGGCTCGGGGAAGAACCAGAAGGGCACCAGCAGGCCGGAGAACAGATGCAGCAGGGCGCCGAGAATCCAGGCAAGCGAGAAGCTCGTCATCAGCCAGAAGGCGATCAGCCCGAACAGCGCCGACATCAGGAAGATCAGCACGAAAGATAGCGCCCAGAAGGCGATAAACATCAGACCGTGAAACAGGCTCGCCGGCGCCAGCATGCCGTAAAACGAGGCGGTGAAGGCGACGGTCGGGATCACCTGCGTCGCCAGGCGGTAGGAAAAGCTGCCGCATTCATTGGCGAAGAGGTAGAGCGGATAGGAGAGCGGCTTCAGTAGCCAGACGGCGATATCGCCTGTCTTGAGCGACCGGCCGATCTCGCCGATGATCCTTTCCGGGCGGGTGGCGCCCATGACAGCGCCGCCGAGCAGGGCATAGGTCACCATTTGCTGCAGCGAGACGCCGTCGACCACGGTCGCGCCGACGCCGGCATAAACGGCGAGCCAGATGGCCACGCGGGCGACGACCTGCGCCAGCTTGCCGAATATATTGGCCCAGACCTCGTTGCGGTAGGCGAGCTGCGCGTGGAAGGCGCTGCGTGTGAAGGCCAGATAAGCGCTCATGGTGTGGGCGCCTGGGCATTGCGGGTGAAGGCGAGATAGGTGCTCATGAGGCCCGGGCCCTGGTGTTGCGACCCTGGTAGAAGGTGCGGATGACCTCTTCGATGTCGGGCTCGTGCAGCGCTACATCCTTGAGGTCGCGGTCGCTGCCGACCTCCGAAAGGATACTCACCAGCGACACGTCCTCGCGCTTGATCAGATATTCCTTGCGCAGGCCCTCATCGCTGACGAGCGACGCCGTGCTGAGCCGCAATGACCCCGGGTCGCTGGCAAATTCCAGCGTCAGCCGCCGGGCCGAGCCGAGGGCGGCGCGCAGGCTGCGCAATTCGCCGTCGAAGATCAGCCTGGAGTGATCGACCATGATCAGTCGCGGGCAGATCGTCTCGATGTCCTGCAGATCATGAGTGGTGAGGATGATCGTGACGCCGCATTCCCGGTTGATCTCGGCGAGAAAGCGCCGCACCGCATCCTTGGCAACCACATCGAGCCCGATCGTCGGTTCGTCGAGAAACAGAATCTTCGGATCGTGCAGCAGCGACATGACGATCTCGGCGCGCATGCGCTGGCCGAGGCTGAGCTGGCGCACCGCCCGGTCGAGGAAGGGCGAGAGGTCGAGCAGTTCGCTGAACTGGCGCAGATTGTTCGTATAGCGGGCGGCCGGGATATCATAGATGCGCTGGTGCAGGGTAAAGCTGTCGATCAGCGGCAGATCCCACCACAGCTGACTGCGCTGGCCGAAGACGACGCCGATCTCGCGCGCATTATCCATGCGGGAGAGATGCGGCGTGCGGCCGAGCACCGAAAGCGTTCCTGAACTCGGCACCAGAATGCCGGTCATCATCTTGATCATCGTCGATTTGCCGGCGCCGTTCGGGCCGACATAGCCGACGGCCTCGCCGGCCGTAATATCGAAGCTGATATCGGAAACGGCCTGAACCTCGGTATATTCGCTGGTCACCAGCGTCTTGAAGGCGCCGATGAGACCCGGAAATCTCTTGTGCTGCCGGAAGCGCTTGCTGACGTCCCGTGCTTCGATCAAAGCCGGCATGTCTATTCCCTCGGATATGAAGCGAGCCGACTCGGGCGGCGATGGGCTTGAGAACGCAGGCTAACGCGAAGTGGGATTCGTTCAAGCTTAAGTTGCGTTTCGATCGATCACTTCGGCCTTGTGTCGCCAAGACCTTGACCGATCTCCGCCTGCGCTACATTGAAGGCATGGACAAGATCTACGCCTTGCTCATCGTTGCCGCGGCCATTGCGATCATCTTCCTCGCAGGCCGATGGAACACCTCGGATGCCGATCACTATATGGGCTTCGGCAATCTCCGTCCGCGCCGCAAGAGGCAGGGCGGCGATGATGATACGCAAGAAGAATGAGGCGCCTGATAGAAGGCTCTCTTCGATCAGGCGCTTCCGCGGAGGTCGGCATCAGCTCGCTTGGCGCTCGGAACGCTGACTGAGGATTGCCGATGCGTGTATCGGCATGGGCCGTTCGACGCGCCGGTAGACGCTGCCGTCGCGAGTCCGGCTCATCAGTCCGAGCTCGCAGAGTTCCCGACGCAGCAATGCGTGATCTCCAAACAGGTGCCTGCCGCGAAGAAGAGCATTGACCTCTTTCTCGGACATCTCCGTGGTCGAGGGAATCTGCGACCACAGAAGCCAAAGCGCTGTGATCTGATCCATGCGCCGCGAGGGCCAGCGCACCAGGCGGAGCTCTTCGTCAAAGCTGCGCTGAACGCGATCAATATGCTTCCGGTCGATCTCGACGTTGGCGGCAGGCACCGATGTCGGTAGCTGCCCCCCGCTCTCTGCGGGACCGGCTTTTGCACGCAGGCTCTGGAAATTGCCGTAACCGGCAGCCCGTGCCAGCATGTTCAAGAATTGGAGGTGAGATGGAAGCCCTTCGTGGGCGGAGAGCTGGAGGCGCAGCGACTTGGCAAATGAGGACGCATCGCTCACCTGCAGAGGAATGAGTTTTCTGGACATGACCTATCCTTTGGTCGTGCCGTTCCGGATGGATTACCGGTGATCGCCCTTCCGACATGGCACGGGATCGATGTCCATATCTCGGTTATTGTCAGGTTTAGCGTGTTCCGAAGAACGGCGATGCCTGGGTGAACTGCAGACCCGACGCAGCAATTATCATCGGGCCCTCGATATTTCAACAGTCTTCCAGTTCGCTGGCTCCGGCAGAGGGCCCGGCGTTCCCGGCAAAGTCGGCAGCGCTAAGCGGAACCGGCCGGGTGCCGTCGACATCGGCGATGCCGTATTCCCGCGCCAATGCCGCGGCGATCAGCACGCGCCCGGATTTCGACATGAGCAGCGGGTCGCGCCACAGCCCGCCAATGACATGGCCGATGAACTGAGGTGATTCCGAATTGCTCATGTCGAAATGCTCAGCGTTCTCAAGAACGGCTTCGGTGCGGACGAGCCCCGGATAAAGCGCAACGGCGGCGACACTGTGAGGGCGCAGCTCATGGCCGAAGTCTGCGGCCATCTTGTCGGCGGCGGCCTTGGCGATGCCATAGACCGCATTGCCATCGTAGAGCTGGGCGGCCCAGAAGGAGATGTTGACGATGAGGCCGCGTCGCGCCGAGATCATCAACGGAGCGACCGCGCGAGACATCATGAAAGCGCCCCTGAGCGCGGTGCCAATCATCGCCTCCCACCGCCATACCGGCTGCTCCCAAAATGGCCTGGGCCAGGTGAATTCCCCGTCTTCCACCATACGTTCGTAGCCCGGCCATGCATTGTTCACCAGAATATCCAGCCTGCCGCCGGCCCGGATCGCTTCGGCCACCCGCTCGCTGTCGGCGTCGCTAGCGTGGTCGCATCGATGGACGGAAAGGCGCCCCGGCAGTTTTGCCGCTTCAAACTCGAGCCCCTCAAGCGATCCCGCCGATCCCGCCTGCTTTGCCTCCGCCACAAAACGCGTCCTGCCGGTCACATGAACGGTGACGCCTTCGGCAAGCAGAGCAAGGGCAATGCCGCGCCCTATGCCGCGGCTCCCGCCGGTGACCAAAGCGACGACGTCTTTCATAGTGGGCTCTCCCTGATGAACTGGCGATCAACGCGGCATAAGCGCATATTGGCAGAGAGGCTTCTGCCGGGCGATTGCTTTTTGCGAGTCGCGGACCTTCTGTGCCGGCGTCTCTTCTCCACAGCCGCAGGTTTCAGCATGTCGATTATGACGGGAACAAACAAGGCGGTTCAGATGTTAGATGCAACTGGAATCCGGCGAGTTGTTCGACATGGCCAAATTTGCTCGGGGAGATCACGTTACCTGGAATTCGGAGGCCGGGCAGGTCTCCGGCCATAGGGAAGACGCTTTGAAATAGGTCGGAGGACAATAAGATGAATCCGAAAAGCACCCTGAGTATTGCCGGTCATCCGATCCACCCGATGTTGATCCCGTTCCCGGTCGCTGCCTTCGTCGGCACGCTGGTCGTCGACATCGTCTACGCCAGATCAGGCGATCCGGCCTGGGCAGATGCGACCAACTGGATGCTCGGCGCCGGCCTTGTCATGGCGGCGCTGGCGGCCGTTGCCGGCTTGATCGACTTCTTCGGCGACAGCCGCATTCGCGAGCTGCGCGACGCCTGGTTCCATATGATCGGCAACATCGTCCTCGTCCTCATCGAGGCCTTCAACCTCTGGCGGCGGATGGCCGAAGGCAGCGACTTCATCGTGCCGACCGGATTGGTGCTGTCGTTGATCGCAACCGCCCTTCTTCTGTTCAACGGCTGGAAGGGCTGGGAAATGGTCTATCGCCACCGCGTCGGCGTCAGCGAGGATCCGGGCAATCCGACGAGATAATGAACGGCATGCTTCAACGGCAGCATGCCCGCCTCGTCCTTCGAGGCCCCTGCGGGGCACCTCAGGATAAGGCTGTCGGAGCGCTTCGGTTCGGAACCACCAACGCCCCCAATTGGCTGCGGCACCCTCCAACGCTCCTCATGCTGAGGCACGCAGCCCAAAGGGCGAAGCCTCGAAGGACGCCCTCCAGCGCTGCTTCCTGCATTCACCACCGGCGCGCTCGCCTCGTCCAATTCAGCAAATGTGCGGCAGCGGTGCTCACGCGCATTTCGCCAGCTGCGGCCTGGCCTCGGCATGAAAACCGGTCTCCGCTCCCAGCGGCAGATCGGCGATTTCGCGCAGCGACATGCGTTGGACCTCGGGATGCCGCAACGGGTCATCCTTCCAGGCCGGGTCGATCTGCGTCCGCGCGGCAGACTTAAAGAAAAACTTCAGCCACGACATAGCAAACCTCGCATTCTCCAGCGGCGCGGAAAGATGATCACCCGGCGGCTGGTGCCGAACAAGCTCTCCCGCGCATCGTGCCATCGCTTGCCGAGCGGGGATTCTGTATGCCTGCAATGTCTGCCTGCGCCGGTGCTTTTTCAATTGAGATTACTACGGTGCCGTTATAGAAAAACTATATGAAGAACCTGAATAGCGTCCATCTCAACGGCCTGCGCGCGCTCGAGGCCGTCGGTCGTCTCGGCTCGCTGCAGGCGGCCGCCGACGAGCTCGGCGTCTCGGTCGGCGCCGTCAGCCAGCAGGTGATCAAGGCCGAAGCGCAGTTGGGGCAAGTGATCTTCGAGCGCACCGCCCGGGGCATGATGGCTACCGAAGCCGGCCGGCCGGTGCTTGCAGCGCTCGACGAAGGCTTTGCCCGTCTTTCGCAGGCAGTCTCGATCGTAAGCCGCAAGGACGATACGATCCTGACCATTTCGGTGGCGCCGGTCTTCGCCGCCCGCTGGCTCGTCCATCGGCTTCATCGGTTCGCCGAACGTTACCCCGACATCAAGCTGCGGCTGGATGCAACGACCAATCTCGTCAATCCCGCGATCTCAGACGTCGACATTGGCATCCGCGTCGGCGCCGGCAAATGGCCCGATGTGAAGGCCGAGCTGCTGCTGGAGCAGGAGGTCTTTCCCGTTTGTTCGCCCGAGATGGCGGCGAAACTGCGTGAACCCGCCGATATCCTGGCACTGCCCGCCGTCGTCGACGGCCGCGCGATGTTCAGCTGGGAAGTCTGGATGCGCGAGGCCGGGCTGTCGGGCGCGACACTGTCGACGCGCCACGTCTTCAACGACGCCTCGCTCTGCCTAGATGCGGCGATCGCCGGCCAGGGCGTCATGCTCGCCTGGCAGACGCTTGCTGGCTATTCGCTTGCAGAAGGCCGGCTGGCAGCGCCTTTCGGCATTCGCGCGAAAACCGGCTTCGGCCATTATTTCGTGACGGCCGAAGGCGCGCGCGAGCCGAAGAAGGTCAAGGATTTCAAGGCCTGGATCCGCGAGGAAATGGCCGGCACGCTGGCGCTTTTCCAGTAGGCCTTAGACTTCGATCGGCTCCTTGCCGCGCGCCGCCTGCATCGCCTTGTAGGCCGGGCGGGACTGGCAGCGCTCGATCCAGGCTTTGATGTTCGGATGCATGTCGAAAAGGTCCGTCTCGCTCTGGGCATAGCGCAGCACCTCGGCGATGTTGAGATCGGCGACGGTGAAGCGCTCGCCGACGATCCACTGACGGCCGGCGAGATGGCTTTCGAGCGCCACAAATGGCCGACGCAGCCCGTAGCAGGCGGCGGCGATCGTCTGCTTGCCGTCCTCGCTGTTTTCAAGCCCGTTGTCATAGGTCAGCACGATCCGCACCGAATGCGGCTCGACTTGCGAAGCCGCCCAGATCGTCCACATCGTCAGCAATCCGTCTTCCTCGACGGTTTGGCCGGAAAGCGGCCCGCCATGCTTGCGCGCGAGGTAGAGGTTGATTGCCAGCGACTCGTGCATGACGAGATCGCCGTCGCGAATGCTGGGGATCTGGGCCATCGGGTTGAGGGCTGCGAATTCAGGCGAATGCGTGTTGAGCGGCGCCTCTTCGGCGAGCGGGTCGGCGAGCCGCCTGGCCTGCAGCACCGGCACGGAGCGGAATTCGAGCCCGAGCTCCTCCGCCATCCAGTAGACGCGCGAAGCGCGCGATCGATAGACTCCATAGATTGTCAGCATGACGATACCCCCTCGATCTGTCGCAGAAAAGGTAAACACCGGATCACCCCCGGAAAAGTCCTCGCCGCTGATGGGATGATGAAAGCTTTTGATCTGGCGAGCGCCTTCCCGGCGGCAGATCGAGCACAATTGCCTGACAGGGGGAACAATGAAAGGGCCGGCGGGTTGGACCCAGTGATTGGCGCCGTCGAGGCGTCGAATGCGATGACCCGCGTGCGCAGCGCGCACCAGGCAAAGGAGGAACACATGACGGGCAAGAAGACACATGAACAACAGCTTCGTGTCATCGAGAAACGCGAGAAAACCGCAAATGCCGGCGAGGATTTCGACGCCAAGGCGGATCTGCAACGCAATGCGCAGGCAAAGGAGGCCTATCGGAAAGGCGATCTGAAGGCCGATCCGGACCCTCACAATGACGATCGGGTCATCATGCGTGGCCGCAATCAGGAGAGCGAGCATAAAAAAGGGAGCGGTCGTCCCTGACGGTGAAGGAGCCCCGATTAGGAAGGAGCGCCGATCAGGAAAGGAGAGTTTCATGACCTTGACATTGATCAGCAAGGCTTTTGCCCAGGATCAGCCGATCCCGAAGAAATATGCGCGAGCCGGTGAGAACCTCTTTCCGCCGCTTGCCTGGAGCGGTGCTCCCGCCGGGACCCGGAGCTTCGCTCTGGTGGTCGAGGATCCGGATGCTCCGCGCGGCACGTTCCGCCACTGCGGCATTGCCAATATCCCGGCGCAGTGGAGCGCCCTTGCCGAAAGCGTCGATACGGCGCCGGAGCAAGCCCCCCGCTTCTACAAGAACGATTTCGGCAATGCCCGTTACGATGGTCCGCAGCCGCCGGCAGGCGATCGCCCGCATCACTACATCTTCCGCCTCGCGGCCCTCGACGTGCCGAAGCTTTCTACTCCGGATGCCGCCGGTATCAGCGCAATGTGGGCGGAGGCGAAGAAACACGCATTGGCGGAAGCGACCGTCACCGGCACCTATCAGACGCACTGAGCAAAAGCGGAGCCGCGTGTCAGGACACGCGGTTTCGCTCGACGGTCAGCTGCGCATAGGGCGCTCTGCCGCCCGCCATTTCGGCGGAGACTTGTCTGTCCCACTCAAAGCCGAGGACAGCCCCTTCGCCAACCTCCTGGAAGATGTTGTCGGTGATGACGGCCGTGCCGGCGCCCTCGGCGACCGAGACCGCGCATCCGACAGGCGCCTTGCGTACCACGTTGCCGCTGACGACGACATTTCTGAGATAGGGCCCCCAGCCGATCTGCAGGCCCCAGCGCGGCGCGCCCTCGATCACATTGCCAGACACCAGCGTATCGGCCTCCGCCGCGATGCCGATGCCGAAGCCGACCTCGTGGGTGTAGGGACCTTTCAGCGTCAGGTTGCGCACGACATTGCCGGTGACGCTTGCGAGCCTGCCGCCTTCGTCGAAATTGGCGATCGAAATGCCGTTCGCCGCCCCGTCGATCACGTTGGCGGAAACGACCGCCCCTTCGAAGGCGAATTCGACATAGATCGCCGTCTCGCCGGAGCGCCGGCACTGGTTGCTGGTGATCTGGATGTCCGAGGCTGAATTGGCGCGGATAGCGGTAAAGGCGCAGTCGGAAATCTGGTTGTTCACCACCATCACCCCATCGGCGCGAAAGACATTGATGCCGTTGCCGTTCTGGCCGGTGCCGCCGTCATTGGCTCGGATGTTGGAAATCCGGTTGCCGGAGACGACCGTGCCGTCCTCCGCTTGTCTCCAACGATGCACGAGAATGCCACCATTGCCGCAATCCGAGACCGTATTTGCCACGATCGAAAGATTGGCGGAATCGACAGCGTAGAGGCCGGACTGGGCGGCGCCCGAAATGCGACTGCGTTCGATCCGCCCGCCACAGCGCTCCAGCTGCAGGCCGTGTTTGCGGCTGCCGCCGATCTCGCAATTGTCGATCAGCACCTCGTCGACGCCGGTAAATTGCAGAAGCCCGCCGGCGTAGTCGCCGAGCCAGCGGTTGCCGCCGTCGATGACGAGATTGGAAAGCTCGATGCGCCTGATGTTTTCGGCCGCAAACAGATGGCCGTCGCCGGTATAAACGATCCGGGAGGCGCCGGGCACGCCTGATATGCGGGTATTGTCGGGCAGGCTGAGGTTGGAGATCTTATAGGTACCGGGCGGCAGGAAGACCGGCACGTTCTCGGCCGCCGCCTGTCTGATCATCTGCTCCAGGTTGCGGATCTTGCGGTCCCCAATTTCGGGAACGGCGCGATATTCCACCGCGTCGATCGTACCGCGGAGATCCGGCTGGCTGGCAGCCGTCAGCGGCGAGGCAAGCGTGCGCGATGTCCCGCCCGCAAGCGCGGAGGCGGCGAGAAAGAGAAGCATGTCGCGGCGAAAAGGCATTCCGGGCTCTCCTGTCATGACGCGCCCGTAGCAGAAAATGTGCCAGCCCGCCTGTCCTCTTTTGGCACAGGCCCGTCACATCAATCCAAAATTCTTGCTGCGACAGGGACCTATGGCAGGATCTCGCCGCTTATATTGGTGTGTTATTCACTCTTTCATTTAAGCAACCCGAAGGGAATGGAGACTACTTTGAAGGGAAAATAAATGGATATTGCAGGCCCTTCAGCCGCTGCAGGAGAATGGCGTTATGCACGAAGCGAGTGCCGGGCGATGGGAATCGCTCGATTCCCTGACGGCCGAAACCCGGCGCTTCGTTGCCGCGACCGAGGCGATGATGGCGTCTACCGCCCATCTCCTCTCGGAAGGCGTTGAAAACCTGCGCCTGAAGGCGATTATCCACGAACTTCCGGACTTCCTCTACGTCAAGGATCGTGACAGCCGCTTTGTCTTCGCCAACGCCGTCACGGCGGCCAGCCTCGGCCTCAGCGCCGAAGAGATCGCCGGCAAGCGCGATTTCGACCTGTTCGACTTCGAGGCGGCGCGCCGCCATTTCGATATCGAGCAGCAGATCATGGCGAGCGGCGTAGCCCGCATCGACATGGAGGAGACGGTCGTCCTTCCCTGCGCCGTCAAGCCGGTATGCCGGTTGACCTCGAAAATACCGCTGCGCAACGATCGCGGCGAGGTCGTCGGGCTGATCGGCGTTTCCCGCGATATCACCGAACGCAAGCTGCAGGAGGATCTCCATCGCGGCCAGGCGAAACTGCTCGAGATGATCGCCCGCAATGAACCGCTGCCGATGATCCTCGAGGCGCTGGTGCTGATGATCGAAGCCCAGCTGACGGATATCGACGGCTCGGTTCTTCTGCTCGACGGCCAGGGCACCCGGCTCTATCACGGTGCGGCTCCCAATCTTCCCGGAGGCTACAGCCGGCTCATCGACGGTGTCACCATCGGCCCCAAGGTCGGCTCCTGCGGTACCGCCGCCTGGCGCGGCCAGCCCGTCATCGTCGAGGACGTGATGAGCGATCCGCTGTGGGAGGATTTCCGCGGGCTGGTTGCGCCTTTCGGCTTTCGCTCCTGCTGGTCGACGCCGATCGCTACCTCTGAGAACAATGTGCTCGGCACCTTCGCCCTTTATTCCAGGGAGGTACGCCGTCCGACCCAGCATGAAATGAGGCTGGTGGCGCTCGCCACCCACATCGCCGGCATCGCCATCGAACGCAAGCGCGTCGACGATCGCATCCATTTCATGGCGCATCATGACGATCTCACCGGCCTGCCGAACCGAGCCTTTCTGAAGGAAAGGCTGGCCGGCATCCTCGACCAGGCCCGGCGCAATAATCGCAAGGTCACGGTCGCCTATATCGATCTCGATAACTTTAAGGACGTCAATGACGGCCGCGGCCACGCCGCCGGCGACGAGGTGTTGAAGGAGATCGCCACCCGCATGGCCAACAGCATCCGTCCCTCGGATATGGTGGTGCGGCTCGGCGGAGACGAATTCCTCGTGGTGCTCGTCCACCAGTCGAGCCACGATGCCGGCATCACCCGCCGCCTTCGCGATCTGCAGAAGGCGATTACTCGGCCGATGCAAGGCGAGAGCGGTGAGATCATCATCACCTCGAGTATCGGCGTCGCCGCCTTTCCCGTCGACGGCTCCACCTCGGAAGAGCTTCTCGCCAATGCCGATCGCGCCATGTATCGCGCCAAGCAATTCGGCCGCAACACGCTGCAGCATCATGATGGCGACAGCAGCGGGGTCGGCATGCCGCGCGGCGAGCAGGAGGAGCTCCATCAGGCGATAACAGCCGATCAGCTGTTCCTGGAATATCAGCCGCAGGTCGATGTCGCCACCGGCCGCATCACCGGCGTCGAGGCGTTGGTCCGTTGGAACCATCCGGCAAAGGGCAGGGTGCCGCCGGCGAGTTTCATCCCGATTGCCGAAGAGACCGGCCTCATCGTTCCCCTCGGCCTCTGGGTGCTGAACGAGGCCTGCCGCCAGGCGCGCAACTGGCAGGATATCGGCCTGACGCCGGTGACGATCGCCGTCAATGTTTCGGCGAAGCAGTTCGCCGATCCGGATTTTGCCAGCCATGTCGGCGAGGCGCTGGAGCGCAACCGCCTGCAGTCCCGCTGGCTGGAGCTCGAGGTCACCGAAAGCGTGGTGATGCAGGATGCCGAGCGCGCGCTCGCCATGATGGAGCAGCTGAGGGCGCTCGGGGTGCGCCTGTCGATCGACGATTTCGGCTCCGGCTATTCCAGCCTTGCGGCACTGAAGACCTTCCCCTTCGACAGGCTGAAAATGGACCGTTCGCTGGTCGAGGCCCTGCCGGGCGACGAAACGGCCGTCGCCATCGCCTCGGCCGTCATTTCGCTGGCGCAGAAGCTGAAGCTGTCGGTTCTCGCCGAAGGCGTCGAGACCGATGCCCAGATGGCTTTCCTGCGGCAGGCCCACTGCGAGCAAGCGCAGGGCTACCGTTTCTCGAAGCCCGTCTTACCGGAGCAGGTCCCGTTGTTGCTGCAGGCGCAGTTGCCGTGGAATCACGCTCCCTGACCGGCCTCCGCTTGCCGCCTACGCTGATGTGCGAGTTCCACAATATCGCTTTGCCCCGGTGGAAACCGGTGGTTGTTGTCGATCGATATCCGTTGAAAATCACTGAGCATCAGCGGCCGCAAGGCAGCTCTCCTCGATGCAAAGAGACCCGCCTTAACTGCACAGCATATCCAGCGCCGATTGTGCCGCAATCAGGTCCACGATCTGATGCCTGGCGTCAAACATATCGACCGCCGCTCGCAGACGCGCTGCGGCATCTTCGACGCGACCTTGTCGTGCCAGAGCCGGTGCTAGCTGTGTGATGGCGCGAAGCTCAAAGAGTTTTGCATGCTGCCGGTGGGCAGTGGCGATGGCTGTTTCGAAAAGGCGCGCGGCGCCCGTCAGATCACCTCTTGCCGCAGCAATCTGGCCGCGAAGGCGAACGCATTCTGCCAGACAGCACGCTTCGTCCGTATCGGAAACCAGTCCGTCGACGCCATCCAGCAATCGCGATGCGTCCTCGATGCGACCGGCGGGCAGGAGAAGATCACAAAGGATGCATGCCCGATAGGGGGTGTGAAATACGACCCCCTGACCTCGCCAAAGAAGCAAGCTCTCCAGAACGTCTTCGATACCGGCATCCGGTTCACCTAGATGCCAGCGGGCATAACCACGCCACCTGAGGCCGCCGCTCCGACGGGCCGCGTAGCCATGCCGTTCGCAAATCTCGACGATCTTAGAAGCGTTCTCGAGGAGCTCCTCATACTGGCCAAATAAGGCGCACAAATCGCACTGGGTGAGAAAGTGCCAGGCGCGGTCGAATGGCTTATCGAGTTGATCAACAGCTCCTGCAATCTGCTTTTTCAATTCGACCGCAGCATCGACGAAACCCATGAATATCAGCGAATTGTTAAAATAGAACTGGGCAACAACACGTTGATCTCCACCGCCTAGCAAAATGTGCTGACCGGGATCAATGCGATCAGTCACATCCAACGACCTACGCAGGGCATCGGCTGCCAGGGGTTGTTCTCCCCGGTTGAAATGAGCAACCCCCTTCCATGTCCAAAGGCCACCCAGATACGCCGGAGGCAGAAGATCGGCGCTTCTTGTTTGTCGCTCATCGGCGATCGTCAGGTAGTCGCGATTGCGCCCGGTGGCAAAATGAAAAGGACCGAGTGAAAGCACAACGTCACATTGCAACTTGACCAGATCTGTAGTTGCGGCGGCAAGATATGCGTCTTCAAGTGTTTTCCCAAGGCGCTCGGAGCGATACCCCTGGGCCTGCATCAGAGCATTGGCCATGGAAAGGTGGAGTCGTGTCACTCGTTCGGCGCCGCCTGATACATCGCCCAGTCTCTTGCTGCACTCGATAGCACTGGCAAAATGCGACACGGCTTCGCGAGTGGCAGCTCGGGCCACCGCGGCCTCTCCGGCCTGTTGCCAGCGCTCGAGAGCAGCCGCCCAATCTCCGGCTTCTTGCAGGTGATGCGCGAGAAGTTCGGGTTGCACGTCGGCGATTTCGGTCCATTGTTCCTCTAACGCGATTGCGACACGCCTGTGTAATTCCTGGCGTTTGCCTCGTAGAAGCGTGCCATAGGCTACGTCCTGAACGAGCGCATGTTTGAAGAGGTACGTGGCCAGTGGCCGCGTCCCGCGGCGGAATGCGAGACCGGCGGCGACGAGCTGATCCAGCGCTCCATCTAATTCAATCGCGTTTCGCCGTGCGACGGCTGCCAACAATTCGTAGGAGAATTCGCGTCCGATGACGGCGCCGACCTGGGCGACCTCCCTGGCGATAGAGCCAAGACGGTCGAGCCGCGCCATCAATGAAGCCTGTAATGTGGCCGGAACGTTCAACGCAGTCGTGGCCGCATGCGAAAGTACAGTATGGGCATCGCCGCTCTCCAGCACTGCCTTCGTCAGCTCTTCGATGAAGAGCGGCACTCCATCGGTACGCTCGACGATCTCCGCAGCGATTTCGCTAAGCAGTTCTCGGCTGCCGACCACTTGCTTAACGAGTGCTGCGCCGTCACGTGGGCCGAGCCGGTTAAGCAGGAGCATCGTTACGTGGGCCTGATCGGTCCAGGTCGGTTCAAACTCGGGACGGAACGTGACGAGAAGCAGGACCCGCAGGCGAGGCACCGTCTCGATGACGAGGTCGAGGAGCTCGCGCGAACTGGGGTCGAGCCAGTGCACATCCTCGAAGAGCATCAGAACCGGGCCATGTCTCGACAGCGCCTCGAGCTTAGCAATCAACACTTCGAACGTTTTTTCTTTCTTTCTTTGGGGCGTGAGCTGAAGAGGTGGGAAGCGGCCTTCGGTCGGCAGCGACAACAGCTCGGCGAGCAACGTTCCATCCTCTTGCGAGATTGGAGCAAGCAGCGCCACCAGTTTGTCGAGTTTCCTCTCCAGCGTGTCTTCCCGCTCGAAGCCGGCGGCCCGTTCGAGCTGCGCAATGGTCGGATGGAGCGCGCTGTCCTGGCGATGTGGCGAGCAGAAATAGCGAAGGCGGGTATGCGGTTCATTCTGGATACGCCCTTGCAAGGCAACGGCGAGCCGCGACTTGCCTATCCCAGGTTCGCCCGAGAGCAGCACGACGCGGCCTTCACCATTTTTCGCGCAATGCCACTGTCGCAGCAGCACCTCGAGCTCCTCCTCACGACCTATCAGGGACGGAGGTGTCGTCCCGTGCAGCGCCTCGAACCGGCTATCGACGGCGCTTTCGCTCACGACCTGATATGGGCGGATGGGCTCCGGAAACCCTTTCACAGCGACCGCCCCAAGATCGCGGTATTGGAAAAGTTCACCGAGCAACTGCCTCGTTTGCGGTGCGATCAGAACGGCATCTGGCTCGGCAAGAGCTTGCAAACGTGCCGCAAGGTTCGGCGTCTCGCCAACGACGCCGCGCTCCTGCCCTTCGTCCGAGGTGATCAGATCGCCGACGACCACTTGGCCGGTGGCAATGCCGACGCGAACCCGCAAGGGCTCGGACTGCTGCAGCCGCCCGATAGTGTCCACGAGAGCAAGGCCGGCTCGCACCGCCTGCTCCGCGTCGTTCTCGCGCGCCTGCGGGTAACCGAAATAGATCAACACGCCGTCGCCCATGTACTTGGCCACAAAGCCGGAGAAGCCGGCGATCGTATCGGCGACACAGCGATGGAAAGCCCCGATGATCTCACGCAGATCCTCGACATCGAGACGCGACGAAAGCGCTGTGGAACCGACGAGATCGACGAACATGACGGTGAGCTGCCGGCGCTCGGCGACGGGCTCGGCAGCGGTCGAATCGAAGCGGTTTGCAGTCCGCTCCAATTCCGCGATTGCCTTGAGGAGCCGCTTGCGATGCCCGAGCAGAATACCGAGCTGGCGGAGGTCTGCGTCGGTCAGGTCGGACAGAACGTCTGCATCGATCGCATTCTCGCGGAATGCCTGTTCGTATTGCTCAAGGCCAAGGCCTCGCAACCAGGAGGCAATGTCCACGACGGCTTCCCCCTCGCTAGAATTCGCCCCGCCATACTAGACCAAGAACTGCCGTCGCGCATCATCATTCCGTGACCGCGATCATGTTACTGAAGCGATAAATCGCCCCTTGCGACATCAGCGCCGGCTCGACGGCGGTCTGTGGTCACAATGACGGTCGCCGCCGGTAGCGACCTGGATTCGGCCTCTTTCATGCGAGGAAATTCTTGCGGAAAACGCGGTTAGAGCTCAAGGATATGCACGGCGTCCATTGTTGTGATGCAGGCATCAATTGGCTCACTCCCACCCAGATAACCTATTGAGGCTCCGCGTCTAGACCCGAATGATGTTGAGACGCAGAGCGCTGACAACTGCCTGCGTTCTCGTCGTGCATCCCAGCTTCCTGATCACGCTGCCGATCTGATTGTTGACCGCGCTTTCCGACAGATCGAGAAGCTTCGCAATTTCGCTGCTCTTCCTGCCGCCAGCCGTCATCCTCAAGCAGTCCAGCTCGCTCTGCGTAAAGGAAACCGGCTTGTGTTTCTCGTTCAATGTCAGCTGGGACAGCCGATCATAAATGAGCGTCGCGATAAACAGGAGTTTCGCCATTTCGACCATGCTGAAATTCCGAAACCCCGAAATCGACATCGCACCGCGTCCTGCCGCGGCATCATGAACGGGAAAATAGGCGCCTTTTTCCATGCCGTACCGCCTGAACAACTCGATGACGGTGGACTTCTTGCCTTCGCCGCGATCGGTATTGATCGCCTCGACATCATAGTTGAAGGGGCTGGTTGACCTCAGCATCCTCCGGATGACCGGGCTGTCGACCATCAGGTTATGGGCGTCGTAATAATCGACCATTTCCGCCGGCCAGTTGGTGATGATCTTCGTCGCACCGATTTCGACGACATCGACCGAAGGAAGCGTCATGATCAGGAAGGCCGTCATCCCCAGGTCCTGGGTGAGGCGCTTCATGTATTTGAAGACTTCGTAATGCGTCTTGAAGCCTGCAGCGACTTCCTCAATTCGATTGAACTCGGCCTCGAGCGGCATGTCTTTCTCCGATTGCCTCGCATCCGGCGCTTGGCGGCTGATGTGTCCACTTGCCGCTCGTATCTGAAGTTGATTCTGCCGGCTCGAAGGACGGAAAAAATATGCATGTGCAGAGAAAAACGGAAAGGCCCTTGACTGTCGGCAACGGGCGGGCGGCCGTTGATTAACAAAGAGTTTACGGATCTTCGAACATTCGAACCCGGCAAAGGCGAAAAAATCGGTGGCGACATGTTTGATAACGTCCCGAAAGATCAGCATCCCTGGCGAAGCCTCAGGTCAAGTCGCTGTTTGTGCTTCGCTATTTTTCACCGTTGCTCGGATGTCACGCATCCGGTTTCGAGACGGCTCGGTTAAAGGAAGCTTAAAGAATTTATCGGATTTTATTTTCGGGGTGCCCGTCCAGCGCAAGCCCGCGGTGGGTGGCGGCAGTCATGCGCTCGATTTGAGCGATGGGGGAACAGCATGAAGAAAATAGGATTCGGCTTCGGTTCGGATGCCAAGGCCGTACTGGCCGCGATGAGCAGGTCACAGGCCATCATCGAATTCGACCTTACCGGCAAGATTCTCACGGCCAATGCCAATTTCTGTGCTGCCCTCGGTTACGACTTGTCCGAGATTGTCGGCCAGCATCACCGGATGTTCGTCGAGCCGGCAGAAGCCTCGTCGGCCGATTATCGCGAGTTCTGGGCGAGGCTCAACCGAGGCGAGTTCGATCAGCGCCAGTACAAACGCATCGGCAAGGGCGGCAAGGAAATCTGGATCGAAGCCTCCTACAATCCGGTCTTCAGCGGCGGGAAACCCTACAAGGTCGTGAAGTTCGCGACCGATATCACCAAGCAGAAGCTGCAGAGCGCCGAGGATGCCGGCAAGATAAGCGCGCTGTCACGTGCCCAGGCGGTTATCGAATTCACGCCGAAGGGCGAGATACTGACGGCCAACGAGAATTTCCTATCGGCGCTCGGCTATCAGCTGGCCGAGATCCAGGGCCGCCATCATTCGATGTTTTGCGACAGCGCTTACGCCAACAGTGACGATTATCGGCGGTTCTGGGTGCGTCTGTCAGCCGGCGAATTCGTGGCTGACGAGTTCCTGCGCATCGGCAAGGGCGGCAAAAAGGTCTATATCCAGGCATCCTACAATCCGATCTTCGACATGAACGGCAAGGTCTTCAAGGTCGTCAAGTTCGCGACGGACGTGACCGCCCGCGTCAACAACGTCGATCAGCTGGCGGCATCCCTGATGGCGCTGTCCGGCGGTGATCTGACCCAGGAAGTCGCAACTCCATTCATTCCGACGCTGGAAAAAATCCGGACCGACTTCAACGCCGCCGTCGGCAAGCTGCGCGCAGCGATGCAGGCCGTGGCCGAAAACGCAACCGGCATCGCTGCCGGAGCCCAGCAGGTTCGTTCCGCCTCGGACGATCTGTCGAAGCGCACGGAACAGCAGGCGGCCTCCGTCGAGGAAACCGCCGCCGCGCTCGAAGAGATCACCACAACCGTCTCCGATTCCAGCAACCGCGCCCAGGAGGCCGGCCAGCTGGTGCGGACGACCCGCGAGAATGCCGAGCGCTCCGGCGCGGTTGTCCGCAACGCCGTCGAAGCCATGGGCAAGATCGAAACATCGTCGGCCGAGATCGGCAATATCATCGGCGTGATCGACGAAATCGCGTTTCAGACCAATCTGTTGGCGCTGAACGCCGGCGTCGAGGCGGCACGCGCGGGCGATGCCGGCAAGGGTTTTGCCGTAGTCGCACAGGAAGTTCGCGAGCTGGCTCAGAGATCGGCCAAAGCGGCGAAGGAGATTAAGGAGCTGATCAGCGCCTCCAACGAGCACGTGAAGAGCGGAGTGAGCCTGGTCGGGGAGACCGGCAAGGCTCTGGAGGAAATCGTCGCTCAGGTTCAGCAGGTTAACGGCAATGTTCTGGCAATCGTCGAAAGCTCCAAGGAGCAGGCGACGGGATTGAAGGAAATCAACACTGCAGTTAACACCATGGACCAGGGTACGCAGCAAAATGCGGCCATGGTCGAGGAATCGACGGCCGCCGCCCACAGCCTCGCCAAGGAGGCCGACGCGCTCTTCCGGCTGCTGGGGCAGTTCAACATCGGAGGCGCGGGCTTGCGCCAATCACGCCCCGCCGTGGCAACCGCGGCTTCCAGACCCATTCCATCGGCACCGCGTGCAATGGCCGCGAAGGTGAGCGCGGCCTTCCACGGCAATACGGCAGTCGCCGGCGGCGATTGGCAGGAGTTCTGAGGCGCGCGGAGACTCCGCCTCATTTCATGAGCTTGCCGATCGTCTCGATCTCATTCGTCCATAGGCCTGCCGGATAATCCCGCGGCAGCCGCGCCAGCTGCGCGGCATCGTCGATGCCGGTGGAAAAATCGCCGCCGCGATAGGGGCCGAGCACGAAAACCTCCGTTCCGGCATCCTGCATCCGGTTGAGAAAGCGGTCCGGCCAGCCCCACAGCCAAGGCGCGATATTAGAGCCTTTCCGAGTTAGATTGAAGCATTCTGCCGGAGCAGGTTTTCGCCAGGGCAAAGGCGATTGGCGACGGGCATACCCCCAGGTACGTCCGAGCCGATCGCCTTTGATCCTGGCGGAAAGATGCCCGGCCCTTCGGGTTGGCTGAAACGGGCCGGCTGATCGACCGGCCGGCTCCGTTTGAGCCAACAGAATGCTTCAATCTAACCCGGAAAGGCTCTAACCGGCACCAGCATCATCCGATGCCTGCAGGCCTCGGGCAGGAGGCCGGTCCAGCCATAGCTGATATAGCCGAACAGGCAGCCCTTCAGGCTTTTGCGCGAGGCGGTTTTGATATCCGGTGCGAGCCGGCCGAGAACGTCGATCGGCTCGTCGCCGCCATAGACGATGATGCCGGCCCGCTGTGCCGCCGGAAGCGCCTTCAGCACGGCGGCGAGCTTTTCCCCCTCGGACGGTTCGCGGCTCTTGATGTTGATGAGAAAGCGCCGATCTGGAAAGGCCGAAAGTACTTGCGCCAGCGTCGGCATCATGCCGATGCCCTGGCCGCGAAAGGGAAAGGTCTTGCCGCCATCGGCGGTATAGCCGTAGCCGATGTCGAGCCCTTTCATTTCAGCCATCGAATGCTTGCGGGTCACGCCGTGTCCGTCGGTGCGGCAGTCGAGCGTCCAGTCGTGAAAGACGGCGAATTCGCCGTCGGTCGTCGGATGCACGTCGATTTCGACGATGTCGGCCTCGGCGGCGAAGCCTGCCTGCATCGACGGTATAGTGTTTTCCAGATAGCCGTGCCTGGGCGGCAGCATGCGGCTCGCCGTGCAGGTGTCGTTTTTCAGATCGGTCTCGTCGAACCGCTGGGCAATGCCGCGATGGGCGAGAAGCACCGGCTTTCCGGCCGATGCTCGGCAATGCGGCTGGTATTGTTGAGATAGATGCCGGCGGCTGCGAGCGCGATCGCCGCCGCGCAATAGAGAAGCTTCCTGCCCATTTCTCTGCCCCTCCTGATTGCATGGAAAGAGGCAACAGCTAGAAATCGATTCTGGTTGTTCTTGGGCTGTTTTCCGGCTTTTCTATGCGCGGGATTATTCGCCGGAAAGGATTGGGACCGCTATGGAACGACAGGACGACGAGCTCATTCATTTCGAAGCGCAGGGGGCGGCCCCGCTGCCGTTGGCTGCTGTCGAAGGCCATGTCGGGCGCGCCGGGGCTCGCATCTGGTATGCGAGCTACGGCACAGGCCCTACCGTCATTCTGCTGCATGGCGGCCTCGGCCATAGCGGCAACTGGGGCTACCAGGTCCCGGCGCTCCTTGCCAGTGGCCGCCGTGTCGTGCTGATCGATAGCCGCGGCCATGGACGAAGCACCCGCGATGTCAGTCCCTACAGCTATGAGCTGATGGCTGCCGACGTGCTGGCGGTGATGGACGAACTGCGGCTGGAAACGGCGGCGTTCGTCGGCTGGAGCGATGGCGCCTGCATCGCGCTGATCCTCGCCATGACGGCGCCGTCGCGTGTGGAGGGCGTCTTTTTCTTCGCCTGCAACATGGATCCGAGCGGCACGCTGGAATTCGTTCCGACCCCGGTCATCGACCGATGTTTCGCTCGCCACGCCAAGGATTATGCGGCATTGTCCGCCACGCCGGACGATTTCAATTCCTTCGTCGAGGCGGTCAGCCTGATGATGCGGACCGAGCCGAATTATGGGGCGGCCGACCTCGGCCGCATCGGCGTTCCGGTCGCGATCGTGCTCGGCGAACACGATGAATTCATCAAGCCCGAGCATGCCGAATATCTTACCGGCAGCATCCCGGACGCTCAGATGATCTACCTGCCCGGCGTCAGCCATTTCGCGCCACTGCAGCGGCCGGCGGAGTTCAACGCCGCGATTTTATCCTTTCTCGACGGGATCAGGTGATGACAATCGCTTCCTCTGGCCCCGCGCCCGTTTCCCGCTATCTCTTGCATCATGAGAGCTGATGCGCTGCTTTATCCCGCCCCGGAAGGGCTCTATTGCCCGGAAGGCGGCTTTTACGTCGATCCGGTGCGGCCTGTCGAACGGGCGCTCGTCACCCATGGCCATTCCGACCACGCCCGGCCGGGGCATGTGAACGTGCTAGCCACCCGTCAGACGCTCGACATCATGCGCCTGCGTTATGGCGAGGGCTTCTGCGCCAGCGAGCAGATAGCCGATTTCGGCGAAGAGCTGGGGATCAATGGCGTCAAAGTGAGTTTTCACCCCGCCGGCCATGTGCTCGGCTCGGCTCAGATCGCCATCGAGAAGAACGGCACCCGCATCGTCGTCTCCGGCGATTACAAGCGCCGCCCAGACCCGACCTGCGCGCCCTATGTGCCGGTCGCCTGCGATGTCTTCATCACCGAGGCGACCTTCGGCCTGCCGGTTTTCCATCATCCCGATCCGATCGACGAGACCGGCAAGCTGCTGGCCTCGCTCCGGCAATTTCCCGAGCGTACCCATCTCGTCGGCGCCTACGCGCTCGGCAAGGCCCAGCGCGTCATCCGGCTGCTGCGCGATGCCGGTTATGCCGAGCCGATCTATATCCACGGCGCCATGGAAAAGCTCTGTGATTATTATGTCGGCCAAGGCATAGATCTCGGCGAGCTGCAGCCCGCCACGATCGAAAGCCGCGACAAATCCACCTTCCGGGGCGCCGTCGTCATCGGCCCGTCCTCGGCCTTCGCCGACCGCTGGGCGCGACGCTTCAACGAGCCGCTGCCGGCTTTCGCCTCCGGCTGGATGATGGTGCGCCAACGCGCCAAACAGCTCGGCGTCGAACTGCCGCTCGTCATCTCCGATCATTGCGACTGGCCGGAACTGACCGAAACGATCCGCGAACTGAATCCGGCTGAAGTCTGGGTAACCCATGGCCGCGAGGAGGCGCTGGTGCGCTGGTGCCAGCTGCAGGGCATCAAGGCGAGGCCCTTGCATCTCGTGGGCTATGAGGATGAGGCGGATTGAGATGAGCTGGAGCGTGCGTCAAAACCCCTCCCCAACTTCTCCCCACAAGGGGGAGGGGCTTAACCTGCGGCACCGTCGCGCGACGAAATCAATGCCGAGAACGCTGTTGTTGAAAAAGGGCAGGGCAGTGCCGCGCGTTAGCCCCTCCCAACTGCGGGGAGGGGTTGGGCAGGGGTCTCGCGAAGTTGGGGAGGGGTTTTCCCCCGGAATGCGGAGGCCAATATGAAAGCCTTCGCCGACCTCCTCGACCGCCTGGTCCTGACCCCCAGCCGCAACGGCAAGCTCAAGCTGCTGACCGATTATTTCCGCGATACGCCCGACCCGGACCGCGGCTACGGCCTTGCCGCCATTGCCGGCACGCTCGAAGTGCGCGACGTCAAGCCTGCTATGCTGCGCGACCTGGTGCTGGAACGCATGGACGAGGTGCTGTTCCATTATTCCTACGACTATGTGGGCGATCTCGCCGAAACCATTTCGCTCGTCTGGGACAATGAGCGGGACATAGACCGCTCGGCCCTGGCTCAGCCGCGCCTGGGTGAGGTCGTCAAGCGCATGAACGCGCTCGGCCGCACCGAAGTGCGCGCCTATGTCCGCGATCTGCTCGACCGGCTGGATTCCTCCGGCCGGTTCGCCTTCATCAAGCTTGCGACCGGCGCGCTGCGCATCGGCGTTTCCGCCCGCCTTGCCAAGCAGGCGCTGGCCGATCTCGGCGGCAAGGACGTCACCGAGATCGAAACCCTCTGGCATGGCCTGCAGCCGCCTTACGAGACGCTGTTCCAATGGCTGATGGGCGGCGGCGACAAACCGGCGCTGGCGACACCGGCGATCTTCCATTCCGTCATGCTCGCCAATGCCGTGGAGGAGGGAGACCTGGCAGGTCTCGACCCGGCCGACTACGCCGCCGAGTGGAAATGGGACGGCATCCGCGTCCAGCTGTCGCGCTCCGGCGACAGGCGGAAGATCTATTCCCGCTCCGGCGACGACATTTCGGGCGCCTTTCCCGATATTCTTGAGGCGATCAATTTTTCCGGCGTCGTAGACGGTGAGCTGCTGGTCGGCGGCACCGCCCGTTCCAACAGCCCGACCCGCACCTTCTCCGACCTGCAGCAGCGCCTGAACCGCAAGACGGTGACGGCGAAGATGCTCGACGATTATCCCGCCTTCATCCGCGCCTATGACCTGCTCTTCGACGGCGACGAGGATATTCGCGGGCGCACCTATGTCGAGCGCCGCGAGCGTCTCTCCGATATCATTGAACGCGCCCCCCACGACCGATTCGACCTCTCGCCGCTCGTGCCCTTCTCCTCGTGGGAGGAGCTCGATGCGCTGCGTGCGGCCCCGCCCGATCCGGTCATCGAGGGCGTCATGATCAAGCGGCGTGACAGCATCTACCAGGCCGGCCGCATGAAAGGCCCCTGGTTCAAGTGGAAGCGCAACCCCTATAATGTCGATGCGGTGCTGATGTATGCCCAGCGCGGCCACGGCAAGCGCTCCAGCTATTATTCCGATTTCACCTTCGGCGTCTGGGCCGATGACGAGGACGGCGAACAGCTGGTGCCGGTGGGAAAGGCTTATTTCGGTTTCACCGATGCCGAACTCGAACTGCTCGACAAGTTCGTGCGCAACAACACCACCGAGCGTTTCGGCCCGGTGCGGGCCGTCCGCGCCGACAGGGATTTCGGCTTCGTCGTCGAGGTGGCCTTCGAGGGCATCAACCGCTCGACGCGGCATAAATCGGGGGTCGCCATGCGCTTCCCTCGCATCGCCCGCCTTCGCCCCGACAAGCCACCTTACGAGGCCGACCGCCTCCGCACACTGGTCGCCATGATCGATGCGAAGCCGGGCTGAGCTTTGCGCTCCTGTGCAACAATGACGCAGGGCAATATTTTCAACATCATGTGTATTGGCGGCATCGGTTTTCCGATGCAAATCTGGCGTGCCGGGGAAATGATTTGGGTGCCGCGTCATGAGCTCGCATGAACAAAATTCCTTTTTCCGCCAACGCCGCGCCGTGCTGGCGGGGCTTGCCGGCGCGCTCGTCCTGCCGCGCATGGCGACCGCCTTCGATGTCCCCGACGAGCCGCGCCTTGCCAAGCACGACTATGCCGCGGTCCGCCGCCGCTTCCGCACGAAGCTCCTGCAAAAGGGCCCGGCGCCGGATAAATACGAACCGCTGACCGCGCCTGCCGACGCCGAGAAGATATTCTACCGCTCCGGCTATGGCGGCGAGCTCGAACTGGTGGCATGGGTTTCCCGGTACAAACGCGAGCGCACTGCCAAGCCGGCCGTGCTCTTCCTGCATGGCGGCAATGCCATGGGCATCGGCCATTGGCAGCTGATGAAGCCCTACATGGATGCCGGCTATGTCGTGATGATGCCGTCGCTGCGCGGCGAAAACGGCCAGAGGGGCAATTTTTCCGGCTTCTACGATGAGGTCGACGATGTGCTTGCCGCAACCGAGCGCCTGGCGCATCTGCCGGGCGTCGATCCCGGCCGCCTGTTCATCGCCGGCCATAGCATCGGCGGCACGCTGACCATGCTGACGGCGATGAGCAGCCAAAAATTCCGCGCCGCCGCGCCGATTTCGGGCAATCCCAACGCCTTCCGTTTCTTCAGCCGCTATCCGCAGGACATCCGCTTCGACGACAGCGATGCGCATGAATTCGAGGTGCGTTCGGCGCTCTGTTACGCCCACAGCTTCAAATGCCCTATCCGGGTCGTCCACGGTACGGAAGAGTCGCATTTCAACGACCGCGCCGATCTGCTCGCCCGCCGCGCCCGCGCCGCCGGCGTCCATATCGAGACCGACACCGTCGCCGGCAACCACACCTCGGCGTTGCCAGCCGAGATCGAACAGAGCATCCGCTTCTTCCACGGGGTGGCGGCGTAAGCTCTGCCGCCGGCGGAACAGCCATAGTCGTGCATTGCGACGAACGCCAGCCTCGCACCAGCCGCGAATGCAATCGTCGCGCCAGATATCGCTGTCTCGCCGATCGTTGATTAGGGTGGTCCATGAATTTTCTGCGCCGGGTTTTGCCGATTGCCGGGCTTATGATTGCTGCGGCGCCGCTCAGTGGCTGCAACATCCTGATCCCCGATGTTGCTGCCGATTCGCCCGCCCGCTTCGTCCAGGAAACCTCGCCGGTCTTCTACCAGCCGCCGGGCGTCGATCCGCGCCGGGTGCGGCCGATTCCCGATCAGCCGGTGCCGCAGACGCGCGAGCTTTACAAGACCCAGTTCCATCAGACCTACGGCCTGCCGCTCACCAATCCCGTGCATATGGCGATGTATGGCGAGCAGCGCGTCGAGGATTTCACTCTGCCGGCGATCCCGGTCAGCCGCATCCAGCCGCAGTTCCTGCGCCAGGAAGTCGATTACCAGACGACCGAGCGCCCTGGCACCGTCGTCGTCGACACCAAGGCGCGTTTCCTCTATTTGGTCGAGGCTAACGGCAAGGCGATGCGCTACGGCGTCGGCCTCGGCCGCGACGGTTACGCCTGGTCGGGCCGCGGCGTCATTCAGTGGAAGCAGAAATGGCCGCGCTGGACGCCGCCGGTCGAAATGGTCTCGCGCCAGCCGGAAGTCCGCGCCTTTTCGGCGGAAAACGGCGGCATGAATCCCGGGCTTCAGAACCCGCTCGGCGCGCGCGCCATGTATATCTTCAAGGACGGCCAGGATACGCTCTATCGCATCCACGGCACGCCCGACTGGCAGTCGATCGGCAAGGCGACATCGTCGGGCTGCGTGCGCATGCTGAACCAGGATGTCGTCGATCTCTACGAGCGGCTTCCTGCCAAGGCCGAGATCGTTGTGATGTAGCGCTGCAACAGCGCTCTTCATATCGTCGGCTCCGGCCGGAACACGTCTGCGTGAAGCTATGGTTTATTTGGCGCAAGCCGATAGATTTCCTGGTGTCGTTATTCCAGGATTCCCGCATCAAAAGGAAATCAGTCCCGCGTCATGAGTTCCGATAGACATCTTTCCCGCCGCAGCTTTCTTTCCCTTTCGGCTCTGACGGCAGCCTCTGCGCTCACCGGCTGCGCCTCCTCCGTCAACACAGTGACATCGGGCGATACATCGATCATTTACCGCTCGCCCATGCGCCTGTTCCAGTCGCCTGGTGCCTCCAGCGTGCCGAGCGGGCCTGAGCTTGCCGTCATGTACGGCCCGATCGAGGACGGCGGCTTCCTCATTCCCGCCGTTCCCTATGAAGAGATCGATCCGCGCTATTATCGACAGCGTGTCCTCGACCCCACCGGCCAGCCGCCCGGCACCATCGTCGTCGATACGCCGTCGCGTTTCCTCTATCTCGTCCAGGCCGATGGAATGGCGATGCGCTACGGCGTCGGCATCGGCCGCGAGGGTTTCGCCTGGCAGGGATCGGGCGTCATCCAGTGGCGTCAGAAATGGCCGCGTTGGAAGCCGCCGAACGAGATGGTTGCCCGCCAGCCGGAACTGGTCAAATACTCGATCGAGAACGGCGGCATGGAGCCGGGCCTGAAGAACCCGCTCGGCGCCCGCGCCCTCTATATCTTCTCGAACGGCGAGGACACGCTCTATCGCCTGCACGGCAATCCCGACTGGCGCTCGATCGGCAAGGCCGTCTCCTCGGGCTGCGTCAGGCTCTTGAACCAGGATATCATCGATCTCTACGACCGCGTTCCGACAAAGGCGCCGATCGTCGTCTGGCAGTGACGCCGCCGGGGCGGTCGCCAGTCGGCCGCCTCTGCTCACCGCTCGGAAAAGTTTTATTTTCGATTTAGCATTGCTTAATTCGGTAAAAGGCCTACATGGTGCCTATCGAATATGCTCGTGACCTTTGTCCATGCGCCAACGCGCTTCGTCAGATCTCCTCTCAGCATCGATATTTCCCGCGGATATTCTGCCACGGGTGCACTCAAACGGTTGAAAAGGAAATCGTTATGAATTCAGGCGTAGTCAAATGGTTCAATGGCACCAAAGGTTTCGGTTTCATTCAGCCTGATGACGGCTCCACGGACGTTTTCGTCCATATTTCGGCAGTCGAGCGCGCTGGCATGCGCGAACTCACCGAAGGCCAGAAGGTCCGCTACGACCTGGTCCGCGACAAGCGTTCCGGCAAGAGCGCGGCCGACAACCTTCAGGCCGCATGATTGTCATTCGCCTTGGTTGACCACAGATTGCGGCGCGCTGACCACGGATGTACTGGCAGCGCGCTGACCGTCAAAGGCAGCTTGGTGGCTGAATGACTGGAAGAGGTCGGGTTCAAGCCCGGCCTTTTGTTTTGAAGTTGAGCAGCCGAAGAGTTGAGGGACGCAGAATGAGCAGACCAAGCTACAAGGTCGGCGACATGATCGTGCTGAAGTCCGGCCTGACCCGCACGGCAAAGGCAGACAAGCGATGCCGGATCGCCAGCATCCTGCCCAACGATCACGGGCACGTGCAATATCGCGTTCAGTTCACCGGCGAGAATTTCGAGCGCCGCATCACCGATGACGATATCGACATCGGGGAATCGCCACGGGCGGCGTCACTTGAGGCGGCCGCCAAAGCCGATGATGCCGAGCCGTGGCTGAAATTTTCGGGAATCCGCATGGGCAAGTAGCCCGCCGTTTTTATCATATGACAGCGGCCTCGCCGCCGACAGGAAGGATATTCGCTTGCAGGTACTCGTTAGGGATAACAATGTCGATCAGGCGTTGCGCGTGCTTAAGAAAAAGATGCAGCGTGAAGGGCTTTTTCGGGAAATGAAAGCGCGCAGCGCTTATGAGAAGCCGTCGGAGAAGCGTGCCCGCGAAAAGGGGGAGGCCGTCCGCCGCCAGCGCAAACTTGCCCGCAAGAAGCTGCAGCGCGAGGGCCTGCTGCCGGCGCCGAAGAAGGCTGTCCGCGCTCGCTGATCCGGCCGTGGCATGCCGGCCCTATGTCACGGGCCGGTCGCCACATCTCGGCCTTGTGGAAGTACGTCCCGGCCGTAAAATGATGTTGGCATCCGAAATGCAAGGATCAAACGCCGACACTACCCGAGAAAGGGGGCACATGACCGCCACCAAGGGAGAATTCTTCAACCCCGCCAAGCTTTCGTCTCGCGACAAGGCCGAAGCGACCGATCACACGGCCCGCGCCATCATTGCCGCCGAGGCATCGGCGCGTGACAAGAAGACGGAGAAGCTGAGGGCGCTTCGTCTGCAGCAGGCGGCCGAGGACGCGGATGCCGCACCTGCGCCTGCAAAAAAGCGCCGCTCGACGGCGAAGGCCGCCACTCGGCGGTCCTGATCCCGCCGCAGACGTCATACCGGCTTGGGGCAGGGGCTTTCAGCCGTCGCCGGCCCGGCCGAGATTGGCCCGCAGCCGATGCAGCATGTCGCGCATCTCGGCCATTTCCTCGATCGTGCAGCCGGCGGCTTTTCCGATCGCCGTCATGATCGTATCGACCTCTGACTTCATCGCTTCGCCTTTCGGCGTCAGCGACACGATCACCTGTCGCTCGTCGCGCAGATCGCGGATGCGCTTGATCAGCCCGCTCTGCTCCAGCCGTTTCAACAGCGGCGACAGCGTGCCGGAATCGAGGTCCAACTGCTCGCCGATCGTCTTCACCGGTAGTGCGCTGCGTTCCCACAGCACCAGCATTACCAGATATTGCGGATAGGTGAGGCCGACCCTGTCAAGGATCGGTTTATAGGCGCGGGTAAAAGCATGCGCCGTCGCGTAGACGGCGAAACATAGCTGCTTTTCCAGCCTCTTCTCTTCCTCAGGTATCTCCATCGTCTTTACCGTTTGCGCATTCATATCCGTCATCCCCGAGGCCGCGATTGTCCTCTTTCCATTCGTGAAATGCAATTTGCAAAATTAACTTGCGTACAATTTAATTGTGCGATAGTAAAACTCCAACCCGATCGAAGGGCCAACCAAAGGAGATCGTCATGCCTATTCTCTATACGACCAAAGCCTCTGCCACCGGCGGCCGCGCCGGCCGCGCCGTTTCCGAGAACGGCGTTCTGGACGTGACACTGACCGTTCCCAAGGAACTCGGCGGTGACGGCGCGACCGGCACCAATCCCGAACAGCTCTTCGCTGCCGGCTACTCCGCCTGCTTCCTCGGTGCCTTGAAATTTGTTGCAGGCCAGCAGAAGGTCAAGATTCCGGAAGAGACGACCGTCTCCGCCAAGGTCGGCATCGGCCCGCGCGAAGACGGCACCGGCTTCGGCATCGAAGTAGCGCTGACGGTCGATATCCCCGGCCTCGACCGCGAAACCGCCGAAAAACTTGCTGCCGCGGCCCACATCGTCTGCCCCTACAGCCACGCCATGCGCACCTCGACCGAAGTTCCGGTCACCGTCGCCTGATCACGGCGATTCAGCGCCTTGGAATTGCCCCTCACCCTAACCCTCTCCCCGTTCTGACGGGGGAAGGGGACGTGCCCTGCGAAAGGTCGGCTTGGGACGGAGAGGTTGCGGCATATCCCTTCTCCCCGTCAAAATGGGGAGAAGGTGCCGGCAGGCGGATGAGGGGCAGGTTGCCCTAGTCGCCCGTCGCCCGTCCACTTTGACGCGGCCGGCGCGACGCCTCAGCCGGCTTCGGCGCTTCCACCGTCACCCCCGACAGCGCCTGCAGATCCTGCCGCAGCCGTAGAACGCCGCCGCCCGGCAATTCATCGTCAAGGGCCGCATGCGTGCTTTCCCAGATCGGCAGTGCTCTTGCCAGTACCGCCTTGCCTTCTGCGGTAAGGCTGAGCAGCCGGCCGCGCCTGTCCTTCGGGTTCGCCACCACTGCCACCCAGCCTCTGCGCTGTAAGGGCTTCAGCGCCGCCGTCAGCGTCGTCTGGTCCATGGCGAGCAGGGCGGCGACCGGTCCCATCGGCGGCGGTTCCGGCCGGTTCAGCGACATCATCAGGGAGAACTGCCCGTTGGTGAGGCCGGCCGGCCGCAGCGCATCGTCGAACAGCCGGGCAAGCGCGCGTGCCGCGCGCTGCACATGCAGACAGAGGCAGGTGTCGCGCACCATCAGCGTCGTCGAAAAGGGAATCTCGATCGAATTTGACATGCTCATTTTATATTGATATCAATGTAATTAGTCAAGGAGAAGGGGATGAGCCGGCTCGCCGGCAGCGCCGGAGGAGGGCGCATTTCATGCAGAACGAAGTTGTTTCCCGTGAGGAATGGCTGGAGGCCCGGCGTGCCCTGCTCTTGAAGGAAAAGGAGGCGACGAAGCTGCGCGACAGCATCAACGCCGAGCGCATGGCGCTGCCTTGGGTGAAGGTCGACAAGGACTATGTCTTCGAAACGCCCGAGGGAAAGAAATCGCTCGCCGATCTCTTCGATGGCCGCAGCCAGCTTCTGATCTATCATTTCATGCTCGGTCCCGACTGGCAGGCCGGCTGCCCCGGCTGCTCCTTCCTGTCGGATCACGTCGATGGCGCGCTGCCGCATCTCAACCATCACGACGTCACCTGGGTGGCCGTTTCGCGTGCTCCGCTCGACAAGATCGCCGCCTACAAAAGGCGCATGGGCTGGAAATTTCCCTGGGTCTCGTCCTTCGGCAGCGATTTCAATTTCGATTATCACGTCTCTTTCAGTCCGGAGGACCTTGCCAAAGACAAGGTCTTCTACAATTTCACCTCTATCGAGCCGGCTGAGGCGCATGACGAACTGCCGGGCCTCAGCGCCTTCTACCGCAACGACAAGGGCGAGGTCTTTCATACCTATTCCAGTTATGCCCGAGGTCCGGAGGAACTGATCGGCACCCTGATGATCCTCGACCGCGCGCCGAAGGGCCGCAACGAGGAAAGCACGATGAATTTCGTGCGCCGCCATGACGAATATGAGGATGCTCCGAAGACATCGTCCTGCTGTCACTGAGCAATCAAACATCTGGGATATCATCATTCGAAGGGAGGAGAGCATGATGAAGGCCGCCGAAGTGCTGAAAGAGCATTCCTTTTTGGAAAGACTTGTCGGCGACTGGAGCGTCACCGCACCCGAGATGTCCGATGGCAAGGAATGGACGGAGACCGTCCGTTCGCTGCACGGCATCTGGTTCGTCGCCGAAGGGACCGGCCACATGCCGAATGGCAAGCCGACCACCACGATCCTGACGCTCGGCTACAACGCTGAAAAAGGCAGATATGTCGGCAGCTGGATCGGCAGCATGATGGACTATATGTGGGTCTATGAAGGCGAGGTCGACGCCTCCGGCAATATTCTCGACCTCTATACGACTGGACCCGACTTCAGCGGCGATGGCCTTGCCGATTACCGCGAGCAGATCACCTTCATCGACGACAATCACCGCACTTTCACCTCCAGCGCCAAGCAGGAGGACGGCTCGTGGAAGCAGTTCATGGAAGCGCATTACATCCGCAAAATCTGACAATCACGACGCCCCAAGCGAAAAGGCGGCGTCAGAAGAGGGAGAGCATGATGTCCAAGACGCATGGAAAGTTCATTTGGTGTGAGCTGATGACATCAGACACCTCAGCCGCCGCAAAATTCTACAGCTCCGTCGTCGGCTGGACCACCTCGGACATGCAGGTGGAGGGTATGCCGACCTATACGATCTTCGAGGCGAACGGCATCGGGGTCGCCGGCCTGATGGAGTTTCCGGCCGAGCTTGAGGGCCAGGGCATTCCGCCGAACTGGACGGGCTATGTCGGTGTCGACGATGTCGATCAGATGGCAAAGGATTTCGCCGCCAATGGCGGCGCAGTCCGCCGGCCGCCCCAGGACATCCCGACCGTCGGCCGCTTCGCTGTCGTCGCCGATCCGCATGGCGCCGTCATCTGCATCATGACGCCGGCGCCGATGGAACAGACCTGGCCGGAACTCGCCCCCGACGCGCCCGGCAACATCGGCTGGCACGAACTCTATGCCGGCAACGGCAGGGAAGCTGTTTCCTTCTATTCCAAGCTGTTCGGCTGGACGAAGGATAGCGAGATGGATATGGGGCCGATGGGCGTCTATTACCTCTTCTCCCATGACGGCCGGCAGATCGGCGGCATGATGACCAAGCCCGACAGCGTGCCCATGCCCTGCTGGAGCTACTATTTCATCGTCCCCGCCATCGACGCGGCGATCGAACGCGTCACATCGGGCGGCGGCAAGGTCGTCAACGGCCCGATGGAAGTCCCGGGCGGCAGCTGGATCATCCAGGCCACCGATCCGCAGGGCGCCTTCTTCTGCCTGGTGGCGCCGAAGCGGTAGAGTTTTGGCTTTGGCGGCGTGCCGGGAGGCCCCCTCATCCGGCTGCCGCCACCTTCTCCCCGAGGGGAGAAGAGACTTGTGGCGACGTCTCGATTCCCCTTCTCCCCAGCGGGGAGAAGGTGGCCCGAAGGGTCGGATGAGGGGGCCTCCCGGCACCGCCATCACCGATCATCCCGCGATCCCACAGAAGCAAAAAAACCCTCCGGGCTCTCCACCTCCATCAGCCGCTTCTTCTCGATCAGCCAGAAGCGGTTTCCCACCGCCCGCACGAAGCTGCGGTCGTGCGATACCAGCAGGCAACTCGCCTCCTGCGCCATCAACTCGCTTTCCAGCGCCTCCTGGCCTTCAATGTCCAGATGGTTGGTAGGCTCGTCGAGCAGATAGAAGTTCGGCTCCGTCAGCCTGAGCACCAGCATGCCGAGCCGTGCCTTCTCGCCGCCGGAAAGCTGGCCGATCGGCTTCGCCTGCATATCGATCGTCATGCCGGCCCCGGCGAGCAACGCCCGCGCCCGCTGGTCGCCGACATCGAAGCGGCGGATGATCATGCCGATCGGCGTATCCTTGTCGGAAAGATCGGCAAGCGCCTGGTCGCCATAGCCGAGAACCAGTGATGGCGTCGTCTTGATCCCATCCTGCCCGGCCTCCGGTCTCTCGACCGCCTGTTTCAGCATCGACACCAGCCGTGACTTGCCGGCGCCGTTGAGCCCGAGCAACACGATACGGTCGCCCTGGCAGATGAACTGACGACCGGTCTTGAACAGCAGCGTCCCGTCCGGCGTCGTCACCGCCGCGTCTTCCAGTGTCACAAGCACCTTGGCGTGAGTGCCGCGGTTGGCAAGCCGGATGGCGCCGGCCGAACGTTCAGGATGCGCCGGTCTTGCCGCATCTTCCAGCTTCTCCGCCCGCTGCTTCAGCTGCTTCGACTTGACGACGAGCAGGTCGCTGCCGGAATTGATTCCGATATTGGTGAGCTTGGCGGCCTGCTTGCGCAGCTGCTCCGCCGCCTTCATGTCGCGCTCGTACCGCCGTGCCTCCGAGGCATCGATCTCGTCGAGGGCCGCGCGTGCCCTGCTATAGGGGAGCGCAAAGACCGGCGATTGCTCCGGCCGCAGGAACAATGTCCGGTTGGTCGTCGCATCGAGAAAGGCGCGGTCATGGCTGGAGAGAATGACCGGCACCTCGCGCGGCAGCGCATTCAGCCAGCTTTCCAGCTGCGCGATCCTTTCGAGATCGAGATGGTTGGTCGGTTCGTCGAGCAGAAGCACGTCGGGCTCGCCGACCCAGCTGCGGGCAATCATCGCCAGCCGCTGCCAGCCGCCGCTTAATTGCTCCAGCGGCCGGCCGCGCATGACCTCCGGCACCTCGAGCGATTCCAGCACGACGTCGACGCGCCAGCTCTCGCTTTCGGCCTGATCGGCCGGCAGCGCCTGCAGCACCGCATCATAAAAGGTCGTATCGAAAAGTGCAGCCGGCACATTCTGCGCGACATGGCCGATCGTCAGCCCGCGCGCCTTGGTGATCTCGCCCGCGCTCGGCTCCAGCGCGCCGGTGATGCAGGCAAGCAGGGTGGATTTCCCGCGCCCGTTGGCGGCGACGAGGCCAAGGCGGTCGCCTGAATTGACGACGAGATTGAGGTTGGAAAACAGCGGCTTGCTCAGCGTCATGCCGAGATTGCGCATATTGATGAGAGTCATGTTCGTTCTCTGGTCCTGACCGGGAGCAGACGCAATCGGTGGCATCAGGCCATCACGGATTGCGTCTTTCGCGTCCGGGATAAAGGGAATGCGCGCAGTCATCTGACGGCGGCGCATCGGCCACGAAGGGCAGACCAGGAAGAGATGTAAAAGCGTCTCTGGTCAGCCCTGCAAACGCATTTGCAGGGCGTCGACGGGACCACGCTGGCGATGATGCCGGAAATAATACTGCATAGCGTGATCCTCCTTTCTCGAAAGGGTTGCAGGGCAGAAATATCATTGCCCGAAAGAACAGGCAAGCGAGCCGCAGTCACCTCAGCATGAGGGACGTTGGAGGATTCCGCGCTCTCACAGGCCGGCGAGGATGGAGAGGTGCCGCCGCTGGGGAACGGCATTGCTGCTCCCCCTAAATCACCCACCCACACCGCCGCCCGGCAATTCCAGCCGCCGGGTTATGCCGATGTTTTCGAGAAACGCCTCGTCGTGACTGACGACGATCAGCGCCCCGTCATAGGCGATGAGACCCGCCTCGACTGCTGATATCGAGTCGATGTCGAGATGGTTGGTTGGCTCGTCGAGGATCAGCAGCGGCGGTGGTGCGGCGCCGAGTGTGCAGGCAATGCCGGCACGCAGCAATTGGCCGCCGCTGAGCGTCGAGACCGTCTGCAGCGCCGCATCGGCCCTGAACATGAAGCGGGCCAGCGCAGCCCGACAGGTGTTTTCATCGGCTTGCGGGTTGATCCGGCGGAAATTGTCGCGGATCGAGGCTGACGGATCGAGAAGGCTCACCTTCTGATCGAGCATGGCGAAACCGGTCATTACCGAGACGGTGCCGGCCCGGGGCTTGAGCTCGCCGGTGATGAGCGCGAGCAGCGTCGTCTTGCCCGAACCGTTCGGTCCGGTGATGGCAATACGTTCCGGTCCCGTCACGTCGAATGACAGATCGTCGATGACGGGTTCATCTGGCTGATAGCCTGCCGTCACGCCGTCGATCTTCAGCACGATCTTGCTGGCCGGCAGCCCCGTCGCCGGCAGGCTCACCGACAATGGCTGCAGGATCTCGATCTTCTCGCGCGCCGCCTTTGCCTCTTCGAGCGCCCGGGTGCGCCGTCTTTCGGCAAGACGCGCATTGTCGCCGCCGGTGGTTTCGCTTCGCTCCTTCATGCCGCCGAGCATGATGCGCGGGATGCCCCCCTTGGCGGCCATCTTCCGCCCGGCGCTGTCCCTGTGTGCCTGACGCTCCACGGTCGCCTGCGCCTTCCTGGCGACCTCCGCCATCCGCCTTTCGGCATCGGCAAGATCATGCCGGGCGGCCGCAAGCTCGAGCGCCTTGCGCTCGCGGTAATGGCTCCAGTTGCCGCCGTAGCGTGTCGCGCCAAGCGACGTCAGTTCGACGATCTGATCGACGCTTTCGAGCAGTTCCCGGTCATGGCTGACGATGACGGCGCCGGCCCGCCAGCCTGAAATCAACGCGATCACCGCCGCGCGGCCGTCGCGATCGAGATTGTTGGTGGGTTCGTCGAGCAGGAGGAAATCCGGCTCGCTGAAGATGAGCGCGGCAAGCGCCGCACGTGTGCGCTGCCCGCCGGAGAGTGCGGCAAGCGGCGTCTCCGGCTCCGCGTCGAGTCCCGTTCGGTTGAGCGCGGTTGCGATGCGTGCCTCCAGCGCCCAGTCCGCCGAGGCAAGCTCGTCGGCCGTTGCCGCGCCGGCTTCGGCACGACGCAGAAGTGCGAGCGCCCCGGCCACGCCGAAGAGATCGGCGATGGTTTCGTCGGCCGCAACCTGAACGCTCTGGCGCAGCATGCCGAAGCTGCCGCTGATCGATATCGATCCCGAATGCGGCCGAATATCGCCGGAGATAAGCTTCAGCAGCGTCGTCTTGCCAACGCCGTTGCGTCCGACAAGACCGCTGCGGTCCCTGCCGAAACTGAGATCGAAATCGGAAAAAAGCGGCCGCCCGTCAGGCGTGGCCCAGGAAATTTGCGAGAGAGTGATGGATGCAAACATCGATATGGATTTCCCCGTTGGCAAGGCGAACTGGCATTGCGATCGGGTTGAAATCCATTGCTGCACACATCCTGTTGAAATGGTCGATGGCGGGAATTTAGGGGAGGAAGGCGTTGGGTTCAAGGCAAAGTGGCGATTCTGCATTCTTTCAAGCAGACCTGATGGCTGCCCCTCACCCTAACCCTCTCCCCGCAAACAGGGCGAGGCGACGTGCCACGCGAGAGCTTCGTGAGGGACGGAGAGGTCGCGGCCTGGTCCCTTCGCCCCGCGAGCGGGGAGAAGGTGCCGGCAGGCGGATGAGGGGTTCAAGCGCGCTGCCGCGGCAAATGCCTACCGCTTCAAGCTCCCCAGGATCCCGCGCACCAGCGCCCGGCCGACCTGGGTGGCGACGGTTCGCGCGACGCTCTTCATCGCCGCTTCCACCACCGTTTCTCGCTGGTAGCCGGATCGACCGCGCGATTGGCCGCGGCCCTGGCGGTTGTCGTCATCGCCGCCGAAGCCCGGCAGGTTCCAGCCGGAGGTCGTGCCCGGCTGTTCGGCCGCTTCTTCCTGCGCCCGCTTGGCGGCCTCTGCTTCCGCCGCCTTTTTTGCCCGCGCCGCCAGCATTTCGAAGGCGGATTCGCGGTCGACGTCTTCGTCATAGACGCCGAGGACGGGACTCCTGTCCATCACCTGCTGGCGCTCGCCATCGGTCAGCGGGCCGACGCGGCCCGATGGCGGGCGGATCAGCGTGCGCTCGACGATTGATGGTGCGCCCTTGGCCTCCAGTGTCGAGACCAGCGCCTCGCCGGTGCCGAGATTGGTGATGACGGTGGCGCAGTCGAAGGCCGGGTTCGGGCGGAACGTATCGGCCGCCGTCTTCACCGCTTTCTGTTCGCGCGGCGAATAGGCGCGCAGCGCATGCTGGGCGCGGTTGCCGAGCTGGGCGAGCACCGTTTCCGGCACGTCGAGCGGGTTCTGCGTGACGAAATAGACGCCGACGCCCTTGGAGCGGATCAGCCGCACCACCTGCTCGACGCGTTCGATCAGAACCTTCGGCGCGTCGTTGAAGAGCAGATGCGCCTCGTCAAAGAAGAAGACCAGCTTCGGCTTGTCGGGGTCGCCGACTTCCGGCAGTTCCTCGAACAGCTCTGACAGTAGCCACAGCAGGAAGGTGGCATAGAGCCGCGGGTTCATCATCAGCTTGTCGGCGGCAAGCACCGAGATCTGACCGTAACCATTGGTGTGGGTGCGCATGATGTCGGAGATCTTCAGCGCCGGTTCACCGAAGAAGTGCTCAGCACCTTGCTGTTCGAGCACGAGCAGCGCCCGCTGGATCGAACCGACCGAGGCCTTGGAGATCAGGCCGAACTGGCTGGAAAGCTCGGTGGCATTCTCGCCCATATAGTTCAAAAGCGAGGTGAAATCCTTGAGATCGAGCAGCGGCAGGCCGGCCTCATCGGCAATCTTAAAGGCGATGTTGATAACGCCTTCCTGCGGCTCGGAAGCGTCCATCAGCCGGGCGAGCAGCAGCGGCCCCATCTCGGCGACGGTGGTGCGCACCCGATGGCCCTTCTGCCCGAACAGATCCCAGAAGATCACCGGAAACTGGTCGAATTCGTAATCGGTGAAACCGATCTGCTCGGCGCGCTTGGTGAGAAAATCCTTGGGCTCGCCTTTGGCGGCGATGCCGGAAAGATCGCCCTTGATATCGGCCGCAAAGACCGGAACGCCGGCCCGCGAAAAACCTTCGGCCAGCACCTGCAGCGTCACTGTCTTGCCGGTGCCGGTGGCGCCGGTGACGAGACCGTGGCGGTTTCCGAACTTCAGGTCGAGATATTCCGGCTTGTTGATGCTGTCGTCGGGATTGCGGCTCGCGCCGATGAAAATCTTGCCGTCTTCGATCATCGCAATCTCCCTTCGGCCCTGCCGCCGTTTGTTGAGAAGGTCTGGCTTCCGCCGCCTTCATCGAACCATTGTTTCCCTGTTATAAGCAGGCAGGCGAATGCGGACAACTGTTTGCATCGAAAGCGAAACCGCTGGCTTGAGTTGCATTCGAATCTCGATTAACGTTGACGTTAACGTCAAAAATATGAGGAGGCTGACGATGAATGGAATTGTGACTGAAATCGCCGATCGGGTGGGCATTTCCCCGGAGCAGGCGGAGAAGGCGCTCGGCATGATGCTCGGCTTCCTGCAGCGCGAGGCCGCCGACGGCCCGGTTGCCCGGATGATCGAGGCCATCCCCGGCGGCGCGGATCTCGTCGCCCAGTTCAATGGCGCGGGTGCCGGCGGCGGCGGTCTGCTCGGCGGGCTGATGAGCTCGCTCGGCGGCGGCGGCATCATGGGGCTCGGCCAGCAGCTTATGGGCGAGGGCCTCGGCATGGGCGAGATCACCTCGCTCGCCAAGGAGACCATTGCGATCGCCAAGCAATATGCCGGCGAAGAGGTCGTCGACGAAGTCGTCGCCTCCGTCCCCGGCCTCAGCCAGTTCGTCTGAACGACGACAGAACGGCAAGGGCCCCGCGGCGCCGCTGCGGGGCTTAATTTTGTCGCTCCCCGAAGCTCTCAAGATGGACGAACTGCATGACCGTCTGGCGCCCGCCGCAGCAGATCAGGGTGAAGGTGATCGGCCTTGCCTGGCGAGAGAACCGCTTGCTCGCCGCGGAAGTGGAAGATGACAGCGGCCGCATCAAAGGTGTCCGGCCGCTCGGCGGCTCGATCGAATTCGGCGAGACGCGCGAACAGGCCCTGCACCGCGAAATCCGGGAGGAGCTCGGCACGGAAATCCGCATCGTCGGCCCCTGGCATGTTCTCGAAAATATCTTTGAACACCATGGTTCGATCGGCCATGAATTCATCTTCGCCGCCGATGTCGAACTGGCCGATCAAGCTCTCTACGAGCGCGACGAGATCCGCTATTGCGAACTGGACGAAACGGCGGCGACGGCGCGCTGGTTCAGTCGCGACATGCTGCGTGACGCCGGCCTCGATCTCTTTCCCACGGGCCTCGAGACGCTGCTGTCGCGCTGGCGTGATTGAGCCCCAAGGACGTTTTGAATCTGCTCGCCAAATTTTGATCGCCCGTACTCGCTCCAGAGGGAACAAGGGAGTAGAATTGCTGTTTCTGCCGCATCGTTGACATCAGAAGGAACAGCATCATGCGCAGGTTCATTGCAGCAACGTCGATCGCTCTCCTCAGCCTTTCCGGTCCGGTTCTTGCCCAATCGAACATGGGCATGGATGCCAGCGGCCGCTTCGATGGCACGCCGCCGCTCGGCACGGCGCCGGGCGCGGAGCCGCAAGCCGGGCTGGTCATCCCGCTCGACTCGATCGAAACAGGCAGCGTCGACAACGGCGTTCCGAGCGGCCGCGTCGACTGGGCGCGCTGCCCGCCGCGCAAGGCCCGTGGCGCGCTTGCCACGCAGGGCGGCAACAGCGGCGCCTCCGTCAGCCCGGCGTGCCGCGAAGGTCAATGATCCAGGCACGCCCTATTTGCCGTTCTGGCTGTCGCGGTGCAGGATGACCCCGAGTTCGTGCCATTTGCGTCCGTCGCGCTCGATGAGCTCGTCGGCGCAGGTGGGACCCATGCTGCCCGGCGCGTAAGCTTCGGGCGTGCTCGGATCCTTGCTCCAGATGTCAAGGAAGGGCTGCACCGCCGCCCAGCCGGCCTCGATGCCGTCGGCGCGCTGAAACAGCGTCTGGTCGCCGATGAAGAGGTCGTAGAGCAGCGATTCATATCCGGTCGTCTTGCCGATATCGAACTTGTCGGCATAGCGGAAATCGAGCGACACGGGCGTCGTATCGACCGAAAGCCCCGGCGACTTGATTGAGATTTCCATGCTCAAACCCTCGTCCGGCTGTACCTGGATCACCAGCCGGTTCGGCGGCAGGCGGCGATTGACCTCGGTCTCGCGAAACTGCGCGAAGGGCACCGGCTGGAAGGTGATGACGATCTCGGTGTCGCGCGCCGTCAGTGCCTTGCCGGTTCGCAAATAGAAAGGGACGCCGGCCCAGCGCCAGGTATCGGCATAAAGCTTCAGCGCCACATAGGTCTCGGTCCGGCTGTTGGGGGAAACATCCTTGCTGTCGCGATAGGCGGGAAGATCGACGCCGTTCAACGGGCCGGCCGCATAGGCGCCGCGCACGCCATGCGTCTTTGCCTCCTCTGGCGTATAGATGCGCAGTGCCTTCAGCACCTTGCTCTTCTCGTTGCGGATCGCCTCTGCATCGAAGCTGTTCGGCGGTTCCATGGCAATCATCGCCAAGAGCTGGAAGAGATGGTTCGGCACCATGTCGCGCAGCGCCCCCGTGGCATCGTAGAATTTGCCGCGGCCGCCGACATCAACGACCTCGGCGGCAGTGATCTGCACGTGGTCGATATAGCGGCTGTTCCACAGCGACTCGATGATCATGTTGGCGAAACGCGCCGTCATCAGGTTCTGCACCGTCTCCTTGCCGAGGAAATGATCGAGCCGGTAGACTTGGCTTTCGCCGATCTGGGTGAGGATTTGCGCATTGAGCGCCCGCGCAGAGGCGAGATCGGTGCCGAACGGCTTCTCGATCGCGACGCGGCGGAAGACGCCCTCGCTTTCATCGGTGAGCCCATGGGCGGCAAGCTTCTCAACGATGGTGCCGAAGAAGGATGGCGGCACCGCGAGATAGAAGGCGGCATTGGCGTTCGGCCCCAACCGCTTGCCGATTTCGATAAAGATGTCATCCTTGGTAAAATCGCCCGACATATAGGAAATGCGCCGGCGCAGGCTCTCCCAGGCTTGGTCCTTGACCGTCTGCTCGTCTCCGTTCAGATGATTGAGGAAGGCATCGAGCCGCCCGCGCAGGAATTCGTCGTCGCCCGCTTCGATGCCGATGCCGAGAATGCTGAGGTCCTCACCAACGAGGCCCTGGCGCGTCAGGTTGATGATCGCCGGCACCAGGAGGCGGCGCGTCAGGTCGCCGGTGGCGCCGAAGATGACGAGGGTGACCGGCGGGGTAGGGGCAGCGTGCATATGTGTCATCTCCGAGATTGTGCGGCCGACTATAATGCCTGCCGGCTTCGCCGCAACATAGGCGGCGAGAGGTAACGCCCATTTGACACACTGGGGCGGCGGGAGTGCCGAGAACCGGCGAGTTGCAGGGGGCGTGGCGATGTCAATGTGGCGCTCAGCCAAGCAGCCTCAACCCATGCTCAGTTTCGGACGAGAGAAGCATAGAACCACTCGATGAAGACGCGGACGATTGGCGTCGCCTGAGCCTCGGATCGGCAGGCCACATAGACCGCGTCATTGGCCGGAACCGTAAGATCGAATGGCGCGACCAGCTCGCCCCGTGCAATCATGTGCGCGGTGGTGATGTTGTCGCCGAGCGCAATGCCATGGCCGTACATGGCGGCCTCGATCGACAGGCGCGCGTCGCTCATCATGTGCTGGCGCGCCGGCATCGCAACGCCGGCTGCGGTGAGCCAGGTGTTCCACTCATTGCCGCGATCGGCATGCAGGAGCATGTGGTCGCGCAGATCGCGCAGGGAGCGCAACGGCCGCCTGTTCATGAGGGCCGGGCTGGCGACGGGGAAGAGCTCCATCCGGCTCCAGAGGCGCGACCAATAATTGGGCCAGTTGCCGCCGCCGTAGAGAATGCACAGGTCGACATTCGGGGAACTCAGATTTTTCGGGTCATTCGAGGCGCGCAGGTCGAGTTGAATATCGGGGTATTGATCGGTGAACTCCTGCAGCCGTGGCATCAGCCAGAGCGACAGCACCGCCGCAACACAGGTTACCCGCAGCGTGCCGCCAGTTGCCGGCCGGGTCATCGCGGCTTTCGCTGCTGCGATCTCCGAAAATGCGTTGGAGACGACCGGCATCAGCAACGCGCCCTGGCTGGTCAGCTTCAACCATTTGCCGCCGCGCTCAAACAGGCGCACGCCGAGCGATTCCTCCAATGTGCGTATCTGATGGCTGATCGCGCCGTGGGTGACGTTCAACTCGCGGCCTGCGGCGGAAACCGATCCATGGCGGGCAGTTGCCTCAAACGCGCGCAGCGGGTTGAGGGGCGGCAGACGGCTGGACATGAGACAACGACCTGTGAGAAAAAATCGCATGAAACTGTAGATTAATATCAATTGATTTTCCAGCGAGCTTGCCGTTCAATCACTGAAGAAGCCATCGGCCTCTGCGGCAGAGCTGCAGCCGAGGACCGATTTGCCATCCTGATCGCAGCATCGTCATCCTCAAGAAGGCCGTCATGTCCTGGAATGAAACCAAGCTTTCCGAACTCCGAACCAGATATGGCGACAGCCACGGCGGTGAATTGCACCATCCGGAGTTCCGCAAGGTAGCGGAGAAGATTTTTAACAAGAGCGGCACCCGGCTCGCGCCCTATTCGGGAATCCCGACATTCCTCTCCGCCCCGCTGATGCAGGTCGACAACGAGAATCCGGATTTCGGTGATCTGCAGGTGGCGATCCTCGGCGTGCCCATGGATCTTGGCGTGACGAACCGCCCGGGCTCGCGCTTTGGACCGCGCGCGTTGCGCGCCATTGAGCGCATCGGTCCTTACAACCATGTGCTCGGCTGCGCGCCGGTTCAGGAACTGCGCGTGGCGGACATTGGCGACGTAGCGTTTCAGAGCCGCTACCGTCTGGAATTGTCACATGAGGATATCGAAAAACGCGTCGCGCAGATCGTTGCCGCAGGCGTGCTGCCGCTCTCGGTAGGCGGCGACCACTCGATCACCCATCCGATTCTGCGGGCCGTCGGCAAGGAGCGGCCGGTCGGCATGATCCATATCGACGCCCATTGCGACACCGGCGGTGCTTACGACCTGACCAAGTTCCACCACGGCGGACCGTTCCGCAACGCCGTGCTCGACGGCGTGCTCGACCCGACCCGCGTGATTCAGATCGGCATTCGCGGCTCGGCTGAATATCTCTGGGAGTTTTCTTACGCCTCGGGCATGACGGTGATCCATGCCGAGGAGATCTCGGCAATGGGCATCCCTGCAATCATCGAAAAGGCGAAGGCCGTCATCGGCGATGGGCCGACCTATCTTTCCTTCGACATCGACAGCCTCGATCCTTCCTTCGCGCCGGGCACCGGCACGCCGGAGATTGGCGGCTTCACCACCCGCGAGGCGCTGGAGCTCATCCGCGGCTTCAAGGGCGTGAACCTGGTCGGCGGCGATGTCGTCGAGGTCGCGCCCCAGTATGACGCTACCACCAACACAGCCCATGCCGGCGCGCAGATGCTGTTCGAAATATTGAGCCTGATGGCGTTCAGCCCGGCAATCCGCCGTACCGCGTGACGGGCCTGGCCGCAGCTCAAGGCCAGGAACGACAAGAAGGCCGCAAAGGCCTCGAATAGATTGAAAGAGGGAAGCGGCGTGCCGCATCGGTTAGGAGAAAGACGATGACGAAATTGACAATGAACCGCCGCACCGTGCTCGGCGTCGGAATAGGTGCTGGTGTTGCCATGTTGGCGATGCCCAATGTGCTGCGCGCCCAGGACAAGTCGCTGAAGGTCGGTGTTTATGGCGGCTACTTCAAGGACTCGTTCGACAAGAACATCTTCCCGGAGTTCACCAAGGCGACCGGCATCGCGGTCGAATCCGTCGCAGAACCGACCGGTGAGGCCTGGCTGGTGCAGATGCAGCAGGCAGCCCAGGCAGGTCAGGCGCCGGCTGACGTTTCGATGATGTCGCAGGTGTCGATGCGCAAGGGCCAGGCCACAGAGCTCTGGGCTCCGCTCGATCTCGCCAAGATCAAGAATTCCAGCAACCTGCTTGAGCGCTTCATCAACAAATACCCGGATGGCCGCGTCGCCGGCATCGGCGCGGTCTCATGGTTCATCACCCTGGTCACCAACACAGATGTTTACAAGGAAGCGCCGACCAGCTGGACAGCGCTGTGGGACCCTGCCAATGCCGACAAGCTCGGTCTGCTGGCGCTCGTGTCCAACTCCTTCCTGCTCGACGTGACGGCAAAGACCTATTTCGGCGGCGCCCAGGCCCTCGACACTGAGGAGAGCATCCTCAAGGTCTTCGCCAAGCTGGCCGAACTGAAGCCGAATGTACGACTGTGGTATCGCGACGAGGCGCAGTTCGAACAGGCGCTGAAGTCGGGTGAAATTCCGATGGGACAGTATTATCACGACGTGACCGGCCTCGCCGCCGCGGACGGCCAGCCCGTTCGCTCGACCTTCCCGAAGGAGGGCGGCATTCAGGACGCAGGTTCGTGGGCGCTGTCGAAGGCGTCGAAGAAGACGGACGAGGCGCATATCTTCATCGACTATATGTGTCAGCCGTCCATCCAGGCCGTGCTGTCACGCAAGGTGGGCACGTCGCCAACGGTCAAGCGCGAAACGACCGATCTGAACGAGAAGGAATTTGCGGCGGTTTCCTCCGACATCGAACCGATCATTCCACACTACGACATGTACCTCTCCAAGGCCGACTGGCTGAACGAGAAGTGGACGGAAATGATCGCCAGCTGACGCTCATCGTGCTTTCGCGGGCCCTGTTCAAGGGCCTGCCTTTCGGTCGGGAAGAGGCATATGTCGGGACTCACGCTTCAGAATATCGTCAAGGACTTCAACGTCATTCGCGCCGTCGACAATGTCGACCTGACGGTGCCGCACGGGGCATTCGTCTGTCTGCTCGGCCCCTCCGGCTGCGGCAAGACGACCTTGTTGCGCATGATCGCAGGTCTCGATCTGCCGACCTCGGGCCGCATCACGCTCAACGGGAAAGACATCACCAGGACGCCGACGCACCAGCGCGAGCTTGGCATGGTGTTCCAGTCGCTGGCGCTGTTCCCGCACCTGACGGTAGGCGAGAATATCGCCTATCCACTGCGCATTCGCGGCCGTCCCAAGGACGAGCAGGCGAAGCGCGTCAAAGAGCTGCTGGCGATGATTTATTTGCCGGGCTACGCTGACCGCTCCGTGTCGAAACTTTCCGGTGGCCAGAGGCAACGCGTCGCAATCGCAAGGGCACTGGCGATTTCGCCGAAACTGTTTCTGCTCGACGAGCCGCTGTCAGCGCTTGATGCCAAGCTGCGCGAAGCCATGCAGGTGGAGCTTCGCCAGCTTCATCAGCGGCTCGGCATCACCACGATCGCCGTCACGCACGACCAGCGTGAGGCGATGACCATGGCCGATACGGTCGTGGTCATGAACGGCGGTCAGATACGCCAAGCGGCGTCGCCGACGGAGATTTATCGCAGGCCGGCAGACAGCTTCGTCGCGGATTTCATTGGCCAGACAAATCTGGTCGAAGCCAGGCGAGAGGGCGGCGCAGTCAGCATATTGGGGCAGCCGGTCGCAGCCCTGTCGCTGTCGGCAGGTATCGAGCGCGCCACGCTTTCGATCCGGCCGGAAGACGTGCGCCTGGGGCCGCCCGAGGCCGGCGTATTGACGGGCGAGGTCACCTTCGTGCGCGATCTCGGCGGCGTCGTCGAGACTTTTGTCAATGTCGGCGGTCAGCAGTTCATTGCGGTCTCGACGCCACGCGAGCGCCCTGACGTGGCGGTGGGCCAGAGGGTGGGCATTGCGCTGACCGACAAGGATTGCGTGGTGCTCGAGCAATGAGACGCGAACCCCCGCAGACGCTCGGCGACTATGCCCCACTCGCATTCCCGGCAATCATGCTGATCGTCTTCTTCGTCGTGCCTTTCGGCACGATGATTTCCGTCAGCTTCTTCAAACGCCAGCAGGGCGGCTTCTACACGCCTGATTTCGTCTTCGACAATTATGTTCGCTTCCTCTCAGCCTTCTTCGGCGGCGTGCTCAGCTTCTCGCTGCTCCTTGCGATCGCGGTGGCCGCGACCTGTGTCGTTCTGGCCCTGCCTTTCACATACCTGCTGATCCGCATGAAGCGGAGCACCCAGGTGGCCTGGCTGGTCGCACTCCTTTCGATCCTGTCTTTGTCTGAGGTAATCATCGGTTTCGCCTGGTCGACGCTGTTTTCGCGCACGGCCGGCATCACCAACCTGTTTGTATGGCTCGGCCTCATGCAGCAGGCAGTCGCCCTGACGCCAAGCATCGGAGCCGTCGTCACAGGCATGGTCTATCAGGCCTTCCCCTACACGGTCCTGGTGCTCTACCCCGCGCTGGTGCGGCTTGATCCGACGCTTTCGGAGGCTGCGCGTACGCTTGGCGCTTCGCCGGTCAAGGCCTTCTTCACCGTCGTCGTGCCTGCGTTGCGCGACACGATTCTCGCCACGCTGATCATGGTCTTCATCTTCGCGCTCGGGTCCTATCTGTTGCCGCAACTGCTCGGCCGCCCGCAGCACTGGACGCTTTCCGTGCATATTACCGACCAGGCTATCTATCAGTCGAACATGCCCTTCGCGGCTGCGATGGCGGTTTTCCTGGTGTTGGTCACACTGGCCCTTGTAGCGCTCACCCTGCTCGTTGGCCGCCGAGGAGGAGCGACTAAATGACCATTCTCCGCAACGTTCTTTTCGGGGTCGTCGGACTGTTTCTCGCTTTGCCGCTGATCATTGTCGCCGGCGTTTCGGTCAATGCCAAGCAGAGCCTCACCTTCCCGCCGCAAGGCTTCTCGCTCGGCTGGTATGGCCAGATATTTCTCGATATGGAATGGCGCAACGCGCTGATCGCGTCGCTTGTGCTGGCGCTGTCGTCGGCGGCGCTTGCGGTGCTGATCGCCTTGCCGCTCGCCTGGTTCCTCTGGCGCCGCCACGCGCCTTGGGCCAATATTTTCCAGTTGCTCGGCGTGGCGCCCTTTACCTTGCCGCCGGTTATCACGGCGCTCGGCCTGCTGACTTTCTGGGCCACGACCGGATTCTACGGGCAACCCTGGACGGCGGTGATCGGCCACGCCATTTTCTTCGTCACGCTGCCGCTGGTGACCATTTCGCTCGGCTTTTCGGCGATCGACCGTTCACTGGTGGAGGCCGCCTCGACCTTGGGAGGCGACGACCGTACTGTGTTCCGAACCGTCGTTCTGCCGCTAATTTCGCCGTACATCGTGTCGGGCTACGCTTTTGCCTTTGTGCTGTCGCTCAACGAATACATCGTTGCCTACATGACGGTCGGTTTCACGCTGGAAACGCTGCCGATCAAGATCTTCAATTCGCTGCGATACGGCTACACGCCGACCATGGCGGCGGTGACGATCCTGTTCGTGGCGACCGCAGCGATCGTCTTCAGCCTTGTCGCGCGCTTCGGCGACCTGCCGAAACTGCTTGGCGCGATGACGTCAAACGAACCCTGATCGAAGCAACCAGTCCCCGCCGCGAAACGCCAGGCGATCAGGCGTCCCTACCTCCTCAACATCGAAGCACCCGAGATGGACCTAGCGCTAGAACGACGGTTTCCCTGCGTCGCGGACATGGAAAAAGCCGCCCAAAGACGCATGCCGCGTTTCGCTTGGGACTATCTCGCCGGCGGACTCGGGCGCGAAGCTTCCTTGCGGCGCAATCTGGCGGCCATGGAAGAGGTTGTGCTTATGCCGGGCTACCTGGCCGACGCTGACGAGCCCGATATCGGCGCATGCCTGTTCGGTCATCGTTTCGACGCGCCATTTGCCGTCGCGCCGCTTGGGCTGGCCGGCCTTCTGTGGCCCGGGTCGGAGCTACCGCTGGCACAGGCTGCCAGGCAGCATAACCTTCCCTATATCCTCAGCACTTTCGCCAACACCTCGCTTGAGACGATCCGTCCTGCAGGCGGTGATCACACTTGGTTCCAGTTCTATCCACCCAATGATCCCGCCATGGAAGAGGACATGGTGGAGCGGGCGCGCAGAGCGGGCTACGACGTTCTTGTCGTGACTGTCGACATTCCAGCGTCCACGCGGCGCGAGCGCAACATCCGCAATGGTTTGAGCATCCCGCCGGTCTACGACCTTTCGACGATCATGCAGGTGGCGATGCGTCCGTCATGGGCGATGGGCATTCTGCAAAACGGCGCTCCCGACTTCGCCAATCTCTCGCCCTACTACCCGAAGGGCTCGAGCCTTGCCGCAGCGGCCGAATTTGTCGGCAGGGTGATGACGGGTCACGTCACGCGCGAGCGCTTCAAGAAAATCCGAGACGCATGGCCAGGCAAGATCCTGGTCAAGGGTGTGCTTCGCGCCGACGAAGCGGAGGAATATATGTCCTTGGGCGGCGATGGTCTGATCCTCTCCAATCATGGGGGGCGCCAACTCGACGCCGCGCCGTCGGCGGCGGAGGTCATCGGTGAAATCCGCGCACGACTTGGCCGCAAGGCCTTACTTCTCGCAGACGGAGGCGTGCGCTCCGGCCTCGATATCGCCCGGATGCTGGCGCTCGGCGCCGATTTTGTCCTGATCGGCCGGCCATTCCTGTTTGCTTCCGCCGCCATCGGGCGTCGCGGCGGCGATCATTTGATGAACGTCCTGAAAGCCGAACTGAGGGCAACGATGGCGCAGCTGGGCTGCAAGGCAGTTGAGGACTTGCCAGCGTGTCACTGGCGGCCAAAAGCAGGGCGGGCGAAAGCGGAACTTGATCTCGGATGGAGAATTGCGTGACTGAAGCCGTTACCATGAGCGTCGAAGCCCTGCAAAATCGAGTCGTTGCCATCTTCGAACGCGCAGGATTGAACGAGGTGCAGGCGGCGGCTTTGGCGCATGTCATCGTGGCCGGAGAACGCGATGCCTGCAAGTCGCACGGAATATACCGCATCGAGGGTGCGCTGCGCACGGTAAAGGCGGGCAAGGTGATGCCTGATGCCGCTCCCGTCGTTGCACCGGATGACGGCAGCGCCATCGTCAGGGTCGATGCGCGGGGCGGTTTCGCCAGCGCGGCGTTTGAACTCGGCGTACCCGCCCTGGCGGAACGCACCAGGCGGCTTGGCATCGCCGCGATGGTCATCAACGATTGCTCGCACTTCTCGGCCCTGTGGCCCGAGGTCGAGGCGCTGACGGCGCACGGCCTGGCGGCATTGGTGATGTGTCCGAGCTATGCGACGGTTGCCCCATCAGGAGGCAGCAAGCCTCTGCTCGGCACCAATCCACTTGCCTTCGGCTGGCCTCGCAAAGACCGGCCGCCCTACGTGTTCGATTTTGCCACGTCGGTGGCGGCGCGCGGTGAGATCGAACTGCACCGCCGCGCCGACAAGCAACTGCCGGAGGGTTGGGCGATCGACGCTGACGGCAATCCCACCACTGACCCGACTGCCGCGCTTGAAGGCGCAATGATGCCTTTTGGCGGCCACAAAGGGTCCGCCATCGCCACCATGATAGAGCTGCTCGCCGGCATCATGATCGGCGATCTCACCAGTCCCGAGGTCTTAGACTACCTCGGCACGACGACCTTGGCGCCGTTCCATGGCGAACTGATCATTGCGATGTCACCCGAAGCATTCGCCAGGGGCCGTCCCGGCGATCCGTTCGCACGCGCCGAAGCGCTCTTCGAAACGATCGTCGGGCAAGGCGCGCGGCTTCCGTCGCAGCGCCGCTTCGCCGCGCGCGTCAAATCGGAAGCCGAAGGGATCAGCCTCACCGCAGCGGAGATCGCCCAACTGGATGCGCTGTTGGCTGGCGGACTGGCCGCCGTCAAATAAAGCACGTCGTTCGCAGTCGGTCATTTCTTCACCGCTACGATGAAAATCCGTGGGAACCGCAGCAGCACCCGCCCGTCCGACAGCTTCGGATAGGCCTTTTCCACCCGTTCCAGATAATGGGCGAGAAAAGCCTCGCGATGTCTCTCGCCGGCATGGGCGAGATAGGGCATCAGCCCGGTTCCCTTGACCCATTCGACGATCGCCCCCGCATCGGCCATCGGGTGATTGTAGATGGTGTGCCAGATATCCACGCGCGCCGCCTTGGCAATCAGCCTGGAATAATAGGTGGACGGCGGTGCCAGCGGCTGACGGCGCACGCTCTTCGCCTCGAAGGCGACCTTCCAAGGGCCGGCATGGGCAGTCTCTTCCATCGCCAGATGCGAGGGTTCGCCGAGATTGTCGGGCATCTGCACGGCAAGAACGCCGCCTTCGCAAAGCCCGTCCATCAGCCGCTCGAAAATGTCGAGATGATCGGGCAGCCACTGGAAGACGGCATTGGCAAAGAGCAGATCGGCGGGCTCCGTCGGCTGCCAGCTGCCAAGATCCGCCTCGACGAAGGCTGTGCCCGGCAGCCGCTTGCGGGCCGCCTCCAGCATGTTGATGTCGCTGTCGAGGCCGGAGACGCCGGCAGCCCCATAACGCTCGATGATGAGCTCGGTCGAATTGCCCGGGCCGCAGCCGAGGTCGACGGCGCGGCGAAAGCTCTGCAGCGGTACCTGCGCCAGAAGATCGCGCGCCGGCCGCGTGCGCTCGTCCTCGAACTTCACATATTGGCTGGCGGACCATGCCATGGCGATACCTCCTGATGTCGGGCCACGTCTTTCCTGTGGCGGATGCGGAACGTTTCGATGTTGCGCCCGTAGAGCTCAGTCGCGAACTTCAGAGACGAGGATTTTGTCCACGCGCCTGCCATCGAGATCAATGACCTCGAAGCGCCATCCATCTCTTGTGAAGCTCTCCCCCAATTCCGGCAGATGTTTCAGCTCCTCCAACACCAGGCCGGCCACGGTCTGATATTCGAGATCATCCTCGAGCTTGAGGTTCAGGAACTCGGCGAATTCGTCTATCGGCGCCCAGCCGGAGACGAGATAGGAACCATCGTCTCGACGCGCGATGGCCTGCTCATCGACCGGTCCCTCCTGCAGCGCGCCCATGATCGCTTCCAGAATGTCGCCTGACGAAACAATCCCTTCGAAATGGCCGTATTCGTCAAACACCAGCACCATATGAACAGGCGATTTCCTGATGGCTTCGATCACGCTGGTCGCGGTTGCAAGGTCTGATACGACCGGGACGTCCTGCGTCAGAGCCTTGATATCGGCGCTGCCGTGTTCCGATATCGAATCGTAAAAATCCTTGACCGGCAGGATGCCGATCACCTCATCCGAACTGCCTTTGCGGACCGGCAGTCGAGACCGCTTCGTCCGGTGCAACTGCGCCCGGATTTCATCGAGACTGTCGTCGATATCGATAATTTCGACGTCCCGCCGCGGCGTCATCAGCGCCCGGGCGGTGCGGTCCGCCAGCCGCATGACGCCTGATATCATCGCCGACTCTTCGCTTTCGATGACGCCCGCCGACTGCGCCTCGGCCAGAACGGTCTTGATCTCCTCGTCAGAGACGTTGTCGCCGGCTTTTCCCGTCTGGCCGAGCAGCTTGAGCATCAGATTTCCCGACGCGTTCAGAAGCCAGACGAGCGGCAGCGCAATTCGTGAAAGCAGCGCCATGGCGGGCGCGACCCTCGCCGCAACCGCTTCCGGTTCCCGCAATGCGATCTGCTTTGGCACAAGTTCGCCGACGATCAGGGAAAGATAGGTGATCGCCACGACGACGGAGCCGACGCCAATGGCGTCAGCGGCCGTCGATGACATTCCCTGCGCCTCCAGCCATGCTGTCAGGCGGCCGCCAAGCGTGGCCCCGGAAAAAGCGCCGGAGAGAACACCGACGAGCGTGATGCCGATCTGAACCGTGGAAAGAAAGCGACCGGGGTTTTCGGCAAGTTTGATGGCTTGAGCTGCACCTTTGCTCCCATTGTCGGAGAGGACCTTCAGGCGGGCTGTTCGAGAAGACACGACAGCCAGCTCAGACATGGCGAGCACACCATTCAGGATGGTGAGAAACGCCACAATTCCAATTTCCAGAAACACAGGGACCCTATTCGTTAAGGTTTTGATACCGCATAAGGCGAGGCGGCGGAGCTTTCGCTGAGACGCTATATATGCGCATCACCCATCGGCAAAGCTTTCTGTGAACTCGGCTGGATGCGAGGCGCGAGGCAGACATCGCCGCACCGTCTACGACAGGGGCCGGCACCTTCTGCGGCGGCTTTTCGGTTTGAACGGGCGGAGCTTGTACTGGATGGGTCGCTATCGGGCATGGCGCAATTTTGGCGGTGAAACAGGTCCGGCGCAAGAGGCGCTGGGCGAATTCCTTATAGCGCCTTGATGTGACAGTTTCGAAAAACGGCGGCAAGCATGCCTTCACGCATTCCTGCGTGATGCCGAACGCCGAACGCTGCGGCATCACGCGCTCGAATGTCACGCCGCCAGAATGGTGATTCCATAAGCATTGGCAGCGGCCGTCATCCGGGCGATGGTCTCAGGCGAGGGGGCTTTCAGCGGCTCGCTGGTGCCTTCCGTTTCGATGAACTCTGCCATCTCGCGATCGACGACGGCCGAAAAGACTGCCGGAACGGTCCCGCGGTTGGCATAGCCGTGCACCGTGAAAGGCGGGATCGTGACGATGTCGCCAACATCGGCCTCGATCTCCTCGGGACCACTGTCGGTCAGCCGCCAGATCGTCAAGCGGCCCTCGAGAATGCGGAAGACTTCCGGGCTTGCATGCGCGTGTTTCGGCGTCCGGCTGCCGGATGGCACTGTGACGTCGAAGATGTTGAACCAGGTTCCGCGGAGCCGAAGCCGCCGCTCGATCCGTTCGCCGAGCACGAAATATCGCTTCGTGTTTTCGGCAGGCATTTTCACAAACGAGTTGGACATCATGTCTCTTTCTTCTTCTTAACGAGGCTTTTCTTGTAGGCGCCTTCTTGCCGGCGCAGCCGTTAGACCTTTGCGCCGCCTTTGGCAACTGCCCCGTTGCCGGGGAAAGATCGCCGGATGGCTTCGTCACGGATAATGCCTGATGAAGCGTCGCGGCGGATATCGGTGCAGCGGGCCGCTTCCGCAAGGTCCTCGATCCAGGGCGGCCTGCGTGAAAATGACACGGGGCCTGCCGCGTTCTGAGGACTCTCCACCTGTAATACCGCCGACACAGAAAGGGCCCATAGAATGCGGCGGCTGTTCTTGCCCGTTCTAGCCGTCCCTCCGCCACCCGAAAATTTGCCGGAACATCGTTTGGTGTGAAGTTTCGACAGAACCCACCGTGGGTACGCCCGCTGCCTTCATGATGAAAATCGCCATCACAAAGTCCTGCGGGTCGGTCGGCGCTATTCCCTCAAGATCGTGTCTCATCAAATACGTCCATGTCCGCGCACCGTCTTGTCACCCGCTCGAACCAAGCTCCTGAACCCAGCGTGTCGATTTCGGCCGATCCTGTTCGATTAAGACGGAGCGCCGCGAGCCAGTCAAAGGAGAGACAAGTATGGCTGCCACTATGTATTCCGAGCAAGTCGAACTACAGTCGCCGTGCTTCAGTGCCGTGCGCACTTTGCAAACCGTTTGGATGCTGCTGAAACATCAGCGAAGGTACTGCCGAAGCGTGAGCGAACTCTCGCGGTTTAACTCTCGCCTGCTCCGTGACATCGGCTTGGCGCCCCCAGGGTCTCCACTTGAAAGATCGGAGAATGACCTCTCCACCCAGATGATCAGAGTGCTGGAACCAGAAACCGTCCACGATGTCTGACCCCGCTGGTATGAGTGCGTTTGCCTTCAGCTGCGCCGCCGTCGCCCTCTTCCCGTAGTCGGCGTGTGACAGTGCCGGCGAGACGCAATGCGGCTGTTCTCATATATCCTCTTCTTCGGCTCACATCTAGGATTGATGGGTCGGAGGTCACCTCCTGTCCGCTAGCTCAAGCGGAGAGATAGAGATCCCAGAAGAATGGCTGGCAAGGAAAGCGAAGCGAACAAAAGGCACGATGAGGCGCTGGTCACGCAGAGCAGCAAGCCGCTCTCACCGGAAAGCGTAACTGGCAGCATTTTTTTGCTCTTTCTCGATTCGCGGTATCCAAATGCGACTAGTATCGGCAGCACCATGGAGGAAACGGATGCGCTACCTTTGTCTCTTCTACATCGATCAAACACTTGCTGATGCCGCCAGCAAGGAGGAATGGGCCGAGATCGACCGGCAGTCCTTGGCTTCCAATGAAGAACTCCAACGATCAGGCCACTATCTCGCCTCCAATGCTCTTGCCGACCCAAAGACCGCAAAGACATTGCGCGTTCGGGCCGGCAAGGCAAGTTGGACCGACGGGCCCTTCGCAGAGACCAAGGAGCATCTGGGTGGCTTCCTGCTCATCGAAGCGAAGAACCTTGCCGAGGTAATGGCGATCGCGGTGCGGGACCCGCTCGCTCGGATGGGGGCGATCGAGGTGCGCGAGACCGCCGGCTTTTAGATTCGAGGTGTCCCGGCCAATTCCGGCGGCCATGCGACCGACGTTCTGATTAGGTCACAAGAGTCCTGTTCGCTGGATTGTTCACGCTGTTGAGGAGACACGCCTGAAGAGCCGGGTGGAGATCCCTGAGGTGGTCGAGAGCAACACGACGCCAGCGGAGGAAAACACTGCGGCTATACCTAGACGTCGAAATTTGTCGGCAAGACAATCATGTCCCGGATCGTGACGTTTCGCGGGCGGGTCAGCATGAAGATGACGGCATCGGAGACCTCGGAAGGCTCGATCAGGCTCCCATTGGCTTTTGCCTTCTCAAGGTTTTCCGCGGGCCAATTGGCAAGCAGAGCGGAAACGACCGGACCGGGCGAGACCTGGCTGACCCTGATGCCGTGGTTTTTCAACTGCCGGCGCATGATCTGGACGAAACTGGTAATCGCCCATTTGGAGCTGGAATAGACCGGCTCCCACTGGATCGGCGCATGGCCGGCTACGGAGCAAGTGACCAAAATGTCCCCGGTCCCGCGCTCGATCATATGCGGAGCGATATCGCGGACGTTCTTCATGACGGCGTTCACGTTCAGATTCAGCATCCGATCGATTGCCGCGGTATCGGTATCGATAAGATCCCCGCCGATGTAGGATCCTGCATTGCAGTGCATGATGTCGAGGTGGTCGACTTTTGCCAGGATTTCCGGCACCATGGCCGCACAACTTGCGGCGTCCAGAAGATCGGTGACCTGCATGACCACGGCGTCGCCGAACTCGGCAGCGTAGGTTTCCAGCGCCTGTCTGTTGTAGTCGACCATCACGACCTTGGCGCCGGCATCGACCAGCGCACGGGTGGTCGCCAGCCCGATACCGGAAGCTGCGCCGGTTACTGCAGCGATCTTTCCTTCGAGTAATTTAGTCATCGTCTCTCGCCTTTTTGATTTTCAGACAGCAAGGAAGCCGCCATCGACTGGCAGGACTGCGCCACTGATCATGGCTGCGTCCTCTGAAATAAGCAGTGCGATCGATCGTGCGACATCGTCGACCTCTGCAAAGCGCGCCATCGGGTGGCGAACAATCATCGGGTTACGTTTGGAAGGCTCGGACCACGCCTTGGCGGCAAGCTCCGTCATGGTAACCGTGGGCGCCACTGCATTGACCCGGATTCCATAGGCGCCGAGTTCCTTGGCCATCACACGTGTCGCGCCTTCCAGCCCCGCCTTCGAAGCGGCGTAAGCCACGTGATCCACGAAACCACGATGTCCGGCGATCGAGGTCACATTCACGATCGTACCGCCGCCGCCGTTTGAAATGCGAGCCCGCGCGAACTCCTGCGCACAAATCAGCGCGGCCCGCAGGTTGATGCCGAGGACCTGCTCATAGCCCTCCTCCGTCATGTCGATGACGCTTTCAAGCACATTGGTTCCCGCGCAATTGATCAGCGCGTCTGCCAGTCCCGCCTTCTTCATGGCGGCGCGTGCTGCTGCATTGTCGGCGAGGTCAACTGATATTACGGTTGCACCGAACTTTGCCGCAAGATCATCCAGATCGGCCTGCGTCCGCGACAAGGCTACGATTCGAGCGCCACGGTGGCTGAGCAGTTCAACGCAGGCGCGACCGATACCCTTGCCAGCACCGGTTATGATGACCGTTTTTCCTGTAAAGTCCGACATGGTTGATCCTTCCGATGCCTGTTGCTCAGAACGGGAGTCTTTGCTCGGTTTGCCTGTCGAACACATGAGCCGCGGCAGGATCGATGTCGACCCGTATCCTGTCGCCCGGCTTCAGCGCGTGGCGCTCGCGAAAGGCGCACAAGACCCGCTTGCCCGCCAATTGGACTGCCAGCAGAATTTCGGCCCCCGTGGGCTCGATCAACTCGACAGTTGCCGGTACCCCCGCATCGCCATTCGACAGTATCCACTGGTCTGGACGTACGCCGTATATAACCTCCTGGCCGTTACTCGCCCGCGTGCCTTGTGGAAGGGGAAGGGCCGACCCGTCAGCGAGCCGCGCGGAGTTCAAGGAGAGATCGATTGTGGCCGGCAGCATGTTCATCGCCGGCGATCCGATGAAGCCGGCGACGAAGATATTTGCCGGCCTGTCGTAAAGCTCTAGTGGCGCACCGATTTGTTCCACCTTGCCGTCGCGAAGCACGACAATGCGGTCCGCCATTGTCATGGCTTCAATCTGGTCATGCGTGACATACACGGAAGTCGCGCCGAGGCGCTGGTGAAGAGTTTTGATTTCCGAACGCATGTCTACGCGCAGCGCGGCGTCCAGGTTTGACAGCGGCTCGTCGAAGAAGAACGCCTTTGGGCGGCGAACCATCGCGCGCCCCATGGCAACGCGCTGCCGCTGGCCTCCGGAAAGCGCCTTCGGATATCTGTCGAGATAGGGCGTAAGCCGCAACATCTCGGCAGCCTTGTCGACCTTGGTATTGCGATCCGCAAGATTCTCGCCGCGCAACTTCAGGGCGAAGGCCATGTTTTCCCGAACGGTCATGTGCGGATAGAGCGCGTAGTTCTGGAACACCATCGCCACGTCACGGTCCTTGGCAGCGATGTTGTCGACGCGATGTCCGCCAAGCTTGATCGTGCCGCCGGTGATCTCCTCAAGGCCGGCAAGCGACCGCAGCAGCGTGGATTTGCCGCAACCGGAGGGACCGACCAGTACGACGAACTCACCGTCGGCTATATCGAACGAGATGTTGCGCAGTGCGTGATAGGAGCCGTAATGCTTGTCGACCTGGTCGAGCTCGATCGTCGCCATGTGTCAATCCTTAGTCAGTTGTGGCGGCTTGGCCGCCGATCATTCGGGACGGGTCCACGGGCAGCTTCACCACGAGGTGTATCCTGCATCCGCCACTGAGATCCAACTTCCGCAGGTACATGCTACCTCCCAAGCTCGATCTGGATCTTCACGGAGGACGGCTTCGGTCGCACGGCGTAATCGAACGCCTCGACAGAATCCTCGAAAGCGTAGGTATCGGTGATCAGCGCGTCGACATTGATCTGGTTCGATCCCAACAGCGCGACGATGCGCGGGTAGACATGGGCGTAGCGGAACACGTGTTCGATGCGCAGCTCCTTGGTCTGGGCGATGACGACATCGAGCGGGACCGGCTTCAGGGGCATGCCGACAAGGACGATGGCGCCGCCGGGGCAACCATGGTGCGCCGTGTCGGCGATCACGTCGGCCGCGCCGGAACATTCGAAGACGACATCGACGCCCCAGCCGTCGGTTTCGCGGGCTATGACACTCTTCAGGTCCTGCGAGCGTACATTGACGGTCATGATGGCAGGGCCGAGCTTGCGCGCCACGGCAAGCTTTTCGTCGACAACATCGGTAACGATAACTCTGGCGCAACCAGCCGACAGCGCCGCGATCGCTGTCACCATGCCGATCGGCCCGGCGCCCGTGACCAGCGCGATCGCACCGGGCGTCAGCCTCGCTTTGGAAACTGCTTGAAAGCCTACAGCCAGCGGCTCGACCATAGCGCCAGCGGCGTACGAAACGTTGTCCGGAAGCTTAAAGGTGAAGGCCGCCGGGTGGACCACGCTCGGTCGGAGTACGCCATGCACCGGCGGCGTCGCCCAGAAGCGCACCGCGGGATCGAGATTGTAGAGACCCAGCCGCGACGCGCGACTTTGAGGGTCGGGAATGCCGGGCTCCATGCAAACACGGTCGCCCACTTTCAGGTTCTGTACCGCGCTGCCGACCTCTTCGATGATGCCGGCGGCTTCGTGGCCGAGGATCATTGGCTCGCGCACAACGAACGGGCCGATCGCGCCGTGGGTGTAATAGTGAACGTCCGATCCGCAGACGCCGACGGTTTTGATGGCGATGCGCACGTCGGTTGGACCGAGCGCCTCCTTCGGGTCCAGGTCGCGAATGCGCAGTTCGTCTTTGCGTTCGAGGACGAGTGATCTCATGTCTTCAGCCCTTTCGGATAATGAACACGGCGAGCGCCAGGCAGAGCACCGTCGCCACCCATAGGGGCAATACGCCCTCCAGGAAGCGCATCCAGAGAAGATGCACCAGGATTAGGATCACGACCGAGATGAAGCCCCTGTCGAAGCCGTTGGTTCGGATAGGCAGGAATCCGTCGCGTTGGGTTTTCTGGGGTTGAACGCCAGCCATCATCTTACCCTTTCAATGCGCCGAACGTGAGGCCGGTCACGATGTGCTTCTGGACGAAGCCGAGCACGATAAGGGCCGGGAGCGTGGTCAGGAACGCCATCGCCGCCATCTCGCCCCAGTTCGTTCCGGTCACCGAGACATATTCAGCGAGCGCTGTCGTCACCGTCCTGGCGTGAGCCGACGACGTTAGGGTCGCTGCGAACAGGTACTCGTTCCAGGCGAAAATCCAGGTCAGGATGAAGGTGACGGCCAACCCCGGCCGCGCTAGCGGCAGGATGACGTTGGACAGCACCTGGCCGGTTGTCGCACCATCGACCCGCGCCGCTTCGTCAAGCTCCAGCGGAATCCCGTCGAGCATGCCCTTCAAGAGCCAGACGGCGAATGGCAGGTTGAAGACGCAATAGAGCAGGATCAGGCCAATCTTCGTGTCGAACAGCATGAAATCGCCGAACACGAACCACTTGGTAAACAGCAGGAAGAGCGGCAGCAGAAACACGGCTGGCGGCGCCATGCGGTTGGTGATCAGCCAGAAAAACACGTTGTCACCGCCGCCGATTTTATAACGCGACAGCCCGAACGCCGCGAGCAGGCCGAGCGCGCACACCAGCGCTGCGTTCGATGTCGCCACGATCAGCGAATTCCAGAGATACTGCAGGAAGGTCGAGCTGTTCAGCACCGCCAGGAAATTGTTCCAGTAAAGATCGTCGATGAGGAACGACTTCGAATAAAGCTTCACGCGGGGGCGCATGGAAACGACCAGCATCCACCAGACCGGAAGCAGTGTCAGAATGGTCAGACAGATCCAAAGGACGAAGGACGCTATACCGGAACGTCTCATTGTGCGCCTCCCTTGCGGCCGGTCATGGCAACGAACAGCAGCCAGCTCAGAACGATCGTGACGTATAGCGTCAGCAGCGACATGGCCGCACCGTAGCCGTAATCGGTCTTCGGAAAGACGTTGATCCAGATATGAAGGCCGATGAACCGGGTCGCCTCAGCCGGGCCACCCTTGGTCAGCATCCAGATTTCGTCGACCGAGCGCAATGCGTCCATCAGCCGGATGAAGACGGTTGTCAGCAGCACCGGCTTCAACATCGGAACGATCACGTACCAGAAAATCTGCAGCTTGTTGCCGCCGTCGATCTGCGCCTGTTCGAGCGGTTCTTTCGGCAAGGCGGTCAGTCCCGCCATGAGCGACAGCGTAACGAACGGCGTCCAATGCCACAGGTCCATGATGATCGCCGTGACGAAGGCGTGATAGGCATTGGTCGAGATGTTGTAGTCGATGCCGAACCACAGTTTCAGGTAATAGGGCACGATGCCGAAGCCGGGAACGCAAAGCAGCCGCCAGGTAGCGCCGACTGCAATGGGCGCGACAACGATCGGCAGTGTGTGGATCGTGCGAAAGAACTGCCGGCCCCACAGGCGGTCCGCCATCAGCGCGCGGGCCAGGACGTAGCCTAACAACAGTTCGCTCACAACGACGAAGAATGCGAAGACCAGCGTGCGCGCAAGCGAGTTCAGGAATGTCGTGTCAAAAACGAGGCTGCGATAGTTCTGAAGGCCGGCCCAGCGCAGGGTTGGGTCGACTGCGTTGGTGTTCCAGTCGAAGAAGCCGACATAGAGAATGTAGATAAAGGGAACGAACCCGACGACGAACAGGATTAGCGTGGCTGGTGTTAGAAACAGCCATCCGATGTTGGATTGTCTCATCCTGCGCTCCGTCAGATCGTCCTTGACACTAATTCGCCTGACTACCAGCGCCGCGGGCAGGCCCGAAAACCGCAGTCAGGAAAGGGGCGGCCACCTTGCTGAAGGCGGCCGCCAACCGCTTGGGAGGTGCGGTCTTTTACTTGCGGTAGCCGAGCTTCACGAGTTCAGCTTCGGCTGCGGTGGCGGCTTGGTCCAACGCATCGTCCGGCTTGATCTCACCGACGATCGCTTTGTAGATAAATGGCGCGACTACCTGCAGAACTTGCGCGTGGAACGGGAACGGCGGCGCTCCGGCGAACAGCTTTCCATCCTCACGCATCAGCGTGTAGTAGCCGTTCATCTTCTTGTCCTGATCGACGATCTTGGGATCGTTGTAGGTCGAGTTCATGACGATGCGGGAGCCGGCCAACGCCCAGTCGGTCTGCACTGAAGCCTGACCGATATACTGCAGGAATAGCAGCGACGCGTCCTTGTTCTTGGACGAATGGGGGATGCCGAACGCGCCACCATCGTAATAGCCGATATATCCTTTGCCGGATTCGGCTGCCTCCATGACACCCGCCTCGACGGGAGGCAATGCCACACCCACCTTGCCGACGACGGTCGACTTGCTTTCGTCGGTAGCGATCCAGGCAGCGTTTTCACCGTAGACGAGGCCTTGGGCTGCGCGGCCGGCGGCAAATGTCCCGGCAACCTCGTCCCAAGTGGACGACGTCGATTCCGGCGGCGCGTATTTCAGCAGGCCGATCCAGTAGTTGAGCGCCTTCTTCGCGGCGGCGGAGTTCATCTGGCCGCCGTTCGCTTCGGTGGCCGCGAAGGTCGTGCCATCGATGCCCCAGTTGTACACGCCAAAGGTCGGCGCGACCGACTCGAAGAATTCGTAGAAGGCGGCGGGGTGGCTCGACGAGGCCTGTACGGTGGTTCCCCAGAGCTCCTTGTCTGCGCCGTATTCGGTGAAGAACTTGGCGATCTGGGTATACTCTTCATGCGTCGTCGCGGGCTTCAGATCCGCACCGGTGGAATCCTTGTAGGCTTTCTGGATCGCCGGATCATCGAAAAGATCCTTGCGGTAGAGATAAGGCTTGATGAATGCTTCCATGGGAACACCCATGACATTGCCCGACTTCGGATCCTTGAAATAGTTCAGGAAAGTGGTGAAATTCTCCGGCTTGAAGTCCGGCGAAGCGATTTTCGCATTATCGGCGAGCGACTTGGTGATATCGACCAGGAAGTTGCGGGCCAGATACGTATATACGATGTCCTGCTCGATATAGACGAAGTCATAGATGCCGGTATTGGCCTCCATGTCCTTGATCGCCTTGTCGTACATCTGGTCCCAGGATGTCGCCTCGAATTCGACCTTGATGCCGGTCTCTTCGGTGAACTTCGGACCGAGCACCTGCTCGACATATTTCGATGCTGGGGTCGATTCCGAGATGCCCCGGATGGTTGCGCCCTGATAGGGCTGGGCGGCAGTCTTCCACCAGGAATCCTGAGCAAGAGCGGTCGAGCTCCAAAGGCCAAGCGAAATGAAGCCGACGCCCACGGCTTTGACGAAACTGTTCATTGTTCTCCTCCATTTGGATCGCAAAGTCGGTCCGGTTGTGCGTCTAAACTCTCCTCCAAGACGCCCAACGGACCACAATAGTTGTAGAAAGAACGGGTGGACACAAGCGCGGCCGTTGCGCAATACTGATACTCTCATGCGCGAAATACCGAATTTATTCATGATTTCTTGTGTGCGTTGCACAATCTAATATTGATTGTCGGCGTATGGGGCATGCTGGGAGGCACGGGAGAATGTGCGCAATGTCAGTTATTTCGCCGACGGTCGCGAGATTTGAATATGTCTTGACCGGCGCGGACGAGTCGTTCCTCTGGCGCCGCGACGACTATCCGTGGGAACGCAACGTCTGGAATTTCCACCCGGAGGTGGAGATCCACTATATTCCCAACGCCAGCGGCGTCCTACTTGCAGGCGATCATGTCGGCGCGTTCACCCCGGGCCATATTTCCGTCATCGGAAGCAACCTGCCGCACGACTGGGTGACGCCGCTCGGGCCGGATGAGCGCATTCCAGGACGTGACATCGTCATCCAGTTTCTGCCGGCCAAGCTGGAGCAGGCTTCGGCCTTCCTGCCGGAACTGGCGGGGCTACGTGACTTTCTCGCTCGCGCAAAGCGGGGGCTCTCCTTCAAGGGCCGGGCGCGGGATCAGGCGGAGGCGCTGATACTCGACATGGAGTTCCAGTCCGGCTCGGTGCGGCTTTCGACCTTCCTGTCATTGCTCTCGCTGCTGCGGGACACCGACGAGTTCGATATACTGTCTTCGGAGGCTTACGTGCCGGACCTGAGCTATGGTTCGCTCGAAGCCCTGCAACAGGTCTTCGCATATCTGTTCGCCAACCTGTCGGAGGATATCCGGTTGCCTGATATGGCTCGCATGGTCGGCATGAGCGACAGCGCCTTCTCGCGATTCTTCAAGAAAAACAGCGGCCACAGCTTCACCGACCACGTCAACAAGCTTCGTATCTGGAAGGCGGGCCAGCTATTGACCGATACCTCTATGCCGATAACGGACATCTGCTTCGAGGTGGGCTATCGCAATCTTTCAAATTTCAACCGGGTGTTTCTCCGCCACCACAACCTAACACCGTCAAAATACCGGAAACTGTCCACCAACCGCAGAACCGTTCCGTTACCTCAGGCAGTGACAGATTATATGCCCAGTGCAGTGAGTCTAGCGGTCGGTCGATGATACTCAAAGAGGAGAAGATGTATTCTCTCCTTGCGACTTCATTTATGCCCAGACTCGGACGCTCCCTATGAAAACCGCGTAATCACGCTGATCCCTGTCGCCTCCGCCTTGTCGAGAGCCATCAGCGCCGGCACGGCCTCCTCGAGGCTGACGCGGCGTCCGATCAGTTTCTGCGGGGCGATCTTGCCGGCCGAAAGCATGGCCAGCATCGCGTCATAGCGCCAGGCCTGCATGCCGTGGCTGCCGTAGATTTCCAGTTCGTGGCCGATCACCTGCGCCATCGGAATCTGCGGGGTGGCGTATTCCCCGAGCATCAGCCCTACCTGCACATGCCGGCCGCGCCGGCGCAGATTCTTGATCGAATTGAAGCAGGTGGCGGGATGACCGAGCGCGTCGATCGAGACATGCGCGCCGCCCTTGGTGATCTTGCGCACCGCTTCGGCCACGTCGGCGACATCAGACGCATTGACCGTCGCCACCGCGCCGCATTCGCGCGCGAAGGCGAGTTTCTCCTCCGATATGTCGATGCCGATCGCATTGGCGCCGAGTGCGGTGGCGATCATGATCGCCGACAGGCCGACGCCGCCGCAGCCATGCACGGCGATCCATTCGCCGGGCCCGGTGCGCGCCTGGTCGGCGACGGCGCGAAACGAGGTGGCGAAGCGGCAGCCGAGGCTTGCCGCCGTCGCATCCTCGATCGCATCGGGCAAATGCACCAGATTGGTGTCGGCATAATCGATCGCCACATATTCAGCGAAGGAGCCCCAATGGGTGAAGCCCGGCTGGAACTGGTTCGGGCAGACCTGCTGGTTGCCGGAATGGCATTCCGAGCAATGGCCGCAGCCGGAAACGAAGGGCACGGTCACCCGGTCGCCGACCTTGAAGCGCATGACGCCACGGCCGGTGGCGACGACGCGCCCGGCAAGCTCGTGTCCAGGCACATGCGGCAGGCGGATATCGGGATCGTGGCCCATCCAGCCGTGCCAGTCGCTGCGGCAGAGCCCGCTTGCGCCGACCGCGATGACGACACCGTCCTCGGAAGGCGTGGGATCGGGCAGGGTGCGGATTTCGGGCGCCTGTTCGAAGGCTTCGTAGAACATGGCTTTCATCGGCGTCTCCCTTGCAGCTATCCCGCGGTTCGTCATCATCGCATGCGGCAGCTGGCCGATCCAACATTCATTCCATCATTTTTGCTGATGCAACCATCGCCGAAGCTCCCGTCGCCGCGCACGAATATTGCGGCTGCGCGGCGTCCTCCGGCATTTTCTTGCTTCCGCATTTCCCGCCCGGATTTGTCCTTGACCGGACTTGCCGCTGCGGCTTTTGCTTTCCCGACTTGATAGGGGAGGGCAGCATGGCCGTCGATACATCACCGCGTTCAACCACCTGGACTCATGTCGACGGGGAGTGGCTCCCCGGTAATCCGCCGCTGATCGGGCCGACGTCGCACGCCATGTGGCTCGGCTCCTCGGTCTTCGACGGCGCCCGCTGGTTTGACGGCATAGCGCCGGATCTCGACCTGCATTGCCAGCGCGTCAACCGTTCCGCGATTGCCATGGGGCTGAAGCCGGTGAAGTCGGCCGAGGAGATCGCCGCACTCGCCTGGGAGGGGGTTGCGAAATTCGATGGCGCCACGGCGATCTATATCAAGCCGATGTATTGGGGCGAACACGGTTCGCCCGGCAGCGTCGTCTCCGTCGATGCCGAATCGACCCGCTTCGCACTCTGCCTGTTCGAGGCGCCGATGGGCGGCCATGGCGGCACCAGCCTCACTGTTTCGCCCTATCGCCGTCCTTCGCCGGAAACAGCGATGACCGAGGCCAAGACCGGCTCGCTCTATCCGAACAGCGGCCGCATGATCGCCGAGGCCCGCAGCCGCGGCTTCGACAATGCGCTGGTGCGCGACCTCAATGGCAACGTCGTCGAAACCGCCTCCTCGAACGTCTTCCTGGTGCGCGACGGCGTGGTGATGACGCCGGCTGCCAACCGCACCTTTCTCGCCGGCATCACCCGCGCCCGCGTCATCGGCCTCTTGCGCAAGGCCGGATTCGACGTTGTGGAAGCCACGCTCTCGGTCGAAGATTTCCTCGCAGCCGACGAGATCTTCACGACAGGCAATTATTCCAAAGTCGTCGGCGTCACCCGCCTCGACGACCGCAATCTCCAGGAAGGCCCGGTCAGCCGCAAGGCGCTGGAACTCTACATGAATTGGGCCCACGGCCGAAGCGATAGCGAGGAGTGAGCAGTGGTTCGGCGCAGCCGAAGCAATCGATCCGGTGAATCGATTGCAACTGCGAACGCCCGGAGCGCAAGTGTAGGGCCGGAGAGGTCCCGCGAAGCGGGAGTAATCGACCCAATAAGCGATTACAAACTGCGAACCTCGGGGACTGGAAGGCCGTCTGGCATGCGTGGCAAAATGGAGATCCGCGTCGGCCCCACCAAGCGGAACAGTCCCACGCCGGCAATCGGTCATCAATCGTTCAGCGAAGACAACGTAACGAGCGTTTGAGATGCCCGTTGCATCTGGCCTCACGCAGGTTGCAGTTCGTCGGGAACAATGTCGTCACGCAATCATTTCGGCTTCGCCGATTGATCCTAAACGTTAAACACTCGCTCGACTATGCAGGGCGGGCGTGCCCGAAACCGCTTCGCTTTCCTACCGCCATAGTGCCCGCGAACTCCATAACACCGAGGAAACGACCCATGACCGTGCTGTCCGACGAACAAGGCGAGATCATCCGTGAGCTTGGCGTTGCCGCCGAGATCGATCCCGAGCACGAGATCGAGCGGCGAACCGAATTTCTCAAGGATTATCTCGTCGCTTCCGGCATGCGCGGCTATGTGCTCGGCATCAGCGGCGGCGTCGATTCGCTGACGGCGGCGCTCATCGCTCAGAAGGCCGTGCGTGAGCTGCGCGACAGCGGCCACTCTGCAGAATTCATTGCCGTGCGCCTTCCCTATGGCGTCCAGGCGGACGAGGCCGATGCGAAGCGGGCGCTTGCCACGATCGGCGCCGACCGATCAATGGTGGTCAACATCAAGGCGGCGGCGGATGCGATGCTGGCCGCCGCTCAAAACGGCGGCCTCGCTTTCGCCGATGCCGGCCGACGGGATTTCATCCTAGGCAATATCAAGGCGCGCCAGCGGATGATCGCCCAGTTCGCTCTGGCCGGCGCGCTCGGCGGTCTCGTCATCGGCACGGATCACGCGGCCGAGGCTGTCATGGGCTTCTTCACCAAGTTCGGCGACGGTGCGGCCGATATCCTGCCGCTTGCCGGCCTCAACAAGCGCCGCGTCCGCCTGCTGGCAAAGCGGCTCGGCGCCCCGGACGAACTGGTCTTCAAGGTGCCGACCGCCGATCTCGAGGATCAGCGGCCGCTACGTCCCGACGAGGAGGCCTATGGCGTCACCTATGACGAGATCGACGATTTTCTTGAAGGCAAGCCGGTCGGCGAGATTGCTCGCCGCCGGATCCTTGCCGCCTATCGGGCGACGGCGCATAAGCGCGCCCTGCCGGTTGCCGTCAACGCACTCTGAGAGCGGCCGGCGCTACGGCCGTACTGGCTCGCCCGCCCGTCCGGCCGAGGCAAGATAGGCTTGCGGGGCGAAGTAGACGCCGTCGGCATCGAAGGCCTGAAGGTCTTCCGCCTGCAGCGCCTCGCGCACCTTGGGACGCGCCGCGACGCGAGCCATGAAGCCGTGCAGATCAGGCCATTGTTTCAAATCGATGTCGATCCAGGGCGACCAGTTGAGGCAGACGAACAGATAGGCGTCGGCCACGGTGAAGGCATCGCCGGTAAGGTAGGGTGCGGTGAAACGATCGTTCAGCCAGGCAAGCCGTTTCGAGATCAGCGCGCGGATCTCCTCATGCACGGTGGAATAGATCGGATTGAACAGCAGTACCATCGGCTTGTGCAGTTCGGCCGTGATGAAATTGAGATAGGATTGAACCTCGTTGCGCCTGATATCGCCGACTTCCGGCAGCAGGGCCGAGCCTTCCGCCAGAAACTGCACGATCGCCGGTCCTTCGGTCAGTACCTTCCCGTCGTCGAGCATCAGCGCCGGGACATAGCCGTTGCCATTGATGACAAGGTAATCTTCGCCATTGCTTGTTCTGTGGGTTTTTCGTTCGACCTGGACGAGCTCGATGTCGAGTCCCAGCTCCCGGCAGATGATGTGCGGCGAAAGCGAGCAGGCCGCGGCGTGCATATAGAGTTTCATCGTCGGTTTCCCCTGTTTGCGGAGGCGGCGAGATTCCGCCCGCCGTAATGATTGGACATTTGTACTGTTTCGCATAAAATGACCTTCGTCAAGAATTTATTGCGAAGTGGTACAAATATGAAGGATGAGAAGAAGCGCGGCCGCCCACGGGCCTTCGACGCCAAGGCAGCGCTCGGCAAGGCGCGGGATGTCTTTTGGGACAGGGGCTTTGCCGCCGCCTCGCTGGACAATCTCAGTGCCGCGACCAACCTCAACCGCCCAAGCCTTTACGGCGCCTTTGGCGATAAGGAGGCCCTCTATCTCGATGCGCTGGAGGCCTATCGGCAGGATGGCATGGACGTCCTGAAGCCGGCGCTCGATCCGTCGCTGCCGCTGCGCGACAATCTCGCGCGCGTCTATGCCGGTGCTTTGGCGATCTACCTGCATGGCGAAACCGCCGCCCGCGGCTGTCTGCTGATCGGCACCGCTTCGGTCGAGGCTGTCGAACATGAGCGTGTGCGCGAGGTGCTCGGCCGCAGCCTGAACGATTTCGACGGTGAGATCGAAAAGCGCATGCGCATTGCCGTTGAAAGGGGCGAGCTTCCCGAAAGCGCCGACCCGCTGGCGCTGGCAAGGCTCGCTTCCGCCGTCATGCATTCGCTCGCCGTGCGCGCCCGCGCCGGCGACAGCCGCGAAACGCTGGAGGCGATCGCCCGCTCAGGCGTCGAGCTGATCTGCGGAAGCACGCATGTTTGATGTCTCCGTATCCCTCGACCGTACCGCCCAGGCATAGGCGGCACCCGCCACAAGCAGCAGCGAGGTGCCGAGGAAAACTGCCCGCATGCCGATATGCCCGCCGACGAAGCCGCCGAGGACAGGGCCGGCCACCTGGCCGACATATTGCGAGGAGACGGAAAGCCCGAGAATGCTGCCGGCGGCGCTGTCGGGCACGCTATGGCGGATGACGGCGGCGATGCAGGGCAGAAGCCCGCCGAGGGCTGCACCCATCAGGAAACGCAGGAGGATTAGCTGCCAGGAACTGGTGACGAAGGCCTGCGGGATCAGTAGCAGGCCCGCGACGGCGAGCGCGCCTGCTATGACCGGCCAGTGGCCGATCCTGTCGGCGAGCCTGCCGAGCCAGGAGGCCGAAAGAATGCTGCCGAGGGCGGCAGCCGACATGACGAGACCGGATATCATCGTCACTTGCGCTTCGACGGGGACGATCTCGGCGACATAGACGGTGATGATTGGCTCGATCGACATATTGGCGAGCATCAGCAGCATGCCGGTCGCCAGCATGGCGATAACAGGCCGCCTGTCGGCGATGGATTTCCAGCCGCCGCTCGCCTTGGCCGCCTGGCGGCGATCCGGCGACTTCTCCTCCTTGATCAGCAAGGTGGTGGCGAGAAAGGCGAAAAAGATCATGCCGCCGGCGGCGAGAAACGTGCCGCGGATGCCGATGATCGGCGGCAGCGCTCCGCCGATCAGCGGCCCCACGAGATTGCCGGCCATGATGCCGGAGGAGAGCACGCCGAGCGCCCAGGCGGAGCGGTCCTTCGGCGTCTGCGTCGCCACCAGCACCATCGAGCCGGAGGAGTAGCCGCCGGCAAGCCCGACGAACAGGCGCAGCGCCACCAGCTGCCAGACATCGCCGGCCATGCCCATCAGCGAAATCGCCAGCGTCATGCCGAGGCTGGCGCGCACCAGCATCAGCTTGCGGCCGTAGATGTCGCCGAGCCGCCCCCAGAGCGGCGCAACCAGCGCCGCGGCAAGAAAGGTCGCGCCATAGGCGATGCCCGACCATTGCACGATCGCCGCATGGTCGGTCACGCCGAGTTCCTCGACATAGAGCGGCAGGAAGGGAAGCAGCAGCGTCATCGCCACGATCGTCGTGAAGGAGCCGATCAGCGAGACGGCGAGATTGCGCTTCCAATAGATGGAGCCCGGCCTGACACCGGCGTCCCATTGTGTGTCTGTCATTGCTTGCGTTGATCCTGTAGCGCGGTTGCGCCGCAATCTGGATCATCTCGGCGAAAAGTGCTAGGACAGATCCGATTGCGTAATGCAATCAGTCCATCGGAGGACATGCCATGAACGCCATGATCCCGACACGGGCGCAGACCGTCCGTGATCTCTACAGCGCCTATCTCGCTGACCGCAAGGATATTGCCGGCGCGATGCTGACGGAGGATTTCACCTTTTCCAGCCCGCGCGACGATCATATCGATCGAGCCGCCTATTTCGAGCGCTGCTGGCCGAAGGAGCCACTCTTCCGCGCGATCCACATCGAATTCCTGGCGATTGACGGCGACGAGGCTGCTGTTCGCTACCGCGCTGAAAAACTGGATGGCGCAAGCTTCGCCAATATGGAAAGCCTTCGTTTCCGCGGCGACAGGATCGCCTCCGTGGAGGTCTATTTCGGCCGCAATCTCTGACCCGGCGAAACGGCATTAGAAGATCCGCAACGCCGACGTCGTGATGATGACCATCGAGACCGCCACGATCAGCGCCCGCACCGGCAGGCGCTTGACGAGGATGGCGCCAAAAGGGGCGGCGATGACGCCGCCGATGATGAGGCCGATCGCCGAATTAAGCTCAGACCACCCGAGCGTCACGACGAAGGTGATCGAAATCGTCAGCGTCACCGCGAATTCGGTGAAATTCGTCGAGCCGATCACCCGCTTCAGATCATGGCCGCGCCCGATCAGCGTGCTGGTGACGACAGGACCCCACCCGCCGCCGCCGATCGCGTCGAGCAGGCCACCGCAAAAGCCGACGGGCGGCACGGCCCAGTCCCGCACCTCGCGCCTGTTCTGCGGTCGGAAGGCCTTGTATAGGATCAGGAGCCCAATCGCGATCAGATAGGCCGACACGAAGGGCTCGATCACCTTGCCGTTGATATTGGCAAGCAGAGTGGCGCCGATCGCGCCGCCGATCATGCCGGCCGGGGCGAGACGCGCCACCAGCCGCCAGTCGACATTGCGATGATAGGCATGCGACAGGCCCGATGCCGCCGTCGTGAACATTTCCGTCACATGCGTCATGGCGCTGGCATTGGCCGCTGGCACCCCAAAGGCCAGCAGGCTCGTCGTCGACAGCACGCCGAAGGCCATGCCGAGCGCGCCGTCGACGATCTGCGCGCAGAAGCCGACAGCGATGAAGAAGAAGATATCCGATGTCATGCGGTCCCCTCAGGCGAACGGTAGCGTCAGGATCGGCGATGCGGAAAAATCTTCTGGTGTCAGGAGGAAAAGCCGCGCTGCTTCAGGCGGACGATCTTGAAAAAGCCGTTCGGAAAAACCGGCAGAATATCGGTTGTTGAAAAATCGCCGCGACGCTCGGCCCAGGCGACGATGCGGTGGATTCGGAAGGCGGACGACCAGCCGATATGGCGCACCAGCGGCGCCACCGCCGCCTCGATCACACCTTGCAGACCCGCGCCGTCGCCGAGCTTGCTCGCCAGGATGATCTCGCCGCCCGGCCGCAGCACCCGGGCACATTCGTCCAGCGCCCGCTCGGGCTCGGGAATGAGGGTGATGACGAAGGGCAGGCAGACCACGTCGAACGACTTGTCGGCAAAGCGCAACGCATGCGCATCCATCACCTCGAGCGCACGCACATGCTGAAGATTTTCGCGCCGCACCTTTTCGCGCGCCCGGGCGATCATATGTTCGGAAATGTCGATGCCCGTCACCCGGCACCGGTTGGGATAGTGGGCGAGAGTCAGGCCGGTGCCGACGCCGATTTCAAGAATATCGGTGCCGGCTGCGGCGGCAAGTGCGGCCAGCTTGCGGTGGCCGTCGCGCAGGATGCCGCGATAGACGCGGTCGTAGACCGGTGCCCAGCGCTGATAGATTTTCTGCTGATCTTCCGCCCTGTCGCGACGCTCCGACATGCCTGACCCTCCCTGCGCATGAACCTGAGAATCGGAATCGATTCTCGGAGTAAATCATGCATTTATCGCAAACATAGAGCGCCTTCACGCCTCTCACAGAGGCGCGGCGCTCTAAACACCGAGACCTTCAACTCCTGAGAGTGGGGCCGGGTTCCGCTCCGGAATGTGACTGAAGTCACAATCGCTGCGGGGGAGGCTATTTCGCTGGCGTCAACCCAAGCTCTTTGGCATCCATCTCGCTGCCGATCTCGACCGATTTCTCCTGCTTGTCATAGACGCAGATCTGGACGATGAGCCCCTTGGCCCCCTTCGGCTTTCCCGTCACCAGGGCCAGCCCGTAACGCGAGGTGCCGAAGGGATCGACGGCGGCCTTCGGCTTCTCGATCGCGACCGCGGCCTTCCTGCACTTGGCTTCCACGTCGGCTGCCAGCTGTTTCCAGGCCTCGTCCGAAGAGGCACGGGCCGCAGTGACAAGAAAGGGAAGCGCGGCAATGGCAAGATGCGGGATTATATTCCTGTTCATATCGGATCTCCATTGGTAGCGGTCGCCGACGAAGCGGTTTTCGGCGGTGTGGCGGCCGATTTGCACACTCGAATACCGCCCTGAAACTGAGGCAAATTTTCCTCCGTCCGGGTGTTTTTTGATATTTCGCCGGTTGCCTCTCCTCCTTTCCCCTCCTATGTTCCGCCTCACCTGCCGAGGACGCAATCTATTGCCAAGAGGAGATCTGACATGGCTTTCGAATTGCCTGAACTTCCCTATGATTACGAAGCGCTTGCCCCCTTCATGTCGAAGGAAACGCTGGAGTTTCACCACGACAAGCACCACAAGGCCTATGTCGACAACGGCAACAAGCTCGCCGCCGAAGCCGGCCTTTCGGATCTCTCGCTCGAAGAGGTCGTGAAGAAGTCTTTCGGCACCAATGCTGGCCTCTTCAACAACGCTGCCCAGCACTACAATCACATCCATTTCTGGAAGTGGATGAAGAAGGGCGGCGGCGGCAACAAGCTGCCGGGCAAGCTCGAAGCGGCCTTCGCCTCCGATCTCGGCGGCTATGACAAGTTCAAGGCCGATTTCGCCAATGCCGGCGCCACCCAGTTCGGCTCCGGCTGGGCCTGGGTTTCCGTCAAGAACGGCAAGCTCGAAATCTCCAAGACCCCGAACGGCGAAAACCCGCTCGTTCACGGCGCCACCCCGATCCTCGGCGTCGACGTCTGGGAACACTCCTATTACATCGACTATCGCAACGCGCGTCCGAAGTATCTCGAAGCCTTCATCGATAGCCTGATCAACTGGGACTACGTCCTGGAGCGCTATGAAGCAGCCACGAAGTAAGCGACTTCGCCCAATTCGACACCCGGCGTCGCAAACGCCGGGTGTTTTCTTTTCGCATAAAGCCGTCACAGCCCTGTCATCGGCCGCTCTTAAGCACGCCCCATGTCGTCCTCTGCTGTTCCTCTGTTCCGCTTCGGCATCATCGCCGACCCGCAATATGCGGCGGTCGCCCCACACGCGGCCATGGACCGCCATTACGCCAACAGCCTGACCAAAGTCGCCGAGGCGATCGAGATATTCAACGGCGAGGAGTTGAGCTTCGTCATGACGCTCGGCGACGTCATCGACCGCAGCTTCGCCAGCTTCGACGACATCCTGCCGGTCTACGGCAAGCTGAGGCACGAGGCGCTCTTCCTGCTCGGCAATCACGATTTCTCCGTCTCCGCGGGGCATCTGTCCGAAATAGTCGCTCGTCTCGGCATGCCGTCTCCCTATTACAGCTTCTCCCGTCACGGGTGGCGCTTCATCGTCCTCGACGGCAGCGAGGTCAGCACCTTCGCGCCGCCGGAAAACCATCCTCATCGCGCTCTTGCCGCACAGATGCTGGCGGAGCTGCAGGCCAAAGAGGCGGCGAACGCCCATCACTGGAACGGTGCGTTGAGCGACGAGCAATTCGCCTGGCTCGGTGATGAGATCGCCACCGCGGCTGCCGCCGGCGAGAAGGTCATCGTGATGAACCACTATCCGGTGTATCCGCCGGGTGAGCACGGCATGTGGGACAGCGAGCGCGTCGTCGCGCTGCTCGCCTCGCAGCCCCATGTCGTCGCCTATCTCAACGGCCACGACCATGTCGGCAATTACGGCAAGGCCGGCGCCTGCCACTTCGTCAACTTCAAGGGCGTGGTCGACACCGAGAACCAGAACGCCTTCGCCATCGTCGAGCTGCACCCTAACCGCATCGAGATCCGCGGCTTCGGCCGCGAGAAGAGCCGCACGCTGGTTTATTAGGCTGCGACCGGGGCCGGCACGTCTTTTCATCCTGCTCAGGCTTGTGCCACTCTGCCGTCAGATCAGTGCAATAGCTGCCCCTTACCCTAACCCTCTCCCCGTAAACGGGGCGAGGGGACGTGCCATACAAGAGGTTGGTGAGGAACGGAGGGGCCGCGGCATATCCCCTTCGCCCCGTTTACGGGGAGCAGGTGCCGGCAGGCGGATGAGGGGCACGTCGACGCGCATGTGAGCATCGCCGATCGGCCAAGCGGCTGATTCACACCGCCGCAGCCTTCTCCGTCCACCCGCTCGTCCACAAATCCCGCAGCCGGTCGCCGTCGCCCTTGAAGAAATCGTCGGCCTCCTCGCAACCCTCCACCCGGTCGCTGCGGAAATTGCGGATCGCCTGTCGCAATTCGCACCATGCGACGATATTGGCGGTCTGCGAATAATAGATCAGCGCGATCGGCTGGATCGTCCGTTCGCTGGCGCGGCCGAGTTCGTCGCGGTAGGCGAGCATCAGCTTGCGTTCGTCGCGGATCGCCCGGCGCACGACCGCAAGGTCGATGGCAGCCGGCTGCGCGGTCGAGCCCCAGGCATAAAGCGCCTTGTTGTTCATCGCCTCACGAAGCGGCGCCGGCACGGCGCCCGATATCTTCTGGTTGACCCTGCGGGCGGCCTGCTTCAGCTCCTCGTCGGCCGTGCGTTCGAGCAGCGCTAGCGACAGAACGATCGCCTCCATCTCCTCGATCGAGAACATCAGGGGCGGCAGGTCGAAGCCGGGCCGCATGATGTAGCCGATGCCGCGACCGCCTTCGATCGGCACCCGCATTGCCTGGAGGGCGGCGATGTCGCGATAGATCGAGCGCACGGTCACTTCGAGCGTCTCGGCCATGACAGCGGCCGTCATCGGTTTTCTGGCGAGCCTCAGGATCTGAATGATCTCGAAAAGCCGCGAGGCCTTGCGCATTTTGCCTCTCCATTTCTCACGCTCCTGACAATACACTGTCAGTTGGGTTTGCGTATAGAGCCGCCTATCGGATTGAAATCAATCGGGGTCTTTTGAAAATGGCCCGTGGAACTGAAGGTGGCAACTGACATGAATTACCATGAAAACCTCTGGCTCTTCTTTACCCTTCTCTTCGGCATCATCATCGTGCCGGGCATGGACATGCTCTTCGTGCTTGCCAACGCGCTGACCGGCGGTATCAGGCGGGGGCTGGCGGCAACGGGCGGCATCATGGCGGGCGGTGCCGTGCATTCGGCCTATGGCGCGGCCGGCGTCGGCGTGCTCGTCACCATGCTGCCGCAGCTCTTCAACCTGCTGCTCTTTGCCGGCGTCGCCTATATGATCTGGATTGGCGTTTCGCTGATGCGCAGTTCGATCACCGTCGAGGCGGTCGGACCGGCGACGGCGCGCTCCGGCTGGCGCGCCTTCCGCCAGGGCGCCGTAACCTGTCTCGTCAATCCCAAGGCCTATATTTTCATGTTCGCCGTCTACCCGCAGTTTCTCAAGCCTGAATATGGCCCGATCTGGCTGCAGGGGCTGATCATGGGCGCCATGACCGTCGTCACGCAGTTTGCCGTTTACGGAACGCTGGCGATGACGGCAGGCCGCAGCCGCGATCTGCTGGTGGCAAATCCCGACGCCACGGCCTTTGTCGGCCGCTGCGCCGGACTGCTTTTGGTTGCGGTCTCCGCCTTCAGCCTCTGGCAAGGCTGGAAAACCGCCTGAGCCGCCGGTTATCACATTGTTTTTATGACCCTCCGGCAAAACGTGACTGCCTGGACGCATGGATTTTGTCATGCTCCCGGTGCAGATTGGCCAGCGGCCGCCCTGGTCTCAAGAAAACGGAGAGGAAATATGAATTGGAAAGCAGTAGCTGCCGCCGCAGCGATCGCCGCCATCGCCTTCGGTTCGGTGACCGCCGCCGATGGTACCCATGATTCGCGCATTGCGTTGATGAAGAAGATCGGCGGTTCGGCGGGCGCGATGGCCGCCATCGCCAAGGGCGAGAAGCCCTATGATGCCGAGACGGTAAGGTCGGCGCTGACGACGATCGCCGCCACCGCCAAGGTTTTCCCCGATCAGTTCAAGCCGGGCAGCGATATGAATGATCCCGAGGTCAGCCCGAAGGTCTGGGAAAACATGGACGACTTCAAGGCGCGCGCCGCAAAGCTCTCGACCGACGCGGAAACCGCCCTCGCTCAGCTCCCGGCCGATGCCGCCGGTGTCGGTGCCGCGCTCAATACGCTCGGCGCCAATTGCGGCGGCTGTCACAAGGCCTATCGTATTAAGGAATGATAAGCCGGCCTGAGCAATTTCCGTCGGCGCGGATCGCCTGATTTGCGATCGGACGGCGGGTCACGTCGGCAACAGGGGAGGCGGCGCATGGTCCGCAGGTTCATCCGGTTACTGCTCTGTCTGATCGGCGTCGCCGTTCTCGGCGGCGCCGCCGTCTATGTCGTTACCGCGCCCGATCCGCTGCCGGAGAGCCATTGGGCCGGTCTCGGCGCGCCGGATCCGGCAAACGGTGAGATGGTCTTCTGGGCGGGCGGATGCGTCAGCTGTCATTCAGCACCCGGTTCCGAAGGCGATGCCAGGCTGACGCTGGCGGGCGGTCTGGCGCTGAAGAGCCCTTTCGGCACCTTCCACGTGCCGAACATTTCGCCGGATGAAAAGGCCGGCATCGGCGCCTGGACGCTCGCCCAGTTCGGCAATGCGATGAAGCGCGGCGTCGCCCCGGGCGGAGAGCATCTTTACCCGTCCTTTCCCTATGGCTCCTATTCCCGCATGAGCGACAAGGACGTCAACGATCTCTTCGCCTTCCTGAAAACCCTGCCGAAGAGCACCAGCGTCGCGCCCCCGCATGAACTGCCCTTTCCCTACAATATCCGCCTTGCGCTCGGCGGCTGGAAATTCCTCTATTTCAACGATCAGCCGCGCGTCGCGCTCGCCAAGAGCGACGACAAGATCAAGCGCGGGCAATATCTCGTCGAAGGCCCCGGCCATTGCGGCGAGTGCCACACGCCGCGCAATGGGCTCGGCGGCTTCCAGGCAGATCAGTGGCTTGCCGGCGCGCCCAATCCGGAAGGCAAGGGCCGCATCCCCGATATCACCCCGGCCTCCAAGAGCATCGGCGGCTGGAGCGAGGCGGATATCGCCAACTATCTCGAAACCGGCTTCACGCCCGATTTCGATTCCGTCGGCGGATCGATGGTCGATGTGCAGCACAATATCGCCCGCCTGCCGGCTGCCGACCGCGAGGCGATTGCCGCCTATCTCAAGGCCGTGCCGGGACGTTAAAGCGGCGGTGCGTCCATTCGGACGGACGAGGACGCTTGTTCAAATTGTTTAAAGCGAGGTGGGACCCGGCATCAGATCATAGGGGTGGCGCCAGCCTGGCATGCTGCTGATCCGATCTTTCCAGGCTGCGATCGCCGGATAGGCTCTGTGATCGATCCCGGTTTCCTCCGGCATGAATGCGTAGCCTGCCAAGGAGAGGTCTGCGATTGTCAGCCGGTTGCCGACCATAAAGGCTCGGTGGGCAAGGTGGCCGTCGACAATTGCATAAGCAGCCTTGGCCCGCAGCCTCAAAAACTCGACGACCGGCGTCTCGCCGCTCTTCTGAAGGCCAAAGATGAACCGCAACGTCGCGTAATAGCTTGTGAATTTATGGTTGTCGAAAAGGATCCAACGCATGATCTCGCGCCGTTCTTCGGCTGACTGCGCCCCGAACTGCCCCGTCACCTCTGACAAGTAGTCGAGGATAACTCCCGATTGGCTGATCTTCGTTTGCCCATGTTCGAGCACGGGCGCCTCGCCCTGTTCGTTGATGGTTTCGCGCCATTGTTCGGTTCGCGTTTCACCGCCGAGATAATCGACGAAAATGCTCTCCCACTCGATGCCGGCAAGGGCGAAGAAGAGGGCGACCTTGTAGGCGTTCCCCGAGAGAGCGAAGCAATGGAGTTTGAAGTCAGGCATGAAATCTCCTCATCAACACAGACTTAGACTCGCGGGGCGGGTTATGCGATCGACTGCATGTAACGCATGCCGGTCACCGGCCGCGGGGTGAAATCCATCTGCTCGTAGAAACGATGCGCCAGCACATTGCCGGTAGCGGCGCTGACGGAGAGGTAACCGCAGCCGGCATTGCGCGCCGTCTCGCGGGCGCGGTCGACGAGCAGCTGACCGGTGCCGTGGCCGCGATGGCCGTCGCGCACGAAGAGATGGTGCAGGTCCATGCCGCGTTTGCCTTCCTGCGCCCTGTAGAGCGGCACGAGAATCGCATAGCCGATCAGCCCTTCGCCGCTTTCGGCAATAAGCGCGGTGATCCAGGGCAGCGGGCCGAACAGGTCGCGCTCCAATTGCTCCGGCGTCGTCGCGGCCGCGTCGCCATGATGGGCGGCAAGCAGCGCGATCATCTCGTTGAGCTCGGGCAGGTCGCGCGGCTTGGCGGCGCGGATCGTCACCACCGATGGGCGCATCAGTGAAATTTCGCTGTCTTCGATTTCAGTCATGGTCTTCGCGTCCTTTGATAATCTGCCGTCAGGACGCTGCCGATACAACAAAGCCGCCTGACGGCGGCTTGTTGACAATATGATCTGTCCGGCCGCCCTTTACAGGTACAGCCAAAAATACGAGCGGCTCTGGTGCACGTTCTTGATCATGCAGCATCCATCGCCGCAAACGCGGCATTTGTCAATGGCGTGAGCGCGTGACGTTGAAACATCTCAGGCCTTGAATCCAGCCGAGAACCTAAATAGGATACCCCCCTATGCTACCTGAAGGTCTGCGATGTCTCACACCACCCTGCAGAAGAAGAAGCTCATTGCCCGCGTCAGCCGCCTGAAGGGGCAGCTGGAAGCGGTCGAGCGGGCGCTCGAGGCTGAACGCCCCTGCGGCGAAATCCTGCAACTGCTCGCCTCCATTCGGGGCGCGCTGACTGGGCTGACCGGCGAGGTTTTGGATGATCACCTGCGCGAGCACGTGCTCAATGCCGAGGACGACAGAGCCCGGGCCGAGGCGGTCGAAGAAATATCTGAAGTGCTGAGAACCTATATCCGCTGATGAGAGAAGGACCCTGGGAATGAATGCCGGGATCGGGAAAGTCGAAGTGAAAGCCCTCGAACACGATCATGTGTTCCTCGGCGCCGATCATCTGCGCAACGAGCGGCGCATCTGGCTTGTGATTGCGCTGACGGCGGTGATGATGGTGGCGGAAATCGCCGCCGGCACCGTCTACGGCTCCATGGCCCTCGTCGCTGATGGCTGGCATATGTCGACCCATGCCAGCGCTCTTTTGATTTCCGCGCTCGCCTATCTCTTTGCCCGCCGGCAGGCGCGCAATCCGCGCTTCACCTTCGGCACCGGCAAGCTCGGCGATCTCGCCGGCTTCGCCAGCGCCATTGTCCTTGCCCTGATCGCCCTGCTGATGGCCTGGGAGAGCCTGCTGCGCCTCTCCAATCCGGTGCCGATCGGCTTTGCCCAGGCAATCGCCGTTGCGGTCATCGGCCTTGCCGTCAATCTCGCCAGCGCCTGGCTGCTGGCCGGCGGCGGTCATGCCGCGCATGCTCATCATGCGCACGCGCATGGCCATCACGCGCATGGGCACCACGCACACCACCACGGCCATGGCGGTCACGGCGACCATGCCCACCATCACGCAGAGGCCGGCGACAATAATATCCGCGCCGCCTATCTGCATGTCATGGCCGATGCGCTCACGTCAGTGCTCGCCATCGCGGCGTTGACCCTCGGCAGCCTCTATGGTTGGCTCTGGCTCGATCCCATCATGGGCATCGTCGGCGGCCTGGTCATCGCCAATTGGTCCTGGAGCCTGCTGAAATCGTCGGGCGGCGTCCTTCTCGACGTCATGCCCGAAGGCGAGATCCTGCCGAGCGAAATCCGCCAGGCGATCGAGACAGAGGAGGATCGGATCACCGACCTGCATGTCTGGCAGGTCGGCCCCGGCCATCATGCAGCGATCGTCGCGGTCGTCACCTCGCAGCCGCGCGATCCGGCCTTTTACAAGGACAGGCTTTCGGCGCTGGAAGAATTGTCGCATGTGACGGTCGAGGTCACGCGCGCCGCCTGATTGCTGCGGGCGGAGGACGAAATCGCCGCTACTCAACAAGGGTGCAGCGGCTGACAACAAGGTTGCAGCGGCCGACAACAAGTTGCAGCGGGGACGAGATGCCGCCGCAATCGGTCCTTAGCTCTATTCTCCGAATCGTCGGAGGAATTCATGGATCCCAGCCTTACTCGCCGCATGCTGATCGGCTCGGCACTCTGCCTGCCTGCTTTGGGCCTGTCCACGCTGGCGCTTGCGGCCAATGCACAGGAAACTGCGGGGGAGGGCGACGACAATATCGAGCATCGCCTGGCCGCGCTGGAAAAGCGCACCGGCGGACGCCTCGGCGTCTCGGTGCTCGACACCCAGACGAGCATTTCCTTCGGCTATCGCGGCAGCGAAGGTTTTCCGATGTGCAGCACCTTCAAGGCGCTGGCGGCAGGCTTCGTCCTTGCCCGCGTCGACAAGGGGCAGGAGAGCCTCGAGCGCCGGGTGACCTACGGCAGGGACAAGCTCGTCGACTATTCGCCGCTCAGCGAAAAACACGCCGGTGCCGACGGCATGACGATCACCGAACTCTGCGAGGCGGCGGTAACGGTCAGCGACAACACCGCCGGCAACCTGCTGCTCGAAAGTTTCGGCGGCCCGCCGGCACTGACCGACTGGCTGCGCTCGATCGGCGACGGCACCACGCGTCTCGACCGCACCGAACCGACACTGAACGAGGGTCGCAAGGACGATCCGCGCGACACCACGGCACCGGATGCGATGCTCGATACGCTCGGCAATCTGACGCTCGGCTCGGTGTTGACCGGGGCCTCTTGCGACAAGCTGATCGCCTGGCTGGTGGCGAGCACCACGGGTAAGGAAAGGCTGCGGGCCGGCCTGCCTGCCGATTGGAAGGTCGGCGACAAGACCGGCACCGGCCCGAACGGCTCCCTCGGCGACATCGCCGTTATCTGGCCGCCGGACCGTGGGCCGATCGTCGCTGCCGTCTATATCGCCGAAGCGACGGCGCCGATGAAGGATCTCAACCCGATCTTTGCCGAAGTCGGCAGGATGATCACCGAGATGGTGTGATGTGTTAAATCGCTTCAGAAGCAATTGATTACCGCATCGACATCAAGTTCGTGATCAGGCCCGCTTTGATTTCGAGCACGGGCCGATTGGCCTCCGGATGACCGATGTCTCTCAGCTGATCGGGTGTCAGCTCGGCCAGTCGTTGCCGGCTCACGACCGCCCGTCGCCACGCCTGCAGGCCAGTGATCAGGTTTGCGATTATGTTCATGGGGCCAGCCACCTGGTTTGTCGGCGCGCTGACGATGGGTTGTGTTTCCGTATGAGCCATTTCCGATCTCCACTTGTGATGTGCGGGTGGAAATCTGCCGTACGAGCGTTTTCGGCCTGTTCGGCTGAGCGTGAACCGGGAAGAAAACTTCGACAAGCCGCCGCTAAATCGGTGTTAAATTCGTCTTCCCAAATGCTATTCTGCGAGCGGCGGTTCAAAGTCTGGGGGCTTTCTATGCGCATCAGGTTGCTAGGCGGTCTCGAGGTCATCTCCGGAGAAGGCCGGCCAGTCCGCTTCGCCACGCGCAAGACGTCGCTGCTGTTTGCTGCCCTGGCGTTGGCAGGCCGCCGCGGCTGCCGCAGGGAGGTGCTGTCCGAAGCCTTCTGGCCGGGACGAGGTAATGAGCAGGCCCGCAATAGTTTGCGGCAGGCGCTGGTCGACATCAGGCGGTCGTTCCCCGCGAGCAGTGACGGCACCGTCTCTATCGAAGGGGATCAGGAGACGGTGGCGCTTTTCGTCGATCCCGATCAAGCCGACATTTCGCTCTTCGACCGGAAGCTGGGGACGGGGGCGAGCGAAGATCTCGCCTCCGCAGCGGATCTCTACCGCGGCGATCTGCTTGAAGGCGAAGCCATTCCGGATGAATTGGCTGAGTGGTTCGCACCGTACCGAAGCACATATCAGCGCAAGGCGCTGCAGCTCGTGGAACGTTTGAGCCTTGCCCTCTTGGAACCAGGCTCCGCGGAAGAACCGCCCTGTGAAGGGCTTGCCGAGAGGCTTCTCGCCTCTGACCCGACGGCGGAGGGTGCTCACAGGGCGTTGATGCGGATCCACACTCTCCGCGGCCACGAGAACATGGCCTTGCGCCAGTTCGAGACCTGCCGAGCTCTCCTGAAGAAGCATCTGGATGTCGAACCCGAAGCGGAGACGTCGTCCCTGGCTGCCTCGCTGCAACCGCGGCAGCGATCCGGTGATCGGCGGGCCGCGGCCGCAGTCGAGCCGCAGCTGCAGGTCTTCTCCGCTCCGACGAAACATCATGATCGGCCATCCCTTGCGGTGTTGCCGTTTCAGAATTTGAGCGGCGATGTGGAGCAGGAATATTTTGCCGACGGCATCGTGGAGGATATCACCATCGCTCTTGCGCAGTTCCGTCACCTCTATGTCATCGCCCGCAATTCGAGCTTCACCTACAAGGGGCAGGCCGTCGACATAAAGCGGGTCGGGCGCGAGCTGGACGTGGACTATGTGGTCGAGGGAAGCGTGCGCCGTGGGGGCGACCGGCTTCGTATCGCCGGACAACTCATCGACACCTCGACCGGCGCGCATCTCTGGGCAGACCGTTTTGACGGAAACTTGGCGAACCTGTTCGATCTACAGGATCAGGTCGCATCCAGCATTGTCGGCGCAATAACGCCGAAAGTGGAAGAGGCGGAGATCGAGCGGGCTAAACGCAAGCCGACCGAGAGCCTCGACGCCTATGACTATTATCTCCGCGGGCTGGCGGCCTTCGATCGGACGGTGACCAACAGATCAGTCGTCGACGAGGCTCTGCGGCTATTCATGAAGGCAATCGAGCGCGATCCGGATTTTGCCATCGCCCACGCCCGGGCGGCGCGATGCTACGCGACCCGCAAGAGCAATGGCTGGATGATCGATCCGGCCAACGAAATTGCCGAGGCGACCCAACTGGCGAGAAGAGCCGTCGAACTCGGCTGGGACGATGCAGTCGCGCTCGCCTATGGCGGATATGTGCTCGGTTATGTCGGCGGCGACCTCGATGACAGCGCGGCTTGCATCGATCGCGCGCTCTTCCTCAACCCGTACCTGGCCGTTGCCTTGGGCGTCAGCAGTTGGGTGCGAGCCTGCCTGGGCGAGCCGGACAAGGCCGTCGAACATGCTGCCCTCGCCATGAGGCTGAGCCCCGTGGATCCGCGCCTGTTTGCCTGGCAGTTCAACACCGGCCTGGCTCACTTCTGCGCCGGTCGTTACGAGGACGCCGCCGTCTGGGCCGCAAAATCGTTGCGCCACCAGCCGAATTACCCCAGCGCGATGCGGGTGATGGCGGCGGGGCACGCCATGGCCGGGCGGAAAGCGGAAGCAGTGGAAACGATTGCGCGCCTGCGCTTGCTGGATCCGGCGCTTCGGCTTTCGAACCTCGCCGATATTCTCCCACCGTTCCGGCGACCGGATGACCGTAACCGCTATATAGAGGCGCTTCGTATGGCGGGGTTGCCGGAGTAGGCATGCGGCGAAGGAGACCTCTGCCCCATTCGCTTTCCGCTCCGCTGGTCCCCGTTGTGCCGCCGTCTATGTCGCCGAGGCCGGCGATGGAGGCTCGCGGCATCCGCTTTTTGCTTGACCCGAGCATCCATGCGCCTGACTTCAGGGTGGGTTTCGCCGGACGTCAGCTCTCCAGTCGGCGCCCGCAGCATGGATCGCCGGGTCAGGCCCGGCGACGACGGAATGTGAGGGAAACGCGGGTGATCGAAACGCTCCACTTTCCGGGGGGCTCATGCGGCGGCCGCATGGAGCTCGCGAGAAGATTTCCCATCACGGTAGCGTATACGCGATCACGTAATCGCCGGGCGTGGTGCCGACCGAGCCGTGGCCCCCGGCGACCATGACGACATATTGCTTGTTGTCGTCGGTCGTATAGGTCATCGGCGTCGCCTGGCCGCCGGCCGGAAGGCGCGCCCGCCAGAGCTCGCGCCCGTTGGTCACGTCATAGGCGCGCAGGTAATTGTCGACCGCAGCACCGAGGAAGGCGACGCCGCCCTTGGTCAGCATCGGGCCGCCGATGCCCGGTACGCCGACCTTGAAGGGCAGCGGCAGCGGCGTCATGTCGTGCACGGTTCCGTTCTTGTGCATATAGGCGATCTTGCCGGTGCGCAGGTCGACACCGGCGACATAGCCCCATGGCGGCGCCTGGCAGGGGATCTCCAGCGGTCCGAGGAAGGGACCCATGAAGACGCCGTAGGGTGCGCCGTCATTGCGGTTGAGCCCCTGTTCGCTGCCTTTCTCGTCCTGTCCTCGCGGCGGGATGTCGGCGGCCGGCACCAGGCGCGAGGTGAAGGCGAGATAGGTCGGCATGCCGAACATGATCTGCCGCTCCGGATCGACCGCCACCGAGCCCCAGTTGAAGGTGCCGAAATTGCCGGGATAGACGATCGTCCCTTTCAGCGACGGCGGCGTGTAGCGGCCCTCGTAGCGGTAGCGATGAAAGTCGATGCGGCAGAGCAGCTGGTCGAACAGCGACACGCCCCACATGTCCTTTTCCTTGAGCGGCTCCGGCGAGAAGGTGAGGTCGGAGATCGGCTGCGTTGGCGACGTATGATCGCCCGAGACTGCGCCGCCGGGCGCCGGAATCTCCTTGGTCGGGATGATCGGCTCGCCGCTGCGCCGGTCGAGCACATAGAGATCGCCCTGCTTGGTCGGGCCGACGAGGGCGGGAACGACGGTGCCGTCCTGCTTGGTCAGATCGATCAGCGCCGGCTGGGCCGGGACGTCCATGTCCCAGAGATCGTGATGCACGGTCTGGCGTACCCAGCGCAGCTGGCCGCTGGCGATATCGAGCGCGACGATCGAAGAAGAGAATTTCTCGACATTGTCGCTGCGGCCGATGCCGATCTGATCGGGCACCTGGTTACCGAGCGGGATGTAGACCATGCCGAGCGCCTCATCGACGCTGAAGACCGACCAGCTGTTCGGCGAGTTGGTCGTGTAGGTCTGGCCGTTGGCGATCGGCGTCGTCACGTCGGGATTGCCGGAATCCCAGTTCCAGATCAGTGCGCCGGTCTTGATGTCGAAGGCGCGGATGACGCCGGATTGCTCCTCGGTCGAATAATTGTCGTTCACCGCCCCGCCGATGATGATCTTGCCGGCCACCGCGACCGGCGGCGAGGTGGAATAATAATAGCCGGCCGGATTGAAGCGCATGCCGGTTTCCAGATGCAGCACGCCCTGATCGGCAAAGCCGGTGCAGATCTTGCCGTCGGCCGCGTCGAGGGCGATCAGCCGGGCGTCCGACGTCGGCAGATAGACGCGCTCGGCGCAGGGCTCGCCGGCGGCGGCATCGGGATCGGCATAATAGGTGACACCGCGGCAGGTCTGGTGCTGCCGGTTGGGATTCATGCCGGAATTGGCGTCGTATTTCCATTTTTCCTTGCCGGTCTTGGCGTCGAGCGCGATCGCCCAGTTATGCGGCGTGCAGAGATAGAGCGTGTCCTTCACTTTGAGCGGCGTCACCTGATAGGTCGTCTCGCTGATATCCTCCGGCCGCTTGACGTCGCCGGTTTGGTATCTCCAGGCTTCCTTCAGGGTGGAGACATTCGCGACATTGATCTGGTCGAGCGGCGAATAGCGCTGGCCGAAGGGCGTGCGGCCATATTGGTGCCATTCGCCGTCCGGCACGCTGCCGCCGAAGCTTGGATTGGCGGCGACCGCATCCTTCGGCAGATCGCCGGCCAGATCATGCGGATCCGTCGTCATCGAATAGACGGCGACGAGGATAGCGAGAATGACCGGCACGGCGAGCGGCCAGGGATTGGCGCCGTAGACAATGCCGGTCGGGCTGCGAAAGCCGAGCGGCCGACGGATCCAGGGCGTCAGCAGCCAGAGGCCGAGCAGGATTATGACTCCGCCGCGCGGGCCTAGCTGCCACCAGTCGAATCCCACCTCCCAGATCGCCCAGGCGAGTGCGGCGACCACGAGCACCGCATAGACCCAGAGCGCCACCGCCTTGCGCATCAGCAGCAGCGCTGCGGTGATGAGGAACATCAGGCCGGCAAACAGATAGAAAATGCTGCCGCCGAGCGAGATGAGCCAGAGCCCGCCGCCGCCGAGCGCAACCCCGATGATGATGAAGAGAATGGAGGTGATGACGAGCGCCATAAGGCTGTCTCCCGCGTGGGTTAGCCGGTGGGGGATCAGCGGAAAAGGTCCGCCGGTCAGGCAGATAGAGCGAGGGAGATGCCTTTCAACGGCCGGCATTGCCGCAGGTGGATGTCACGGTACGGTTGTATTGAAGCCGCTTAGGTCCCGCAGAAAGTCTGCAGCACTCGTTCCTCCGGCTTCGGCGGTTCCATATAAGCGGCAAATTCCGGCTGGTCTTCGTACGGCTTCGACAGCACGGTGAGCAGCGCCTCGAACAGCGAGAAATCGCCGTGTTCGACCGCAGCCTCGATCGCCTGTTCGACCCGGTGGTTGCGGGGGATGAAGGCTGGGTTGACGCGGCGCATGGCGCTGGCGCGTTGGGCCGCTGTCTGCGGATCGCGCGATAATCTCTCGCGCCACTGCGTCAGCCAGGGGGGGCAGGCTTCCGGTTCCCGGAAGCTCCGGGCAAAGGCGGGCTCCGCGCCGTCGTTGCCAGCCAGATCGGCGAGCCGCCGGAAGGTCACGGTGAAATCGGCGCCCTGTGCCTGCATCAGCGACAGCAGCGCCTGGACAAGCTCGAGATCGCCATCTTCTTCGCCGGCAAGGCCGATTTTTCTTCGCATGCCGGCAAGCCACTCGGCTTGGAACCGCTCGCCATAGGCGCGGATGATGGCATTGGCCTTGTCGACCGCGCCGTCCGGCTCGGCATCGATCAGCGGCAACAGCGTTTCGCCGAGCCGCGCGAGGTTCCACTGGCCGATGGCGGGCTGATTGGCATAGGCATAACGGCCATGCTGGTCGATCGACGAGAAGACGGTCGCCGGGTTATAGACATCCATGAAGGCGCAAGGGCCGAAGTCGATCGTCTCGCCAGATATCGTCATGTTATCCGTATTCATCACGCCATGGATGAAGCCGACATGCAGCCAGCGGGCGATCAGCGCCGCCTGGCGCTCCGCGATTGCCGAAAACAGCGCGAGATGGGGTTCTTCGGCAGCCTTCAGTTCGGGATAGTGGCGGTCGACTACATAATCGGCGAGCGCCCGCACGCCGTCTGTGTCGCCCCTTGCGGCGAAATACTGGAAAGTGCCGACACGGATATGGCTCGCCGCCACCCGGGTGAAGACCGCGCCCGGCAGCACCTCTTCGCGATAGACCGGTTCGCCCGTTGTCACGGCCGCCAGCGCCCGGGTGGCGGGAATGCCGAGCGCGAACATCGCCTCGCTGATGATATATTCTCTGAGCACCGGCCCGATTGCCGCCCGGCCGTCGCCGCGGCGCGAAAAAGGTGTCGGCCCGGCGCCCTTCAGCTGGATATCGAAACGCTTGCCGCTGCGGTCGACCACCTCACCGAGCAGGATCGCCCGGCCGTCGCCGAGCTGCGGCGAGAAGCCGCCGAACTGATGCCCGGCATAGGCCATCGCCAGCGGTTCGGCCCCTTCGGGAACGAGATTGCCGGAAAAGATCGCCGCGCCGTCGCGGCGTAGCGTCTCGACGTCAAGGCCGAGCTCGGCGGCCAACGGTTCGTTCAGCTTGATCAGCCGGGGCTCGGCCACCGGCGTCGGCGTTTGCGGCGCAAAGAAGCGCTCGGGCAAGCCGACATAGCTGTTGTCGAACGGAAAGGCCGCACCGGACCGGATTTTCTGCGGGGTCGAGGTCATTGTTCATAGGTAGGGCCGGGGTGGCCCGCGCGCAAGCCGGTCTTGCGCGCCCGGTCGGTCGGCCGTCACGCAGATCATGCCGATGCAAGGAATCGTGATCTGCTTTTACCTCTCGTCAAAGCTGCTTTGCCAGAAAGGCCATAGCCCCGCCATGATCTCGGGCGTATAGCAGATCGTCTCCCCTTGGCCTTGTGCCATGTCATCCCTGCGGCCTTGCTGCTTCCTCTGCTCCGCCGCGCCACCGTGAGTGATTCCGGACGATGTCGGATCAGATTTACCAGGCGCCGATGGTTCGGCGCGCCGCGCCCAATTTTCGGGTGATCGCGATGATCGTCGCAAGTGCGATGCTGATGGAAAATATCGACGCGACCGTGCTGGCGACCGCGCTGCCCACGATGGCGCGCGATTTCGCCGTCAGCGCGCCGGCCATGTCGATCTCTCTGACCTCCTATCTCCTCAGCCTTGCGATCTTCATTCCGGCGAGCGGCCGGATGGCCGACAGCTTCGGTTCGCGTACAGTGTTCAGGGCGGCGATCGCCGTCTTCGTCATCGGCTCCGTCCTCTGCGCGCTGGTCCCGACGCTGCCCTTCCTGGTGCTGGCGCGGCTGCTGCAGGGAATGGGTGGCGCCATGATGATGCCGGTCGGTCGTCTGGTGCTGATGCGCAGCGTCGCCCGCAAGGATATGGTCAGCGCTATGTCCTGGCTGCTGGTGCCGGCGCTGATCGGCCCGATCGTCGGCCCGCCGCTCGGCGGCTTCATCGTCACCTATCTCGACTGGCGCTGGATCTTCTACATCAACGTGCCGATCGGCATCATCGGCATAATCTTCGTCTCGATCTATATCGACGAGGTCAAGGGCAAGGCGGCCGGCCCCTTCGATACGATCGGCTTCGTCCTCTCGGGAATTTCTCTCGGCTCGCTGCTCTTCGGCTTCGAAATGTCGAGTCATGAAGGCGAGGGCGCCTTTTCGATCTTCCTGATATCAGTCGGCCTCATCTTCGGCATCGGCTATTTGAGGCATGCCCGCAGGCATCCATCGCCGATCATGGATTTTTCGCTGATGAAGGTGCCGAGCTTCGGCACCTCGGTCATTGCCGGTTCGCTGACGCGCATCACCCAGGGCGCCCAGCCTTTCCTGCTGCCGCTACTGTTCCAGATAGGCTTCGGCCTTTCCGCCGCCGCGGCCGGTCAGATCGTCATATCAACCGCGCTCGGCGCGCTCGCCATGAAGCCGATGGCGCGGTTCGTCTTCAGCCGGCTCGGCTTCCGCCGCAGCCTCGTCCTCAACGGCATCCTCGGCACGGCCGGCTATGCTCTCTGCGCCGCCTTCCGGCCGGACTGGCCGATGCCGCTGATCTTCGTCGTTCTGGTGCTCAGCGCCTTCTTCCTGTCGTTCCAGTTCACCGCCTACAACACCATCGCCTATGACGAGATCGACAAGGAGCGGATGAGCTCGGCCACCAGTTTTTACACCACTTTTCAGCAGCTGATGCTGTCGCTCGGCATCTGCATCGGGGCCTTGGCGCTGCACGGCTCCATGGCTTTCTCAGGCAGCGAAACGCCTGATCTCGGCGATTTCTCGACCGCCTTCATCGTCGTCACCATCATCTCGATCACCGCGACCGTCTGGAACCTGCGTTTTTCGCCGACCGCTGGCGAGGAGATCAGCGGCTATAAGGCCAAGCGGGCCAAAGATGCTTCTTGAGAAAAGCGGCGCCATGAAAACAAGCACTTGAGGCGCTTCGCCTGAATTAAATTCTGCGCGACGCAGCCGTTCTTAATCCTTGTTCTCAGATCTTGTCCTCCATGTCAGCGGCCATTTCCGCAAGCTTGCGCACGGTATTGAGATTGCGCGAGGTGCCTGATTTAAGCGCAGGCAGCTTCAGCTTCGAGCGGCCGGACCCGTTGGGGTAGTACACGTAGATCTCCCGGCCGGCGAGCTTCGCCTCCTCGCCATCGGGCGCCACCATTTTATCGAGCGCATCGCCGGACGCCTTTTCGGGCAGGAAGGTGACGAGCAGGAAATTCGGCTTGGCATCGACAAAGGGCGCGTTGGCGGCAATCGCCTCGAGCTCTTTCCGGCTGCGCACCATCACGCCCGGCCGCTTGCCCATCTTTTGTCCGAGCGCGGCGTCGAGTTTTTCCGCGACCGCCTTCTCAGTTTCGTCAGAGCGGAAAAGCACATTGCCGCTCTGGATGTAGGTTTTCACGTCGGTAAAGCCGAGGCCTTCGCAGATCACCTTGAGTTCAGCCATCGGCAGCGAGCCGGTGCCGCCGACGTTTATCGCGCGGAGGAGGGCGATGTAGACTGGCATTTCTCTCTCGCTCGATCTTGTGCCGTCGCCGCCACCTCACATCTTCCCAGCCACCTTGATCGCAAATGCATACTCGAACGCAATCTCCTCCAGCCGCTGGAACCGTCCCGACGCCCCGCCATGGCCGGCGTCCATGTTGGTCTTGAGCAGGATCGGCGCCTCGCCGGTTGTCTTGTCGCGCAGTTTCGCCACCCACTTGGCCGGCTCCCAATAGGTGACGCGCGGATCGGTAAGGCCGCCGAGCGCCAGGATCGGCGGGTAGGCCTTTGCCTCGACATTGTCATAGGGCGAATAGGCGGCGATCTGCTCGTATTCCTCCTTGCTGTCGATCGGGTTGCCCCATTCCGGCCATTCCGGCGGGGTGAGCGGCAGCGTGTCATCAAGCATGGTGTTGAGCACGTCGACGAAGGGAACGGCGGCGATGATACCGGCGAACTTCTCCGGCGCCATGTTGGCGACGGCGCCCATCAGCATGCCGCCGGCCGATCCGCCTTCGGCGATGATCTTCGCGTAAGAGGTGAACTTCTGTTGATTCAGATAATCCGCCGCGGCGACGAAGTCCTTGAAGCTATTCGTCTTCTTGCCCATCTTTCCGTCTTCGTACCAGGCAAAGCCCTTGTCCTTGCCGCCGCGGATATGGGCGATGGCATAGACGAAGCCGCGGTCGGCAAGCGACAGGCAATTGGTGTTGAAGCCGGCCGGAATGGTGATGCCGTAGGCGCCGTAGCCGTAAAGCAGGCAGGGTGCTGAGCCGTCGAGCGCCGTATCCTTGCGATAGAGTAGAGTGATCGGCACCGTCTCACCGTCCCATGCCGGGGCGAAAACGCGGCGGGTGACATAGTCCTCAGGATTGTGGCCGGAGGGTACTTCCTGAGTCTTCAGCAATGTGCGCTCGCGCGTCACCATATTGTAGTCGTAAAGCTGCGACGGCGTCGTCATCGAGGAATAGGAGAAGCGGATGACGTCGGTATCGTATTCCGCCGCGCCCGAAAGCCCGAGCGAATAGGCCTCCTCGGCAAAGGCGATCGCATGTTCCTCGCCGGTCGCCCGGTCGCGGATCATGATCCGCGGCAGCCCGTCCTTGCGCTCCAGCCACAGAAGATGGCGGGCATAGGCCATGTGGCTGATGATGAGCGTGCCGGGCTTGTGAGCGACGACTTCGCGCCAGTTTTCCTTGCCCGGATTGTCCACCGGCGCTTCCATGATCTTGAAATCCTTGGCCCCGCCGTCATTGGTCAGGATGTAGAAGACGTTGCCGCCCTCGGTCAGCGAATATTCGATGCCTTCCTCGCGCGCCGCCACCAGCTTCGGCTGAGCTGTCAGATCCTTGGTCGACAGCAGCCGGTATTCGCTGGTCTCGTGGTCGTGAATATCGATATAGATGAAGTCGTCGAGCAGCGAGCCGCCGACACCCATGAAGAAGCCGGCATCGGCCTCCTCATAGACCAGCCGGTCTTCCGATTGCGGCTGGCCGACAATGTGGTGGAACACCTTCGAGGGCCGGTGGTTCTCATCGAGAGCCGAATAGAAGAAGCTCTTGCCGTCGGGCGCCCAGACGCCGCCGCCGCCGGTATTCTCGATCCGGTCCTCGAGATCTTCACCGGTCGCTAGGTCGCGCACTTTAAGGGTGAAGAATTCCGAGCCCTTGTCGTCATAGCCCCAAATGCCGCGGCTGTGGTCGCTCGAATGGTCGAGGCCGGCGAGGCGGAAATAGGCTTTGCCGGCGGCTTCTTTGTCGCCGTCGAGCAGCACGGTACGGATCGTCTCGTCGGCAACGTCGCCGTCACGGGGAATACGGAAATAACGCGGCTGTTCGCCGCCGGTCACATAGAACGTGCCATAGGCATAGGCGCCGTCCTTCATCGGTACCGAACTGTCGTCTTCCTTGATGCGGCCGCGCATTTCGGCAAACAGCGCCTTCTGCAGCAGTTTGGTATCCTCCATCGCCGCATTCATATAGGCGTTTTCGGCTTCCAGATGCCGGCGGATCTCGGGGTCGAGGATCGACGGGTCCTTGAACATCGCCTGCCAGTTGTCGGCGCGCAGCCAGGCGTAATCGTCCGTGCGGGTAATGCCGTGGCGCGTATCGGAGACGGGCTTTTTCGGTGCGGCGGGCGGTGTCGGCAGGCTCTTGAAGACGGACAAGGAATTGGCTCCGGTGGGAATGTCGGGTTGGCAAGAGATAGAGGCGCGCCGCCGCCGGATCAAGCGCCAAGGGTGCAGGTGACCGTCCACAGTCGAGGAGACGGCACCGCCCGCCGTGCCTTGATGTCACCACAATGTTTAAGGAGGTCCGCTATCGCAGAGCGAATTTTGCACGTGCCCAGCCCCCGGCAAGCCGCCGGCGGCAGGACGAAGACTGTACAACAGTAAGGGATTTCCTCCGCAATGCCGAAACGTCTGCTCCTGTTTGTATCCCTGGCCGGCTTGGCTGCCCCCGCCTTTGCCGTCGACCCGGCAATCAAGAAGCAGCTGGAAAAACTCGATCCCTCCACCCGCCTCGAACAGAGCTGCGACACGGAAGCGATGAGCCGCATCAACAAGGACAGCACCGGCTTCAAGCCCGACAAGGTGATCGCCTATACCTTCAAGGACCCGATCGCCGGCGACAATTCGCTGCAGGCGCCGGGCGCGGTCTTCCGCAGCAAGGGCGACTGGTATCATCTTTCCTACAATTGCATCACCGGCCCGCAGCATATCAACGTGCGCCAGCTCGACTACCAGATCGGTGAGAAGGTGCCGCGCGAGAAGTGGGACAAGTACTATCTCTACGATTGATGCGGTCTCCCGCCGGCGGCTGCGGTGACATCCGGCCACATGGCGTCTGGCAAGGCGAGCGGCTAGAGTCGCGGCGCTCGAATCGTAAAGTCCATGACATGAACCGCATCCTGCTCACATCGGCCTTGCTTCTCGCCTCCGTCTCCGCTGCATTGGCGGACGAAATGCCGCCACCAATCGCTTCGGCCCCGATCGCAATTGGTCCGGCCAAGGCGCCGTCGGTCAAGCTCGTCGAGCCGCATCTGCATATCGCCCGTTCCAACATACCGGGCCATGCCCGCGTCGCGCTCACCTTCGACGCCTGCATGGGGCAGGCGGACGAACGCATCCTTTCGATCCTCGTGCGCGAGCGCATTCCGGCAACGATCTTCGTCACCGCCCGCTGGCTGAAGCGCAACCCGCAAGCCCTTGCCGTCTTCCTGCAAAATCCGGATCTCTTCGAGCTCGAAAACCATGGCGAGAACCATATTCCGGCCGTCGATACGCCGACGCTCGTCTATGGCATCGCCTCGGCCGGCTCGCCGCAGGCGGTGCGGCAGGAAGTCGAAGGCGGCGCCGCCGCCATGATCGCGGCCGGCATTCCCGCACCGCACTGGTTCCGCGGCTCCACGGCCAAATACGATCTTTCCGCCATCGGCGAGATTCGCGCCATGGGCTATCGCATCGCCGGCTACTCGGTGAACGGCGACGGTGGTTCGCTGCTCGGCGCAGCGATCACCGAAAAACGCATCGCCTCCGCTAAGGACGGCGATGTCGTTATCTCCCACATCAATCAGCCCACCCATGCGGCGGGCGAGGGTGTGGCGAAGGCACTGGTCGATCTCAAGATGAAGGGCGCGGCGTTCGTTCGTCTTGAGGATGTCGAGGATATGGGCGACGACAAGACGACGGAGTAGGGCTGCGGTTGAAGATGGGCCATGTGGCGCGGCACAATAGCCAAGGCAAAGCCTCTACCGCAACGCATCTCCAGCCCCCAACCTGTCCTCGCCAAACCGCCGTATCCCCGGTCCTTCCCGGTCGAGCGCAAAGTCCTCGAACCAGTCGCGGTAGATCCCCGCAATCATCGCCCCGATCATCTGGGCAGCGAGATAGGAGAAGGTGATGCCGTTGCCGCCATAACCGTGGGCGGCGAAGACATGCGGCATCCCGGGCGCCGGGCCGATCAGCGGCAGGCCGTCGGCCGTTTCGCCGAAGGTTCCGCCCCAGGCATGGGCGATGCGGGTATCCGCTCTCGGCCATAACCGCCTCATCTTCTCCTGGACAGCGCTGATCTTGGCCGGCAGCTTTCGATCCCGCGCCGCGGCATCTGTCGTACCGTCGTCCTCGCCGCCGGCGACGATGCGATTGTCCGCGGTCGTGCGCATGTAGAGATAGGGATGATTGTCCTCCCAGATCAAAGCCCGGTCGCGCCAGAAGGTGGCGGGATCCTGCGGCACGGTGGCGAAGGCCCAGCTCGAACGCGCCCGATGCAGCTTCGGCATGTCGAAACCCGGCATTGAATAGCCGGTCGCCAGCACGGCATGCCGCGCTTCGATGACATGGGCGCCATCCGTCTCCGCCGTGACGCAATCGCCTTCGCTGTGCAGCGCGGTCACGGAAGCGCTGACCAACTGGGCGCCGCGCCGGACGGCGATTGCGATCAGCGCCCAGGTGAGCAGCAGCGGATCGGCCTCCGCAGAACCCGGCGAATAGATTGCGCCATCGCGATCGAACTCGAATTGCGTAAAGAGATCAGGATGTTCGAGATAGACGCCGGGCAGCCCCGCCCGCCGGCGAAGCTGGCGCTCTTCCCTGAGGTCGCGGGCGCCTTCCAGATTGCAGGCGAGAAAAAGCGTGTTGCGCGGACGGAAGCCGCAGGCGATTCCATTCGCTGCGATCAGCTTGGAAAGACCGGCGACGGCAGCGGCGCTGCGGCGATAGATTCCGGCCGCTCGTTCGAAGCCGTAATAGGCCTCGAGTTCCATGAGCGTGCTGTCGATTTCCCATTGCAGCATCGCGGTGCTGGCGGCGGTGCTGCCGAAGCCCGGCTCTTCCCGGTCGATGATAACAACGGAAAAGCCGCGCGCCGTCAGATGATCTGCGATCAGCGCGCCGGTGATGCCGCCGCCGATCACCGCAACATCCGTCGAAAAGCTCTGCGCCAGCGGCCGCCATTGCGGACGTATGGCATTCTTCCCCCAGAGCGAACGGCCGCTGACCATCTGTTCATGATCGGATTCGTCGAGATCGAGATCGGAAGCCACTTATGTCTCCTCGCTTGATCACTTCGGCAATTGCGGCTGCGGTTTTTCCTCGATCAGCAGTTCCTCGATGATAGTCATGACGATCAGCGACAGCGGCAGCGCCAGCATTGCGCCGACGGCACCCCACATCCAGGTCCAGAACAGGATGGCGAGGAAGACGATAAACGGATTGATTTCCAGCCGCCGCCCCATCACCGCTGGAAAGATCAGGTTCTCCATGACGAGATGCACGGTGAAGAAGGCTGCCGCCGGCACCAGACCGACGATGAAGCCGTCATAGGTGATGATCCCGGCGATGGCGACGGAGAGCGTCATCAGCGTGATGCCGAGATAGGGAATGAAGCTCGACAGGAAGGCGAAGAAGCCCCAGAGCACCGGCGCCGACAAGCCGCTCGCATAGGCGATGATGGTCATGACGACGCCAAGCCCGATGTAGATCAGCGAAGCGGTGGCGAAATAGAAGCCGAGCACCTGCTCGACGCCATTGATGACGCGGATCGCCGCCAGTCGTTGCGGGCGGGTGCGGAAGGTCATGATGATCGTCTTGCGCAGATTGACCCGGCTGGCAAGAAAGAGGAGCAGCGCGGCGAAGAAGATCAGCCCCTGGATCAGCGCCGGCGTCAGGCTTGTTGTCACCACATGCAGCACGTTACCGGTGTTTTCCAGCAGCGCGCCGATCGACATCGGCCCGCTTTCAAAAGTCGCAGGCGTGATGTGCAGCCATTCGATGCGCTCCAGATAAGGCAGGACGCGGCTGATCGTCCGTTCGATGAAAGCCGGAGCTTCGTTGGCAAGCGTCGCCAGCGGGTCGGCAAGCGAACTAACCACCAGGACGATGACCAGAGCCACACCGCTTGACAGGAGGAAAGCGTTGGCAAGCCTTGGTACACCCATTTTGCTGAGGTTTTCTGCGGCAAGGCCGAGGATCATACCGACGACGACGGCAAGGGTGACCGGAATCAGGATCAGCGACATCGTATAGACGGCGGCAAGGCCGAGGATGCCGAAGATGCCGATGATCGCCCAGGCCATGCTGATGTCGAGCCCGTCCTTCTCAAGCCGATGCACCGGCGGGGACGGCAATGCCTCCGCCGTCTCCTGCAACGACTTAGCCCAGGCGCTGGTTTGGCGTTCGCCGATGGCGATCTTCTTTGCGTGTTTGCGGATGCCGTTGGCGATGCCCATGCGTTGAGGTCCCCGAAGCCAGATTGCTTCGCCACAAAAACGCGCTGATGCGGTTCCGGTTCCGCCGGCCCATGGCGCTGTTGTAAGGGCGCTGAAGCGCCCGCCCTTTCATCGGTTCGTCCGCCGATTTGATCCTGCCGCCGGAACAACCTCGCCGTCGCTGGCGTTCGACCTCGGAAGGAGAGTGCTCGTGATTGCAGATCCCGATCAGACGAAAACCACCGAGACCTATTCGAGCAATCCCCCTTATGCGGACGAGGCGAGGCTGAAAGCCGCCGATCAGCAGCGTTGGTGGGTTTGGGCCGTTCTTGCGGCGGGCGCGGCAGTTCTCATCATTGCCGGCGTGAGCGTTGCAATCTGGCCCGATCCCAGCAACAATGATCCGACTGCAACGGCTTCGACCAAGCCGGATGCGATCAATACGCAGCCCTCCGGTCCCGGCGCCTTCAATAACGACCCGGCCTCCGGCCCTGCACGGCCGCCCGAAGCGACAGACCGGTCGCCAACGCCGAGCGGAAACGGCGGCGGACCGACGCAGGTGACGACGCCATCAGGAACCGAGAAGGTTCAATAGGGTTTTCAGGTTCAGGCCGAAAGTGTCAGGCCGATGCCCCAGGGATCTTTGAGGAAGACGCCGCCGTCGCGCTTCTCGCTGTTGAGCTCCAGCGCGTCGAGCCTGGAAACCGCCGCGTCGAGCGTCGTCTTGTCGTTGAAACGGATCCGGTAGTCCGAAAGCCCGGTCATATTGTCGGCGCGGGCGGTGGCGCCCTGGCTGTTCCAGATGTTGGCGGCGAGATGGTGGTGATAGCCGCCGGTCGCAAAGAAGCTCGCGCCGGGATAACGGGCCATCAGCTTGAGACCGAGCACGTCGCGGTAGAAGGCGTCGGCCTGCGGGATATTGCCGACCTGCAGGTGCAGATGGCCGATTGCCGTTCCCTCAGCCATGCCGCCCCAGCGATCCTCCGGTGCGCTGTTATAAAGAGCCTGCAGGTCTAGCCGCCGCGTCGCCATTTCGACCATACCATCCTCAAGGAATTTCCATCCCTCGTGTGGCCGATCGGCATAAATTTCGATGCCGTTGCCCTCGGGATCGGAAAGGTAGATCGCCTCGCTGACGAGATGGTCCGAGGCGCCGTCGAGCACAACGTTGTTTTGGGCGGCGTGGCGCAGCCAGCGCGCCAGTTCGATGCGGTCGGGCATCAGGAAGGCTGTGTGGAAAAGGCCTGCGGCATTCCGTGGCGCGACTGCCGCGTCCTTTGCCGTGGTCAGCGTCAGCAGCGGATGGCCCCCGACACCCAGCACTTCGCCGCTCGTCGTCTTCTCGATGACCTTCAGGCCGAGCATCGACTGATAGAAGCCGGAAACGAGGCCGAGGTCGGTGACGACGAGATGCGACTGGTCGATATAGGCAGGCCGCGTCAGCGCATAGGATGTTTCTGTCGTCATCAATGGGTCTCCTGCCTCTGCAGTTGAAGGTGTACCGGCGGTGGCGGCAACCATGCCGCCCGTGGCAAATCCGAGGAAGTCTCGCCGGTTCATGCGCCTGGTCTCTTCGGTTGCCGTTGATCTCTATATGGCCTATCCCGATTGTTCACAGAAGGCTTGTTTTTGAGGATGAAGCGTTGAGCAGATGTTGACGATGACCTTCACCGGCTTGATCGGAGTCAATGCGCCCATATCTTCATCTGAGCAAGCTTATGCATCTCAGTCATGGAGGGAGCCATGTACAGGAAAATCATCGTGGCGATCGCGCTCGGCAGCCTCGACAGGGGAGAGAACATTCTCCGCAAGGCCGCCTCGCTGCTCGACGCGGGCGGCCAGATTGTCGCGCTCAACGTCGTCGAGGATGTGCCGACCTATGTCGCGATCGAACTGCCGGCCAACATGCTCGAGGACGCCATGAAGGATGGCCGCGACAAGCTGGAGGCGCTGGTCGCCGCAACCGGGGTCACGGCGACGATCGACATCCGCAACGGTCCGCCGGCCAAAGCCATCATCGCAGCCGCCGAAAGCCACGGCGCCGACCTCATCATCCTCGCCTCGCATATTCCGGACTTTTCCAACTACTTTATCGGCGCCACGGCCGACCGTGTCGTGCGGCACGCCAAGTGCTCCGTGCTGGTCGAGCGGCAGAAGATCTGAATCTGCGCCGCCGTCGAGGTCGCCTGTGTGGTCTGTCACGAAGATTTACCACGCGCACGATGCGCCGTAGTTGCGCCCCCGCCCGTTCGGTGCGACCATCGCCATGGGTACGAAACGGGTTGGCGTGCATGGCCGAGTTTAACGGCATTCGCTGGGCTTACGACAAATATGAGCTGATCGCCGACGGCATCGTCCATGGCGTCGGTCTCGTGCTGGCGCTGATCGGCGCCACCGCTCTGATCTTCTACGCCACGGTCTGGAGCTCCCACGGCGCGCTCGCCGCCGCCTGGATCTATGGCGTCGGACTGGTGCTGACGCTTGCCATCTCCTTTTCCTACAATCTCTGGCCGGTCTCGCGCACCAAATGGTTCCTGCGCCGCTTCGATCATTCGGCGATCTTCATCCTGATCGCCGCCACCTATACGCCCTTTCTCGAACGCGGCGCCGACGATCCGCTGCTCTTCTTCATGCTGATGGCGATATGGCTATTCGCAGCTGTCGGCATCGTCCTGAAATGCGTGTTTCCAGGGCGCTATGACCGCCTCGCCATCCTGCTTTACCTAGCCATGGGTTGGAGCGGCGTGCTGGTGGCGGGGCCTGTCGCCGCGCGCATTCCCTCCGCTTCGATGCTGTTGATCGTTATCGGCGGCGTTATCTACTCGCTCGGCGTCATCTTCCACGTCTGGGAGAAACTACGTTTCCAGAACGCCATCTGGCACGGTTTCGTCGTCATCGCCGCGGCTGTGCATTATTCAGCCGTCTTCACCTGTTTCAGCCTGCCGATGCCAGCCTTCTGAGCTGCGGCCTGCCGAGCGCGTCCCGCGAGCCTTTCTCTGGCGTGTCAGCCGTTTACATCTTTTGATTGGCAGCGTATGCCAATCCGGCAGTCAATCCGAACCGGGTGATCATGACAGACGCCGTCCTTCTCCGCGACGCCACCGAAGCCGATCTTCCAGCCATCCGGGATATCTACAATCATGCCGTCGAGCACACGACGGCGATCTGGAACGAAACGTTCGTCGATCTCGAAAACCGACGGGAATGGCTGAGCGCGCGCAAGGGCCGCGGCTTTCCGGTCATCGTCGCCGAGATGGCGGGCAAGGTCGCGGGCTACGCCTCCTATGGCGACTGGCGCGCCTTCGAAGGCTATCGCCACACCGTCGAACATTCCGTCTATGTCGAAAAGGATCATCGCGGCGCCGGCATCGGCGAGGCCCTGATGCGCGAATTGATCGCGCGTGCGGCGGCCGCCAATATCCATGTGATGATCGCCGGCATCGAGGCTGATAACACAGCCTCGATCCGGCTGCACGAAAAGCTCGGCTTCCGCATTGCCGGCAGATTTTCCGAGGTCGGCACCAAGTTCGGCCGCTGGCTGGACCTCACCTGCATGGAGCTTCGCCTGCCCGGCGAGGCCGATTGAGCTGCCTGCCCAAGGCCGACGGAGGGACGAGCGCTCGCTGGACGGAGTGAACCGGCAAATCATTGCCGGAGCGGTCACCATCTTTTTATTGTATTCTGAGCTGTGTAGAAAAGAGAGGCCGCCTGCTTCGCGAGAGGCGGCGTGATAAGCGTCATGGAGATCAACAATTCAATGGTAATGCATAGATCGCCGCTCGGCCTCCTTGCCTTCCTTCTTCTCGCCGCTGCTCCGATTTCCTCGCGTGCTGCCGATTGCGGCAGCACGGCCTCGCCGAAGCTCGACTGGCAGGAATGCACGAAGAAGAACCTGATGCTGCAGGGCAGTGATCTCCAAGGCGCCAATCTCTTCAGCACCGATTTCTCGCTGACCGATCTCAGCGGTTCGAATTTGAAATCCGCCAATCTGGAAAAGGCGAGCTTGGTGCGCGCCTCGCTTGAGGGGGCACATGCCGAAGGGGCCAACTTCGCCAAGATCGAGGCCTATCGCGCCAGCTTCGCCAATATTGTCGCGGACGCCGCGTCCTTTGCCGGGGCCGAGCTGCAGCGCGCCAATTTCGCGGGTGCCCGGCTTTCCGGCGCGAGCTTTGAAAAGGCCGAACTCGGCCGCGCCGATTTCGATAAGGCGGTACTGACGGGGGTGAAATTCTCCTTCGCCAATCTCTCCCGCGCCGATCTCTCCAGCGCCGTCTTCGAAGGCCCGGCGACGTTCGAGCGCGCCTTCATGTTCCTGACCCGCATCGAAGGCCTTGACCTCTCGGCTGCCGCCGGCCTCGAGCAGGCGCAGATCGACCTGGCCTGCGGCGATGCCTCGACCAAATTGCCGGCAGGCCTTTCTGCGCCTTCAAATTGGCCATGCCCTGCCGAGCACGAGTGAACTCGGGCTTTTGCATAGATTCCGTGCAGGTTGACGAAAGCTATGGCAGCAATGCCTGGCCGATGTGGAATGTGTCCGGTTCGAACTAGTGCAGCCTTAACTCGCCAATGACCCGACGCCATTCATTCGGTCCGATCAGCCGCTGATGGCTATAGCGGACGGAATGCAGCGGTCCGTCAAGGTTGGACTGCCAGAAATCGAGGAACTTGTGCATTTCCGGAAAGCCCGGGGCGAGGTCGTAATCCTGCCAGACATAAGTCTGCAGAACGGATTCGAAATCCGGAAGGCGGTAGAGGATGTGGGCAGTGGTAAGGCCGTAACCGCTGAGCTGGCGCTCTAGATCCGATGAAAATTGCATGCTTCATCTCCGTTTCACGACAACGAGAAGGTGGCGCATATCTTGGCGTCCATCAACGGGATTCTCAACGCAACGGCGGCTTTTGTTGTTCCTTCTCAGGGTGTTAGCAGCCACTTCGGGTGAGTGCTAATTTTTTCTCTGCGCCCTCTTGAAATCGAAAAATCGCAAAACCAGATCAATGCGCGCAAAACGCTCGACAGAGGTTTGCACTCGCCCGGACTGGTCATCCGGTCCGGCCAGGGGAAAAACATCGTTATTGTTTGTCCATTGGAGGAAAACATGTCGTTCCGACCGCTTCATGACCGCATTCTCGTCCGCCGCGTCGATTCCGAAGAAAAGACCAAGGGCGGCATCATCATTCCCGACACCGCCAAGGAAAAGCCGCAGGAAGGCGAGGTCATCGCCGTCGGTCCTGGTGCGCGCAATGATGCCGGCCAGATCCAGGCGCTCGACGTCAAGGTCGGCGATCGCATCCTGTTCGGCAAATGGTCCGGCACGGAGATCAAGATCGACGGCGAGGACCTGCTGATCATGAAGGAAAGCGACGTCATGGGTGTTATCGAAGCCCAGGCGGCCAAAAAGATCGCCGCCTGAGGCGTTCGCCCCGCGTTAGTCAAAAAAGCTGCCTATTGAAGGAGTTAAAGCATGGCTGCGAAAGAAGTGAAATTCCATAGCGATGCCCGTGAACGCATGCTGCGTGGGGTCGATGTGCTGGCCAATGCCGTGAAGGTAACGCTTGGCCCGAAAGGCCGCAACGTCGTCATCGACAAATCCTTTGGCGCGCCGCGCATCACCAAGGACGGCGTCTCGGTCGCCAAGGAAATCGAGCTCGAAGACAAGTTCGAGAACATGGGTGCGCAGATGCTGCGCGAAGTGGCGTCGAAGACGAACGACCTCGCCGGCGACGGCACCACGACGGCGACGGTGCTCGCCCAGGCGATCGTCAAGGAGGGTGCCAAGGCGGTCGCCTCCGGCCTGAACCCGATGGACCTGAAGCGCGGCATCGACCTCGCCGTCGACGCTATCGTGGCGGAACTGAAGACCAACGCCCGCAAGATCTCCAACAATTCCGAAATTGCCCAGGTCGGCACGATCTCCGCCAATGGCGATGCCGAGATTGGCCGTTACCTCGCCGAAGCAATGGAAAAGGTCGGCAACGAGGGTGTGATCACAGTCGAGGAAGCCAAGACTGCCGAAACCGAACTCGAAGTCGTCGAAGGCATGCAGTTCGACCGGGGTTATCTCAGCCCCTACTTCGTCACCAATCAGGACAAGATGAGGGTCGAACTGGAGGATCCCTATATCCTCATTCATGAGAAGAAGCTGTCGAACCTGCAGTCGATGCTGCCGGTTCTCGAAGCCGTCGTTCAGTCGGGCAAGCCGCTCCTCATCATCGCTGAAGACGTCGAAGGCGAAGCGCTCGCAACGCTCGTCGTCAACAAGCTGCGCGGCGGCCTGAAGATAGCCGCCGTCAAGGCGCCTGGCTTCGGCGACCGCCGCAAGGCCATGCTGGAAGACATCGCCATCCTGACCGGCGGCACCGTCATCTCCGAAGATCTCGGCATCAAGCTCGAGAATGTGACGCTCAATATGCTCGGCCGGGCAAAGAAGGTGGCCATCGAAAAGGAAAACACCACCATCATCGACGGTGCCGGTTCGAAGGCGGAGCTCGACGGTCGTACCGCTCAGATCCGCGCGCAGATCGAGGAAACCACCTCCGACTATGACCGCGAGAAGCTGCAGGAACGCCTCGCCAAGCTCGCCGGCGGTGTTGCCGTCATCCGCGTGGGCGGCTCGACTGAGGTCGAGGTGAAGGAGAAAAAGGATCGCGTCGACGACGCGCTGCATGCCACCCGCGCAGCGGTCGAGGAGGGCATTCTGCCGGGCGGCGGCGTGGCGCTGCTGCGTGCAGTCAAGGCGCTCGACGCCGTCAAGACGGCAAATGACGACCAGCGGGTCGGCGTCGACATCGTCCGCCGCGCGATCGAAGCCCCGGTTCGCCAGATTGCCGAAAACGCCGGCGCCGAAGGCTCCATCATTGTCGGCAAGCTGCGCGAGAAGAGCGAATTCTCCTATGGCTGGAATGCCCAGAGCGGCGAATATGGCGATCTCTACGCGCAGGGCGTCATCGATCCGGCCAAGGTGGTGCGCACCGCACTTCAGGACGCCGCCTCCGTTGCCGGCCTGCTGGTGACGACGGAAGCGATGATCGCTGAGAAGCCCAAGAAGGAAGCTGCTCCGGCTATGCCCGCCGGCGCCGGCATGGACTTCTAATAGCAACCACTCGGCCCGCTCTGACATCGGGGCGGGCCTCACACTATCGAATGAACCAAGTTCCATCGGTCAACATCAATGGAGCGAGCTATGAGAAAGGAAAGCATCAGCAATTCCATGCAGCAGAGCGCCATGGCTGCCATCAGCGCGGCACATCTGCTTCATCCAGCGAAACATTTCAGTCACCCGCGTGACGTGCTTAACGCCGCCGACATCGGCAACGACGAGAAGCGGGCCATTCTCGCTTCATGGGCATCCGATATCTTCGCGATCGAATCCGTACCTGCCCTTCGCCTTTACCCCGGGACCGAAAAAGCTGTATCCTACGACGAGATCCTCGAAGCGCTGAAGGCTTTGGACAAAGGCGATCTGCCATCCGGGAAACAAGATACGTCCGCTCCCTTGAGTGCCCACAGGACGCGTCGTCGAAGACCGTCGGTACGCCGGCTTCCCGGCCTTGGCTTGTGCAGCTACTGGAAAGGAGGACGGCGCCGACCGCTACTCGAAACCTGACCCTCCGTCCGGCCCGCCGTGTGCCTCTAAAGGACGCGGGCATGATTTTGCCGACGACTGTTTGCTCAACTGAGGAGGTTTTGCCGATGAAGATCGCTCAGATTGCGCCGCTCGCCGAGAGCGTTCCGCCAAAGCTCTATGGGGGAACGGAGCGGATCGTTTCCTACCTTACCGAAGAACTCGTGGCACAGGGGCATGAGGTCACGCTTTTTGCCAGCGGCGATTCCGTCACCCGGGCGACACTCGTGTCATGTGCGGACGTCGCCTTGCGGCTGAACCCTGCGGTCAAGGAACATTTGCCGCATCAGGTCTTGATGCTGGAGGAGATCCGTCAGCGGGCGCATGAGTTCGACGTGCTGCATTTCCACATCGACCTGCTGCATTTCCCGCTGATCCGCGATTTCGCCGACCGCACTGTCACCACACTGCACGGCCGGCTCGACCTGCCGGATCTCAAGCCGTTCTACGCGGCGTTCCCGGATATTCCGATGGTGTCGATCTCCAACGACCAGCGCCGTCCGATGCCGCCGGTCGACTGGCGCGGAACGGTCTATCATGGACTGCCGGCTGATCTGCTTCCCTTCACGCAAAACCCTGGAGGCAATTACCTGGCTTTTCTTGGTCGGATCTCTCCGGAAAAGCGCCCCGATCGCGCGATCCAGATCGCGGCAAAGGTCGGAATGCAGCTGAAGATCGCCGCCAAGATCGATAATGCCGACAAGGCCTATTGGGAAACCGTCATCGAGCCGATGATAAAGAGCAATCCGCATGTTGAATTCATCGGCGAGATCGATGAACGTGAGAAAGCTGCCTTCCTTGGAAATGCAGGCGCTCTGCTCTTCCCGATCGACTGGCCGGAGCCCTTCGGGCTGGTGATGATCGAAGCCATGGCCTGCGGCACGCCGGTCATCGCTTTCGGCTGTGGTTCGGTTCCCGAGGTCATTGACAATGGCATCTCGGGCATCCTGGTCGACAGCGTCACCGAGGCGGCCGAAAACGTCGAATGGGCACTGCGCCTCGATCGGCACAAGGTACGGGCCGCGTTTGAAAAGCGCTTCACTGCACAACGAATGGCGTGCGACTATCTCGACATCTATCGCAACCTGCCGGGCGTTCGCATCAAAGCTGCGCCGATCCGCCGGTCGCGTAGTCAAGCGCCCGACCTGCAGGCTGTTGCCTGAGGCAAGGAGGAGGCATGTCGAACGTGTCTGCGGACAGCAACCCCGCCAAGGCATCGTCAGGCCTGACGGCGCCGGTCGCTCAGTTCTTCATTCCGGCCGCCGCATCGCTGCAGGAGCGCCGGCCGCGTACCTTGAAGCACGGCGATACTTTTGCCGTCTTCGATCATAATGGCGATGCTCTTTCCGGTCCCGGCAGTCCGGAAGGCCTTTTTCACCGGGACACCCGTCATCTCTCGCATCTTTACCTGACGATCAACGAACAGCGGCCCATGCTTCTGTCGTCGACGCTGCGGGATGACAATGCCACGCTGACCTGTGATCTTACTAATCCTGATCAGTTCGATGACAAGGGAAGGCTGGTTCTAGGCCATGACGTGATTCATCTGCGCAGATCACGCTTTCTCTGGAATGCCTGTTGTTATGAACGGCTGGCCGTGAGGAATTATGACGAGCGGCGGCAACATGTTCGCATTCAGATCTCTTTCGGGGCCGATTTCGCCGATCTTTTTGAAGTCCGCGGCACCGCAAGGGCAAGGCGAGGGCACCATCTTCCCGCCGTCGTGGAACAGGATTGGATCCTGCTTTCCTATATTGGCCTGGACGATCGCAAGCGGTCGACGCGCCTTTCCTTCATGCCTGAACCGGCCGAGATTCGTAGCGATCTCGTCACTTACGACCTCCATCTGGAGCCGCACGAGACCAAATCGCTCTTTATCCAGATCGGCTGCGACCATACCTCCGCCGATCGACTGAGCCGCCTTTCCTTCTTTCTTACCTTGCGGGATGCCCGCCGTGCGTTGCGCGCCTCCTCCTCGCGCGCAGCGTCGGTCACAACTTCCAACGAGATCTTCAACGAAGTCGCGCGGCGCAGCGCCTCTGACCTCTACATGCTGATCACCGACAAGCCGGAAGGCCCCTATCCTTATGCCGGCATTCCCTGGTTCAGCACCGTTTTCGGCCGCGATGCCCTGATCACGGCGCTTGAGACACTTTGGCTCGATCCGGAGATCGCCCGCGGGGTTCTGGGTCATCTTGCTGCCAATCAGGCGACGAACGTCGATCCTGCTTCAGACGCCGAGCCGGGCAAGATCCTGCACGAAGTGCGTTGCGGCGAAATGGCCGAACTCGGCGAGGTTCCTTTCCGGCGTTACTATGGCAGCATCGACTCGACGCCGCTCTTCGTGATGCTGGCCGGCGAGTATCTTAAACGAACCGGTGACCTTGCGACCATCGACCGTCTCCTGCCGAATCTCGAAGCGGCGTTGACATGGATCGACGAACATGGGGATCGCGATGGCGACGGCTTCGTCGAATACGGGCGGCTGACGGAAGAAGGCCTGATCAATCAGGCGTGGAAGGATAGCCACGACTCGGTCTTCCATGCCGATGGCACATTGGCCCGGGGCCCAATCGCGATCGCCGAAGTCCAAGCCTATGTCTACGGCGCTTGGCAAAGTGCTGCCGAAATCTTCCGGTGGAGGGGCAAGCCGGAGCGCGCGGCGAGCTTTCTCGCGCGCGCGGAGGGACTGCGCCACGCCTTCGACATGAGCTTCTTCGATGAGGAACTCGGCACCTATGTGTTGGCTCTCGACGGGGATAAACGGCCTTGCCGGGTCCGATCCTCCAATGCCGGCCATGCTCTGTTCACCGGTATTGCTTATCCTGAACGGGTCGCACAGGTGACCCGCACCCTGATGAATGCTTCCTCCTTCTGTGGCTGGGGCATCCGGACCATTCCCTCGACCGAAGCACGTTACAATCCTATGAGCTACCACAATGGCTCGATCTGGCCACATGACAATGCCATGATCGCCAGTGGTCTTGCCCGCTATGGCTATCGCGCCGAAGCCGCGCGAATCTTCGAGGGGCTGTTTGCCGCTGCGACCTATATCGACCTGCGGCGGCTTCCCGAACTCCTCTGCGGCCTGCCACGTCAACGCGCACGCGGTCCTACCTCTTATCCGGTTGCCTGCTCGCCGCAAGCATGGGCGGCAGCAGCCCCTTTGTCGCTGCTGCAATCCTGCCTTGGCCTCGACTTCGATCCGAATAATTTGCAGATCAACTTCAGCGTGCCGCGGCTTCCTTCGTTTCTCGACGAGGTAATCTTGCGGCGTCTGCTGATCGGCAATTGCTCGGCTGACGTGGCCATCCGTCGGTCTCGACACCAGGTCGTGGTCGATGTCCTCAATCGACAGGGCGATGTCAGCGTGCTCACCACGGCCTGATGAAGGACGGTGCAGGGAAGGCGGGTCAACCGCCTTTTCTAATCGGGTTCCTCTTCGTCCGACCTCAGCAGGTCAACAAGCGCAGCAACCCTGCCGGTCGGTAGATGCCGCCCTTCACCCACCAGGGCCTCGTCATTGTTGGCCCATGCAAACGCCTCGGCAAGCTCGGCTTGGGTTGCACCTGTCGCGATGATCTCGGCCACAAGCGTTTTGTCGGCGGGCCCAAGGACGGCGACGACGTCGTGTGAAGTCATTGTCATAACAATTGCTCCTCGCTCAAGCTCCAGAACATATGGTGGCGTCTTCGAAAAGATCAATTTTTCTCGTCGAGAAATTCGGTCCCCTTGAAACCGTAAGACACTGAATTATATTAGTATTGTTGATCGCCCAATAGGGATCGACAGAAAGCCCAGGAGACGCCGGTCGCTCTTGGCGTCTCCTTGTGTCCATGTTGCTTGCAAGGAGGATATGGCTATGAGGACAAACCTCGATTTCTCTCCCCTGTTCCGGTCGAGCATCGGCTTTGAGCGAATGTTGAACGCGCTTGAGGCTGCAGGCCGCGCCGAGACAATCGACAACTGGCCGCCCTACGATATCGTCAAGACCGGCGAGAACGACTACCGCATTGCCATGGCAGTGGCGGGCTTCTCGCAGGACGAGCTGGCAATCACCCAAGAGCAGAACATGCTCATGGTATCAGGGCAGAAGGCAGACAGCGAAGATGCTCAATATCTGCATCGCGGCATTGCCGGACGCTCGTTCCAGCGTCGGTTCGAACTGGCCGATCATGTCAAGGTTGTCGACGCCGGTCTGGTCAACGGTCTGCTGACCATCGATCTCAAGCACGAAATTCCCGAAGAGATGAAGCCGCGCCAGATCGAGATCAAGGCCGACGGAGTGCTGCCCAAGGCCGAGACAAAGCAGATCGAAGGTGAGAAACAGGTGGCGGCCTAAGCGTTCCAATAGCAGGGAGCAGACGTGGCGCCAGACGTCGTCTGGCGCCCACCGGAATGCCGAAGAACCACCAGAAAGGAGTAAAGCCATGAGTGTTCGTGATTTGATTCCCTGGGGCCGCAACAACGGCAATCAGATGCCGAGTCTCCTTCGCGACGACGACCGCGATCCTTTCCTGTCGCTTCACCGCGAGGTCAACCGGCTGTTCGACGACGTTTTTCGCGGCTTTGGCCCCGGCCTGCCGTCACATCGCGGCGCCGGCGGCTTCGGTGCAGGCTGGCCGAGTGTCGAGATTTCGGACACTGACAAGCAAATCAGGGTTACGGCCGAAGTACCCGGTCTTGAAGAAAAGGACATCGAGGTCTTTCTCAATGACGGCGTGCTCACGCTGAAGGGTGAGAAGCGTTCGGAAACGGAAGACAAGGAGAAGCAGTTTTCGGAGCGCTACTACGGCCGCTTCGAACGACGCATCCCGCTCGGCACCGAGGTCAAGGAAGACCAGGTCGACGCCACCTTCAAGAACGGCGTTCTGACTGTCACTCTGCCCAAGACCGAAAAGGCGCAGTCACAGGTCAAGCGCATCGCCATCAGAAGCTGACGAGCGCGGCGGCCGGCCACCTGGCCGGCCGCCGCTCATCCTTCGCCGATAGGGAGGGATAGAACCATGGAGACCGCAAGAGACACACATCGGAAAACCCCAATATCTGGTACTATCTGCGCGTCGAACGATAACGAACGGAGCAAACTTTCCTTCGGGCAATCACTGTTTCCCGAAAACGCCGTTGCCCGTATCTTCAAACCGTGCCGCTCCGTTACGACGTCGCGCAAAGCGCGAACGAAGGGCTGGCGGCTCGTCTTCGAGCGCAGCAGCGCCCCATTCGTCGAACCTTTGATGGGTTACACGGGTGATCGCGATATGCTGACGCAGGTGGAACTCGAATTTCCCACGCTGCGATCCGCCATCCGGTACGCCGAGCGTCACGGTCTGACTTATGTCGTGCAACGGCCTGCTGCTGCTACGGCAAAGCGTATGACCGGCCGCCGAACCGAAAAAATGTCCCATGCTTTCGCTGACTCGACACTGGACCGGCTTGGCCTTGCCCCGCTGAGCGAGAGCTACGGGCAGGCCATGGACGGTGCGACAAGTCGAGGAGATTCTTCCGGTCCGGCGACGTGGTCGTCGCCGATGGACATCGTTGTTGATCCCTCCCTTTCGCTGCAAGCGAAGCGCTCGATCCTTATGAATTGGGCCTGGACGGAATATCTTCTCGACCAGGCAACAAACGAAGGCATGCCGGAGAACGACCGGTCGTCGCGTCTCCATGAGGTCGAGCAGGCGCTGCTTGCCCTGGAGCGAAATGTCGAGAGCGCGCAAACACATCCTGTGGCCAATCGGGAAGCTGCATGAGGTGGGTCATGGATCCGCATGTCGTTTTCGATTGCCAGAACATTCTTCCGAACAGGTTCGCTTTGTCGCTCGCGGCAGCAGCCCGCACCCGCGCACTAAGGCGGGGTGCCGAACCAAGGCTTGATCCGCGGTGCGCAAGCGCGAGCGAGGTGGCATTGCAGGAGATTGCTTGCGGTGCGTTCGCCGACGACGAGATGGCGCCATTTCTGTTCGCATCGCAAGCAGGCGCACGCTTTTTGCCACCTGCACCCACGAAAATCGAGCTTCGCGGCGACGGCCTTTCAAGCACTGCCGCCGCACCCGTCGCCTCATCGCATGAGGCGGTCGATCGATGATGTCAAACAACAGATGAGGAGAAATGAACGATGCTGAAGTCCCTGAATTCGAGCAACCGGACGGCTCTCGATATCGTCAATACCGTTGCCGGTCTTGCTCTTCTGATCTCACCATGGCTGCTCGGCTTCGCAGCCGAGAGCGGCGCCGCATGGAATGCCTGGATCGTCGGCGCTGCCATCGCCCTGGTCGCCGCAGCGGCTCTCTACGCCTTCTATGACGTGGAGGAATGGGTCAATCTTGTCCTCGGCGTATGGGCCGTCGTCGCACCGTGGGTGCTGGGCTTTGCGGCCGTGACAGCGGCGATGTGGGTGCATCTGATTGTGGGTGTTGTCGTCGCCGTTGTGGCCGCGGGCAGCATCTGGTTCAGCCATAACCATCCGCTGTCAACCGTATAAGCGACTCAGAACGGGTCCGGCCGCCGGGCCCGTTCTTCCGAATTCAAGTTTCAAACGAGGAGAGTCGAGGAGCAAACCGATGTTCGATTTAGCCCCGAGGCTTCGCACGATCGCCGTTTCCGCAGCTATCGCCGCCGGAGCCGTCCTGATCACCGTCACCCCCGTCATTGCACAGACAGCGGCGCCTTCTCCTCGAAAAAGAGAATCTAAATGAGACCGACTTGCGGTCCCTTCTGGTCAGGGTCGAAGCGGCGGATCAGCCCACTTGAGTGGGCGGCACGATCAATCGGCCGCCGAGAAGGTGACAATTGCGGCCGAGATGTCGTAGGCCGGCGCGGCCTTTGCCGGGCTCAGGTGGCCTCCGGAACTTAATTCGCCGCGGCGACTATGCCGCCTGGAGTGCTTTGATCGTGCCGATCATGGCTCGGCGCTTATTCCCCCGGCTCGAATACCATGGCGTGGCCGTTGATGCAGTAGCGCAGGCCGGTCGGCGGCGGGCCGTCGGGAAAGACGTGGCCGAGGTGGGCGTCGCAGGTGCCGCAGCGGATTTCAGTCCGCACCATACCGTAGCTCGTGTCGCGATGCTCGGTCACAGCATCGGGAGAAACCGCTTCGAAATAGCTCGGCCAGCCGCAGCCGGCGTCGAATTTCGTGTCAGAGCGGAAAAGCGGCGCGTTGCAGCCGACGCATCGGTAGAGCCCCGTCTCGAAGGAATCCCAGTAGGGGCCGGTGAAGGCGCGTTCGGTGCCGTGCTGGCGGGTAATGCGGTATTGCTCGGGCGTGAGCTGCTCTTTCCATTCGGCGTCAGACTTATAGATCTTGGCGGTGGTTGCAGTTTCGGACATGACGTGCTCCTTTCGCCGAAGGGCGGTTCCGTTTCGCCAGAAATGTGGTGCGCCGTCCTTGTTTGATCAAGCCTCCGGCGCCGGCCCGCGGGAATCGCGGCATGCAGCTATCAGGGAAGACGTCTGCTTTTACATCTATTAAGGGTTTTCTGTTAGGGTTAATGTTACGTACATTGAGGAGCCATTGGTGTTTGAAGCTGCAATCGTCCTGCTCTACGGCCTCGTGACCGTGACCGCCATGACGGTCACGCTGCTGGAGGGCTGGGCGAATCATGCCGGTTTGACGTTTCATCGTCTCGCCGGACTTGTCGCCTGCCTGCTCTGGCCGCTGACGCTTCTGCTCTTTATCCTGCACGGTTCGGTCGTCCGGCTGCTGACGCGTCTCTCCCGCTCGCTGGCCTGACACGGCAACTCTCTGAACCCGTGCTATTGGCGTCTTAACCTGTTTTACGCCGAACTTATGCACAGGAAGCTGTGAGTAAAGCTTGGCCTAAAGTCCTATAATTCTTCCTCAGCCATTTTTTCTCAAGAAAAACGACAAATAATAATTGGCCTTTCGGCCAAACGATGGTATTTGAAAATGCAAGTAGAATTCTGATTGTGAATTACAATCGTTCTGCTTCCAAGTCCCTCAGTTTTGATTTTTCAATGTCTAACTGGGGCCATCGCCTGGAGCAAGACGGTAGTGGTTTTCGGTCAGGCAGTATAAGAACAGGTCTCGGACTTCGGAATCTAGGGGTGGATTTCACGTTTTTCGAAACAGAAGATTGCTTCCTGTGCTTTTGCTGTTCGCTTCTACGAGGCGGGTCTTTGGCGTGACAGTCAAAGATCGTTTGAGCATGCTAACAGGAGAAAAAATATGACGGATATGGCGACCGGCAATGGGCCGGAGCTGCTTGTGGAACTGACGGCCGACATCGTCGCGGCTTATGTCAGCAACCATGTTGTCCCGGTCAGCGACCTGGCAAATCTGATTTCCGACGTGCATTCGGCACTGAGCAACACGTCCGTACCGCAGCCCGCTGCGGCTGTCGTCGAAAAGCAGAAGCCTGCAGTCTCTGTCCGCAAGTCCGTACAGGACGAGCAGATTACGTGCCTGGAATGCGGCGGCAACTTCAAGTCCCTCAAGCGTCACCTCATGACGCATCACAGTCTCTCGCCGGAAGAATACCGTGAGAAATGGGACCTGCCGACCGACTACCCGATGGTCGCGCCCGCCTATGCCGAAGCGCGTTCGCGCCTGGCGAAGGAGATGGGCCTGGGTCAGCGCCGCAAGCGCGGCCGCGGCTGAGCTTTCGAAGCAGTCAACGACAAAAGCCGGGTCTTGTGCCCGGCTTTTCTGTCTGTACCGCAAACATGATGCCGAAAACCGGTTGCGTTTCCGGGCGCTGTCTGTCCGGGCCTGTTAAATGAAAGCAGGATTCAGACTTTAGTGCAAACGGCACAGAGTTCATCCTGTTCTGAATGAGGATAATAATCTACCCTGACTATTCCGCCGCTGTCGCAGATCATGCACGGGGGAGACGGAATATTATCAGGAAGCCTCTCTTACGCTTGGGAGGGTGGCGTAGAATGTATTCCTATACTATAAGGAAGTGTTAATATAGTCGATTGGCCGTCTCCGCAAATGCGCAATCGGCCGCGCTGACCGACCGAATCGATCGCGTTCAGGCCGCGGCGCGGACTTTCGCCTCTTCCCGGATTCGCTTCACCATCGAGCGCAGCCCGTTCGAGCGTTGCGACGACAGGTTCTCCACCAAGCCGATCTTCGAGAAGATCTCGAAGGCATCGAGAGCAGCGATCTCGGAAGCCGGCTTGCCGGAATAGGTGGCAAGCACGATGGCGACGAGGCCGCGCACGATATGCGCGTCGGAATCGCCTTCGAAACTCATGATTGGGTTTTCCGGATCGCCCGACGTATGCGTCACCAGCCACACCTGGCTGGCGCAACCCATCACCTTGTTCTCCGAGGTGCGTTTTTCCTCGGCGAGCTCGGGCAGCGCCTTGCCCAGTTCGATGACATAGCGGTAGCGGTCTTCCCAATCGTCCAGGAAGGCGAAGTCATCGATGATCTGGTCGAGGGATGCCATAAAATGCCTTTCACCTTTTGGCATGCTGGCAAAACGACACGGCAATTTTGCGTCCGGACATGCTCTAGGACTGCATATAGGTGATAGACCGACAGATTTGAACCGCTAAAGCGCGTCGTCTTGCCGATGCCGCGCTCCAGCTTTTATTTTACGCACGTCGTTATCGAAAACCACCGCACATTATTGTGCGACATGCTCTCAAAAGAAACGCCGTGAGGGATGGGCATCCTCACGGCGCAGCAATCTGCTGAATTAAACAGGGCAGGCACGTCAGCATGGGGCATTTCCGCGTCATGCGGACCACCGATGCAAGCTCTAAAGCATGTCGCGCAAAAGTGTGCAGCGGTTTTGCGTGAAAGACATGCGGTAAACCAAGGACTTAAAGCGCGGCAGGCGAATCTCAAGGATCGCACCGCGCTTTAGAATTCAATTGAGAAGCGGTCTCGCCTCCGAATGTTGCTCATGCGCGGCGGGCCGATTGCTCGCGCAATTTCGTCAGATAGCCGGCTTCGGCGTCGGCAGCGGGATCGCGCCGGTTACTACGGTCGCGGCTTCATCGTCGACCGGCGGACGGTAAGGCATCGGCTGGTTGAGCGCACCCTTTGCCTCGCGTACCTTCTCCTGAGCGGAAGGAGAGGCGAGGGAGGGTGCGGCGGCTGCTAACCGGTTTGCCGGTTCGGCGGGGCTTGCGGTCGTCGTCGGTTCCTCCGTGAATTGGCTGTCGAGAAGCTCGTAAGCGACGCGGGCGCCCTCACGGGCCCGGTAGCCGAGCGCCGTCAGGGTCTCGGCGCCTTTGGCACAGACCTCCGGCTTTTCCGAGCACATGCCAGTGAGATAGTCGTAGGCGCCGCTCGCCGCCGTGAATGCATCGGAGAGCTGCAATTGCGGGCCGCCGGGGAGCTTGTCGGATCCCTCCGTGCTGAAGACGGAAAGAAGCACGAGCACAAGGCCAAACCAGAAGGATCCTTTGATCAGAAACCACATTGTCGTTGCCCATCCTGTTTTCCCGTCCGGTTCTATCGCCGAATCAGGCCGGTTGTCCGGTGTGCTTTCACCATATCGGCAAGTTGCGAATGCCTCTTTTCGAAACTCGTGCGCATTTGCGGCAAATTTAATTCAAATTTTAGCGAAGTGCATTTGAGCCGCATTTAAGTCGAATGCGAGCGATTGTCGTTAAGTATCAGGGCGGCACCTGCTTGCAATTGCAGGGTTTTTGCCGGTTCGCCTTGCCACAGGAGTTAACGCGATGCTGAAATATGAAGGAAATCCGCCGCTTACTGGCCATTAACCACAAAAAGCAAAGGAGCTCTCGGATGCTCCAAAGTGGGAATTTCTGCTCTTTCTGGCTGTGAACAGCGCCTTTGCCTTATCCTTTCCTTAAGTCGCGGCGGCCTATTGTCCGGATCGACAGACAGCCTCTTTGGGCGGGTATTGCGTGCGAGTATTGAGTGACATTGGCGGCTGGGTGACGACCCTCGTAGACCGGGCGGCGACAAGCTGGCTTTCCCGGACGGGCGGCGGCGAAGCCGTGCGCCAGCGCGAGCTTGCGATTCTGCGCCGCCTCGTGCTGCTCTCCTCGGCCGCTCTCGTCGCCGCGCCTGTCGGTCTTTCGGCGGTCACCAGTCCGGCCGTCGCGCTGCCGGCCGGCGTCGCCATGGTCTGCGCCGCCTTTCTCTTTTCCGCCGTCGGCAGCATCGCGCTGGCCCGCCAGGGCTCGTCCGCCGGCATTGCCGCACAGTCGGCCGAGGATTTCTTCCTCGCCGTCACCCCCGGCCTCGTCTTCTTCCTGGATCCGCACGGCAGCGTCGCCACCATCGGCGGCCGCGACCGGCGCGATTTCCTTGCCTGGATGCGCGATCCGAAGGGCAGGGGCTTCCTGGAGCAGGTGCATGTCTCAGACCGTATCCTGTTCTTGCAGGCGCTCGATGAGCTCAGGCGAGGCGAAGATGCCGCAAGCGTCGATCTGCGCCTCGACCGGCCTTCGGTCTCGCGCGATCAGCGCCAGTTCGCCTATTTGAGAATGGATATGACGGCGCGCCGTGATGCCGATGGCGAGCTTGCCGCCGTCATCGCCCAGCTGCGCGATGTCTCCGTCGAGCAGCAGCTGCGGGCCGAAGCCCAGAACCGTGCGGCCGAGGCCGAGTCGGCAAATGATGCCAAGTCGCGCTTCCTCGCCGCGGTCAGCCACGAACTGCGCACGCCGCTGAATGCCATCCTCGGCTTCTCCGATATTCTGATCGGCGAATATTTCGGGAAGTTCGAAAACGACCGCCAGCGTGAATATGTCGGGCTCGTCCGCGAATCCGGCGCGCATCTGCTCTCCGTCGTCAATACGATGCTCGACATGAGCAAGATCGAAGCGGGGCGCTACGAGCTGATTCTCGATGCCTTCGATATCTCAAGCTCCGTCAGATCCTGCGAATCGATGTTGGCTTTGCAAGCCAAGACCAAGGGCGTCACGCTGACGAGCCGGATTCAGCGCGGGCTTGGCGAGATCGTCGCCGATCAGCGCGCCATCCAGCAGATCCTCATCAATCTCGTCGGCAATGCCGTGAAATTCACCGAAGCCGGCGGCGTCGTCTCGGTCGATGCGGCGGCGCGTGACGGCATTCTGAAGCTGACGGTCAGCGATACCGGCATCGGCATTGCCGCCGATAAGCTGGCGATGCTCGGCCAACCTTTCGTCCAGATTCAGAACGATTACACCCGCCGCTTCGAGGGCAGCGGTCTCGGCCTCTCGTTGGTCAAGGGGTTAGTGGCGCTGCATGGCGGCAATTTTGCCATTGCCAGCCAGCCGGGCGAAGGTACGATCATCACCGTTGAGATCGCGGTGGATGGCTCGGGCGCCCGGCGCGCCGAAAATGCCGGCCATGGCGCGACCGTCGAATTTCCGCCGCGGCTGAAGGACGCGGTCGGCACCGGAGCAGAATTGGAAGAGGGGCTTTTCGATGGCCGCGCGCAAGCGAAAATCGCCTAAGGGAAAGAAGCGACGGCAGCAGCCGGGCCTTGTCGTGTCCGGTGCGGCCGCTCTCGGGGCGCTCGGCCTGCAGGGAGCCTCCGCGCTGGGTGGTCTAGGGCTGCAGGGGGCGTCCGCGCTCGGCGGCGTCATCGGCCGTAATCCGTCGGTCGCCGGTGGCACGATCGCCTTCTTCGTCATCTTCTCCTTCGTTGCGGCCAACGCGCTCTGGTATCAGCCTGGCCTGCATCCGCACCCGATTTTCCGCACCCGCGACCCGCAGTCTCCCAATGTGCTCGGTGCGCGCCGTCCAACCGACGAACAGCCGGCTGACGTCACCACCTTCCGGATCGAACGGCCGGAGGATGCCGCCACCACCAGCGGGACGCCGGCGCCGGCCGCAGCCGCTCAGCAGCCGAGCCAGCTCGTCATGGACATCCAGCAGCAGCTGGTGCGTCGCGGCCTCTATAACGGCACCGCCGACGGCATCATTGGTCCCCGCACCAGCGCCGCCATCCTGTTTTTCCAGGAGACCGTCGGCATGGCCCAGACTGGGGAAGCGACGCCGGAGGTGCTGGCCGCGCTGAGAACCGACGCTGCCGGCCCCTCGACTGTGCCTGTGGAAAAACCGCCTGAGGATGTCACCTCGAAGGCGGCGGCGGAAGACCCGGTGGCTGCCGCGATCCGCAGCGCCGAAAAGACCGTCAAGACGGCTCCGTCAGCCGCAAAGCAGCTTCCATCGAGCGAGCTCGCCACCGTCGACCTGGTGCTGAAAATCCAGAAGGGCCTTTCCAACATGGCCTATGCCAATGTCGGCGTCGACGGTGTGGCGGGCGAGCAGACCCGCGCCGCGATCCGCCATTTCCAGAAGCACTATAACCTCCCCGAAAACGGCGAACCGAACGAAGCGGTGCTGAAGAAGTTGAAGGAAATCGGTGCGATCTAAGGCGTTCGCGCCGTAGATTACAACCTAAGTCCAAGACCCTAGCGCCGTTTGCAACTTGTTAACCATGTTGTCCGAAGCTTTGCCCATTGCGGCGGGGGAATGTCGGTCATGCATGCGCTGAAGGCGATAGACGATCTGGCCGGAGAACCGGCGGCCAAAGCGGAAAGCCCGGATCGCGAGGCATTGCGCCACATCCTGCAGCGCCTTGCTGAAGAAGCCTCCACCCTTGGCATCGATCTCGTCGATATTGCCGGCGCCATCCAGGACATGGCGGCGATGTCGGCGCGCCACACCTCCGCCTTCGATCATGTCACCAGCACCGCACTTTCGATTGCCGAGACCAATCGCTCGGTCGCCCTGTCGCTGAGCGAGACCGACCGCACGGCGGCCGAAGCCCGCCAGATGCTCAAGGAATCGGCCGACCGCTTGTCCGGCTCCGTTGCCGAGATCGGCCATATGGTTCAGGCTTCCAACGTCATCGGCGCCGAAATCGCCGGCTTCTCGAAATCGCTTGCGGATGTCGACAAGATTGCCGAGGAGATCAGCACCATAGCCCGCCAGACCAACCTTCTGGCGCTGAACGCCGCGATCGAGGCGGCGCGCGCCGGCGAGGCAGGAAAGGGTTTCGCCGTGGTTGCCGCCGAAGTGCGCGCACTTTCGCTGCAGACGTCGAAGGCGACCGGCTCCATTCAGGACACGCTGGATGAGCTGCGGGTGAAGATCGACCGGCTGTCGGCGGTCGGCGGCAATGCCCGCGACAGCGCCGCCGGCGTGCGCGACAAGTCGGAGGCGATGCGCGGCGCCTTCGAAAGTATGGAACATGTCATCACCCGCATTCTCGACAGTTCGACCGTCATGGCCAACACCACCGAGGCGGTCGACCAGCAATGCGCCGGCTTCGTCCAGAAGCTCGGCGAGATGTCCGCCGAGGTCGCCGATTCGAATGTCAGGCTGCAGCAGGCGGCAAAACGCGTCGACAGCGTCGTTGGCCTCTCGGAAACGCTGATCCAGCTGACGGCGAGCGCCGGCGTCAAGACCGCCGACAGCCGCTGGATCGAGGAAGCAAAATCGGTGGCAAGGCAGATATCAGGCGCTTTTGAACGCGCCGTCGCCGAGGGTCAGATCGGTTTCGATGCCCTCTTCGACCGGCGCTACCGGCCGCTGCCTGACACCGATCCGGTTCAGGTGATGGCCGCCTTCACCGAGCTCACCGACCGTCTGCTGCCGCCGATCCAGGAGGCCGTCGTCGCCCTGGACGAGCGCGTCGCTTTCTGCGCGGCGGTCGACGAAAACGGTTATCTGCCGACCCATAACCGGAAGTTTTCGCAGCCACAGCGGCCAGGCGACGTCGTCTGGAACACCGCCAATTGCCGCAATCGCCGCGTCTTCGCCGATCGCGTCGGCCTTGCCGCCGGCCGCAGCACCGCACCTTTCCTCGTCCAGACCTATCGCCGCGACATGGGCGGCGGCAATTTCGTGATGATGAAGGATATCTCCGCGCCGATCACCGTCAGGGGCCGCCATTGGGGTGGCTTGCGGCTGGCGATCAAGGTCTGACGCATTCGTCAAGGCTCGACTGCGGATTGCCGGCGCTGGCGCCGGTCTTAGAGCCTTTCCGAGCTAGATTGAAGCATTCTGCCGGCGCAGGTTTTCGTCAGGGTAAAGGCGATTGGCGACGGGCATACCCCCGAGGTACGTCCGAGCCGATCGCTTTGATCCTGGCGGAAACATGCCCGGCCCACTGGCCGCACCGCTTCGCCGTGGCGAAGCGATAAATGCGTCCGGCGATTCTCAAGTCTTGCAGATTTGCCGGGCAAATCTGCGGGAGGGTTGGCAGAAACGGGCCGGCTGATCGACCGGCCGGCTTGGCCGCAGAGCTGGGCTACGACGCGCGCCGGCCGGTCGACCACCCGACTCCGTTTGAGCCAACAGGATGCTTCAATCCAACTCGGAAAGGCTCTATACCGCGCTGATGAGATTACGCGCCGACATCTTCGTATCTTCCCTTCTGCGCCGCGTCTTCGCGAGTGGTGATTTCGCGGCTGTGGAGAAGAAGGGCGCGGAGGAGGCGGGCGCGATCTTCATCCGCCAGCACTTCCGCGACGGCCTGGAGACCCTCTATGCGCCGGCGCCGCAGACCGCCTTCGGCGAAGACGAGATCCGAGACCGGTTGTTCGAAGTCCGTCTCGCGCGAAGCGAGCCGGAAGCGGTGCGGGCGATACTGGATCGCGAACGCCGCTTCGACCCAGATCTCTGGATCGTCGAGCTGGAGGCGGAGGAGTTGGGGGACATGGTCCCCTTGGCGGGGGATCGCTGAGGGTCAGGTCTTCTTCAACTCAACGCGACCGCCGCCCCAGCGCGCGCATATCGCGCTGCACCGGCGCCTGACGGACGAAGCGGTGGGTTTCTGTTTTCCGAGATGTGTCCGAATCGGGTGCCTCGGCCTTGTAGGTGTAACGATCGGCGCGCCGCCAGGCCTCCACCCTTGCGTGGCATTCTTCCGGATCGAGCGCATCGAGCACCATCCAGCCGCGCGTCACATTGTGCTGTTGTTCGGCAAGATGCGGATAGAAGCGTTCCAGCACGAAGACGGCGTCGAGAAAGTCCATGCCGAGGCTCGTCAGCGTCGTGGCGAGCTGCTGGCCGGAGAGGTCGAGCATGATGCGTTCGGCAAGCCAGCGGCTGGCGGAAAGCGCATCGGCAAGTGCGGTGGCGAAATGCGTCGCCTCGTGCGACCGGGCGAAGCGCACCAGCAGCGCCTCCTGAACGTCGGTGAGGGTGCGCAGGCCGAGCCTGTCTTTATCATCGCGGGCGAGATGGCTGGCGAGATCGAGGATGCGTCCGCGCAAGGCTTCTTCATTGGCGACGCGCTGCTCCTCCAGCGCTTCGGCCTCGTTGCTCTCCACCTGAACCGGCGAAAGCGGGACGGTCACCGGTTCCGTGATCGGCGTCGAAGCGGCCGCGGCGCGCGGCTGGGTCTGGCGCAACGCCACCAGCGCGTCGATGACCTTCGGTGAGAGCGAATCGCGGCTGACGATCGCCTTGACATGCGCCGCACCGTGCATGCGCGCGATGGTGATCAGCGTGTCGTCGGCAATGGCCTTCGAGGCGATAAGGAAAGGCGCGGCGATCTCGATCGGCTGATTGCCGATGAACAGCGCCACGGCTGCCGGCATGGTCTCGCATTGGGAAAGGGCCGCGACCGCCTGGCGCTTGGCCTCCTCGGAGGAAGCTTGGAACAGCGGTGTGAAAAGTTCGGCGAATTGGCGCAGCTCGGATCGTGTCGGACGAGATAGGCTCTCGAAACTGCTCACCGTCGCCATTAACACCACGTCCTTTTTCCTGACGGCCAATGGGCCCTCCAGGTCTCGAAACCGGTCACGCACAAGCACACCCTGAAAACGCAGAACCAAGGGAAACCGCGGGCCGATAGCGCTGGCGGATACGCCTCTCGGACCACACGGATATGAACAAATCCTACAGCGGTACGGTTAATGGATGCTGAAGATTTTATTAAAATGATACAGAAATATGCCTGCGGAACGTGCGGCGAATTGTTTGCCGGCAAGGAAAGGCGATCGGTTTTGAAAGGGCGCTGGGGCAGTTCCCGCGGCCGGCGCGGCGGCTGAAACAGCTCGTTCCTCCCTTCGGATCGTTCTCGCGATTCGAACATGCCGCAACGAGAAAGATGAAAATCGGGCCGCTACAGCCATTTCGAGCGTGGCGGGAACTGCGATCGGTCCCTCTCCCGAAACGCGTGGCCAATGCGGGACAAACCAAAGCCGATCCGGATGTGCCGCAACGAATATTTTTGTGCCGCATATTTGCAACACCGGCACCGCCTGCGGCTGGCAGATAGCGTCAACCATATGAATTGTTTCTAATTTTATATTGCCGGCCGCCTTCTGATCTTTCAGCGGGGGCGTGAAACTAAATCGACTCTTCAAGCGTTGAAGAGGAAGTTACGGAAACTGTATTTGGCATCCACCGAATATTAGTAAACTGTTAACTGTCATGTGTCTCAATTCGGACAGGAACGACGCGATTTGAGTGTTTGGATCGTCGAAACTCCGCATCACGGTATTTCAGTCAGGTGCCGTGGGAAAGGCGCGAATGCCCTCGGTTCGGCCATGCCAGCACCGCAGGACGCGCCGGCCCGCAGATTGGCGGGCAGGGTGAAATCCGTCGCAAGTTCATCCGTCTCGGGCAGTGCATGGAGACGAGAATGGCAATAGTAGTCGCATTGGCGGATCGGCGGCCGCGGGCGCCGCGTCGCCCGGACAAGGAACCGCGCGAAGCCAAGATCCTCTGGTTCACCGGGGTCCGCTACGAGCGGCTCGCCGAGAAGCCTAGACATGGTCCGGCGCCCGCGCCGTGCGCCAGGAAGAAGTAAGCGCTTCCTCAACCCCGGAGCGTGATGCCGAAATTGAGAACAGACATCCCGCTTAATTGCCGGGGGTGAATTGCTCGCAGCCCGCTTCCGTCAGGAAGTTGCGCGCTGCTTCGTCGAAGCTTGCCTGCGGTGCCAGCGTCCGTAGCACGGCATAACCGTCCGGCCGCGCCATTTCCACCAGGATCGCTTGATCCAGTTCCTTCGGCAGATTCTTGCGCAAGTCCGTCAACTGGATCGGGCCGCCCGCCAGGACGTCGAGCGCCCCGCCGACCGAGGTCCGGTCGTTCATGCTGAACACCTCGTTGGAGGCGCTGTCGTAGATGGCGATTGACCAGAAGGGCACATTGCCCTTGGCGGTGAAATGCACCGGCGCATCCTCGACGTCGAAGGAGCAGACGGCGGTCCGCAGGAAGGGGTCGCCATTGGCAAGCCCAGCCTCGTCGTACTGCTCGCCGAGCAGATAGAAATTGTTGAGATCGCCCTCTGCCGCCACACGAGTCGCCGCATCCCTGCCGGTGAAATGCGGCAGGGACAGGATGATGACGAGATGCAGCAGCGCCGCACCGAAAAGCCCGGTCAGGACGGCGAAGAAGATCCTAACCATTGCCGCACCCGGTCTTGGTGAGTTTCGGCATGGCGAGATCGATTACACCGGAGCTGCCGGCGGTCGGCGTATCGAACAGCGTCAGCACCAGCCGGAAGGTGCCGGCCTGCGGCAAGGCCAGCCAGTTGCCCGGCCGAGCGACGGCGGAGATCTCGATCGAAAAGCTGCTGTCGGGCTGGCGCAGCACCGTCCAGGAATTAAGCGCCGCCGGAAGCCCGGTCTTCACCGGCGCCGGATTGCCGCCATTGTCGGCGGTAAAGAGCGTCCAGAGCCGGGCGGGTGGCGTCTGTCCGCTGAGGCGGTAGCGGCAGCCGGCATTCAGCCGTGCGCCTTCGTCGTCAACGCTCGCCGTGAAGGTCAGGCCCTCGGCGCTGCCGTAGAGCAGCTTGCCGGCGCGTGCCCGATGCGACTTGGCGTAAGGGTCGGCATCGACTGTTTGCAGCGCCGGAAAAGCCTCCCAGGCGCCGAGCTTGATCGCGCCGAAACCCTGTGTCGCATCCAGCGCATAAAGCGAAATCATGATCCCGCCGCCAAAGGCGACGATCAGCGTGATCAGGATGAAAAGGGGGAATCGAAACACGTCATGACCTTGGAAACCGGGATGACAGGGTTAACACTGATTCTGGCAGGGTGGAATGCCGGGTGGCGAATGAACGCCGATCTGTCAGAGGCTGCTGGTCTCGTCTGAATGCTCGCGGAGACAGAGAAAAGCGACACTTCCACGCAGCTCCTAATCCGCACTCGCCACCTTCTGCGGCGTCGGCGGCGCGGCGGCCTTCAACTTCTCTCCGAGCTTCTTGAGAATGTTTGTCGATTGCACCGAGAGCATGCGCGGCCGGATGAGCTGCGGCAATCCGTCCTGCGGCTTGGCGGCCGCGGTCTTGGCGAGATCCTTTTCCGAGGGCGGGGGGGGTTCGACGCCGGGGATGGGGCGCAACGTCACACCCTGATGGGCGTAGTCCATGGCGCGCTTGAAGGTCATCGCAGGCAGTGAGCCGCCCGTCATGTTGTTGGTCGAGGTATAGTCGTCATTGCCGAACCAGACGGCGCAGGTGTAATTGCCGGTGAAGCCGACGAACCAGGCATCGCGATAGGCCTGGGTCGTGCCGGTTTTGCCGGCTGTCAGGATGCCGTTGTCGAGTGCCGCCTTTCGTGCCGTGCCGACATAGGGGACCCGCGACAGCATCTGGTTCATGTAGGCATCGGCCTGCTCGGACAGCACGCGTTTCGGCGCCGGCTCGTCACGATCAAAGTCGTAGAGCACATCGCCTTCGTAATCGAGGATCTGGGTAATGCCGTGGCGGCGCGATTGATAACCGCCGGCCGGGAAGGTGGCATAGGCTGTCGCCTGATCCAGCACCGTCACCTCCGATGTCCCGATCGGGATTGTGACGTCGTCGCGGATCGGCGTTTCGACGCCGAGGTTTTTCGCCATCGCCCGGATCGGCTGGATGCCGAGCTTTTCCTTGGCAAGCCGCACCGGCACGGTATTGATCGACTGGGCGATCGCCGTCTCGAGCGTGATGCGGCCGACATAGCGGTTGGCGTAATTATGCGGGCTCCAATTGCCCCAGGAAATCGGCGCGTCGACGATCGTCGTCTGCGGCGTCATTCCGCTCTCCATCGCCAGCGCGTAGGTATAGACCTTGAAGGAGGAGCCGGGCTGACGCAGCGCCTTGGTGGCGCGGTTGAACTGGCTCTCACCGTAATCCCGCCCGCCGACCATGGCGCGTACGGCGCCGCCGTTCTCGATCATCACCATGGCGCCTTGCTTGGCGTGATAAGCCTCGCCATATTCGCGCAGCGACGTCTCGACCGCATCTTCGGCCGCCTTCTGGATGCCCATGTCGATCGTCGTGCGCACGATCAGCGAGTGCTGGTGGAAGCGCGGCGAAAGCCGCTGCACTTCGTCGAAAGCCCAGTCGAGGAAGAAATCCGGCGATTCCACCTCGTTGCGATCGACGACGGTCGCCGGATTGCGTCTGGCGGCGATCACCTGACCTTCGGTCATCAGACCGCTCTGCACGAGGTTGGTCAGCACTTCGTTGGCGCGCGCACGCGCCGCCGGCAGGTTCACGTGCGGCGCATATTTGGCCGGCGCCTTGAACAGGCCGGCCAGCATCGCCGACTCGGCAAGGTTCACATCGGTGATATTCTTGCCGAAATAGAACTGCGCCGCCGCAGCAGCGCCAAAGGTGCCGCCGCCCATATAGGCGCGATCGAGATAGGTGGAGAGGATTTCCTTCTTGGAAAGGTTTGCCTCGAGCCAAAGGGCCAGGAACGCTTCGGTGATCTTGCGGTCGAGCGAGCGCTCGTTGGAAAGGAAGAGGTTCTTGGCCAGCTGCTGGGTCAGCGTCGAGCCGCCCTGCACGACTTCGCCGGCCTGGGCGTTGGTCACCATCGCGCGGAAGAGGCCGACCACGTCGATGCCGAAATGGTCGAAGAAGCGCCGGTCTTCGGTGGCAAGGACGGATTTGATCAGGGAATCCGGCAGCTCGTCGATCGGTACGGAATTCTGGTGGATGACGCCGCGATGGCCGATGACGTTGCCGTAGCGGTCGGTGAAAGTGACGGCGAAATCGCCGCGATTGCGCCAGTCCTCCTTGGTCGCCTCGAAGGCCGGCTGGGCAAGCACCAGCATCAGCACCGCGCCGGCCGCCCCGAGGGTCAGCCCTTCGCCGGCGAGCTCGAAGACGATGCGTTTCCAGCCGCGCACGCGGAAGCGGCGGAAGAAGATGGTGGTGTCTTCCCAGATCTCTGCGGCGCGGAAGCCGGCGTTCCAGACGGTCGAATCGATCCACGAATCGATGCGCAGCAGAATGTGGCGGCTCCTGGTCGGCCGCCTGCCCACCGTGTCACCGGTTCGCTTGTCTGCTTCCTTTTCAGGCCCTTTTTCAGGGTTGTCCGGATCCTGCACGTCCTGTATTCCCGCCTGATCGCGCTTGCCTCATGTCCGGTCGCCGGACGCGACGAAAGCGCGAGGCCCGATCGCCCGAAAGCTCTCCGATACCAGGAGCATGCTGAAGAATTGATTGATTTTGCCGCGGATAACAAGAGAGATAGAGTGGCGGTCACGTGAATTTGCGGCCCGCTGTTGCAAGAAACGGACGATGAACGATCTGCCCTTCTGGAAGAAGAAGACGCTTGCCGAAATGACCGCCGCCGAATGGGAAAGCCTCTGCGACGGCTGCGGCCTCTGCTGTCTCAACAAGCTCGAGGAATGGGATAGCGGCGATATCTATTTCACCTCGGTCAGCTGCAAACTGCTGGACGGCCACAGCTGCCGCTGCTCCAGCTATGAGAACCGCTGGGATTTCGTGCCGGACTGCGTGCAGCTGACCAGAGAGAACGTGCCCGAGATCGCCTGGCTGCCGCCGACCTGCGGCTACCGGCTGATTAATGAGGGCCGCGATCTCTACTGGTGGCATCCGCTTGTCTCCGGCGATCCCGAGACCGTCCACGCCGCCGGCATTTCCGCCCGCGGCCGCACGATCAATGAAAACGAGATCGATATCGACGATCTCGAGGATTACGTCGTTGACTGGCCGCTGACCGTGGGCGCGGAAAAGGATGAAGAAGAAGCGTGAGCGGCGGTCATAATTCCACTGCTGACAGGAAGCGCCGCAATTCCGTCTCCACATAGGCGGCCACCGGGCCGCCGGCGCCAAAGCCCCACCAGGTGAGCGATCCCTGCCATTGTGACAGCATCAGCCGGGCGATCGTTTCCGGCGCCTTCGCCGAGCCGAAACATTGTGCGATCGCCGCCGTCAGCGTCGTTCCCCAGGCCGCACCTCGGGCGCGCAGCACCGGATCGCGAAAATCCTCGCGCAGGACCAGCAATCCTTCGCCATAGGCGGCGGCATCGTCGCCGTAATCCTGCGACAGGCCGACGAGCAGCGCGACGGCGCCCTCCGGCGTTTTCGCCACGCTGCCGGCAAGCCGCTCTGTTTCCGCATCCAGCCGGTCCCAGGCGTACAGTAGCGCGGCGCGCAACATCGCCGCCTTTGTCGCGAAACGCTGAACCAGTGTTGAACCGGAAAGGCCGCTCGCCTTCGCCACCGCCGCAAACGTTGCTGCATCCGGCCCTTCGGCATAGATCAGGGCCAGCACCATGGCGAGAAGTTGTTCGTCGGAAAGGGTGCGGCGGCGCGGCATGAATTTCCCCTTGCGTTAATTTTTAATATGAACGAACATTCGTTTATATTCAACTAGGGCCGGTGGCAGTCCGCCGGCTCTCGGTTCTAGCGTGGAGGATGGAAACGTGACAGCGGATTTGCGGGGGAAAGTGGCCTTGGTGGCGGGCGCGACGCGTGGCGCCGGCCGAGGCATTGCGGTGGAACTCGGCGCTGCCGGCGCCACCGTCTATGTGACGGGTCGCACAACACGCGCCGGGCAATCCGAATATATGCGGCCGGAAACGATCGAGGAGACGGTCGAGCTGGTGACGTCGGCTGGCGGCCAGGGCATTGCCGTGCAGGTGGATCATCTCGTTCCGCATGAGGTCGAGGCGCTCGTCGCGCGCATCCGGACGGAAGTCGGCCGGCTCGACATCCTCGTCAATGACATCTGGGGCTGCGAAAAGCTGTTTGAATGGGACAAGGCGGTCTGGGAGCATTCGCTGGACAAGGGCCTGCGCATGCTGCGGCTCGGTATTGAGACGCATTTGATCACCGCCCATTACGCGCTGGCGCTGATGATCGAGCGGCCGGGCGGGCTGCTGGTGGAGGTAACCGACGGCACGGCAGAATACAATGCCACGCATTACCGGCTCTCGCCCTTCTACGACCTCGTCAAGACGGGCGTCACCCGCATGGCCTGGGCGCATGCGCAGGACTTGGCCAAATACGGCGCCACCGCCGTTTCGATCACGCCTGGCTGGCTGCGCTCCGAAATGATGCTGGAGGCCTATGGTGTGGGCGAGGAGAATTGGCGCGACGCGACCAAGGTGCAGCCGCATTTCGCCATTTCCGAAACTCCGCGCTTCATCGGCCGTGCGGTCACGGCGCTGTCAGCCGATCCCGACCGCGCCCGCTGGAACGGCCAGTCGCTGTCGAGCGGCGGGTTGGCCAAGGCCTATGGTTTCGACGACATCGACGGTTCGCGGCCGGATTGCTGGCGCTATCTGGTGGAAGTGCAGGAGCCGGGCAAACCGGCTGACGTGACCGATTACCGGTGAGGCTGACCGCCGCCCTTGGGCGAGCTGCTGCCCTGAGGCGCGGTTTGGGCCGCCGTCTTCATCTGTCCGGCGAAGCTGGTTTCCGGCTTCGTCGCCAGCTTGTCCTTCTTCGGCTTGCGGGCCTCGCGATTGCTTCTCAGCTGTCCTTTTGCCATGGATGGATCTCCCGTTGGACTGGAATTGAAAGCTGTTGGCCACGCGTTACCCGCCTGCAGAATTTGACCGGCGGCTTGGTTCGGCGTTCGCGCGGCAATCCCTGGATCGCATAGCGGTTGCAGACGGGGGTGACCGGTTTCGGTTGCTTCTTCGGTTTGCCGAAATGGTATTCGAGCGCCCGTAAGAGCATGACCGGCGAGGTGACGCCCTCCTGGAACAGCTTGATCAGCAGCATGGCTGCGGCGTTGCAGGCCTGTTCGTCCTCGACCGGGATTTTTGTTGTATAGCCGGCGGCGTCGAGCACGCCCTGAAGCATGTCGAGATCGGATGACGTCAGATAGGGCTTATCGGAAGTGGAAGACATCAACGTCCTCCTTTCGTCGGGGCGGGGGTTATGAAACCCTCAGTCGGCAGCGCCCGTGCGATGGCTGCCGAAGCTGAAACAATGCGCCTTTCGCCGGAGCAACGCAACGGGATTTTCGCGACTGACAGAGGCTCTGGCGCAGGCACAGCTGGCACCTCCGAGATGCTGGGCATGATGATCATTGCGCCGCCCGACAGGCTGGCTGACGGGCGAGGGTGTCCTCGGCCCCTCAAGTGCTGCGGCCCCGACGGCCGTTATATTTCGCCTTTGTGGAAATAGGCCTCGAGGCGGTAGCCGTCCGGATCGATGACGAAGGCGGCATAATAGAAGCGGCCGTAATCCGGCCGGATGCCTGGTTCGCCGTTGTCCGTGCCGCCGGAGGCGATCGCAGCCGCATAGAACGCGTCGACCGCAGCCTCGTCCGGCGCGACGAAGCAGAAATGCAGCCCGGACTGCATGTCGGCGACAACGGGGTGCGCAACCTGCATCACCCAGAGGCCGACCTGTTCGGAACCGTAGCCGATCATGCCGTCGGAATTCGACAGGCGTTCATATCCGAGCGGCGCCAGCGCCGCGTCATAGAAGCGGCGGGCTCTTTCGAGATCTTTGACGCCGATGGAGATATGATCAAACATGGACCTCAAACTCCGTTCATCCCAGGCTGGCCGGCAGCATCTTTCAACGGCCGCTCCAAGTCAACGAGAGAACATGCTTCGAACAGGCGCGCCGGATGACCGGCCCCTCTTGCGAGGCCAGCCGGGGCGCGACCTACTGCAGCTGCGGCTTTTTCAGGAAGCTGTTGCGGTCGGCGGATTTGATCCGCAGCCAGGCCTCCCGGCCGTTGCGCAGAATCCGCATCGGAATCTCGGCGCCGGCTGGGCCGCTGCTCCAGAGCTTGCGGTAGAAATCGGCTAGGCCATCGACCTCTTCGTCGCGGATTTCCGAAATGATATCGCCCTGACGCAGGCCGGCCTCGGCGGCCGGGCCGCCTTCGGCGACGCTCATCACCACCACGCCGCCACTGCTTTCGGCGGAGAATGCGCCGAGCCAGGGCCGCGGCGGCTTGTTGACCTGGCCGCGGTTCAAGAGATCGTCCAGGATAGGCGGCAAAAGATCGATCGGAACGATCATGTTGATATCGGCCACCTCGCCGTCCTGGCTCATCTGCAGACGAAGCGAACCGATGCCGAGAAGCTTGCCGTCCGCGCCGATCAGCGCCGCGCCGCCCCATGCGGGATGAGCCGGCGCGGTAAAAATCGCCTCATCCAGAAGATATTCCCAATAACCGGCGAATTCCTGCCGGGCCACGATGTTTGCCTGGACATATTCGCCGATGCCGTCGGCAAGCACGACGGGATCGCCGGGCTTGGCCGCGGCCGCATCGCCGAAATCCACCGCCGGCGCGTTCAGGACGCCGAGCGCCTGCACCAGTCCGAAACCGCTCTCCTGGTCATAGGCAAGCGGATGGGCGGGAACCACCCGGCCGTCCAGGGTCGTCAGCCAGACTTCCTCGGCCTCGGTAATGAGATAACCGATGGTCAGCACCAGCCCATTGTCGCGAATGACCACGCCGCTGCCCTCGCGGACGGTGCCCAGCGTCTCCGCCGTGAAGGCATCTTCCGGAATGGTGGAACGGACGGCCACGACTGACCGCAAGATAGGATCGATATTCATGCTTTCATCCCGATGGGCGCCGCCGAGCAACGCCGAAAGCCGGCACTTCTCCTTCCATAGGTAAGGAGATGAAGGGGCGGCGGCAAGGTTGGAGCGGCGGGAATTTCCGCCACCGCCTCTCCTGGCGTGGAGGAATACCGGAATATGCGGGGGTGGTAGGGCGCTGCGCAACAATATACAGTCAATCCAGGAATCAGACGTGCACGGATCACGACATGATGGACTGGTATCCCGATCTCAGCCGCAGCAGCAGTCCGCGCTACATGGCGATCGCCGATCTGATCGAAATGGATCTGCGCAGCGGTCACTTGGTAGCAGGTGACCGGCTGCCGCCGCAGCGCGAACTTGCCAAACGGCTGAACGTCGATTTCACCACGGTGGCGAGAGGATATGTCGAGGCGCAGAAGCGCGGCCTCGTTGATTCCCATGTCGGTCGAGGCACTTTCGTCACAGGCGCTGCCGTCAGGCAGCACCAGGACTTAGGCGCCGATTACGCGCCCGATCCCCGCCGAGCGTCGGTTGTCGACTTCTCGATGAACCTACCGCCGGAACCGGACGATCTGGAGTTGATCGCCCGCATGCGTGAAGGCATGTCGGCGGTAGCCGCGAGTCTGATCCCGCTTTTGCGTTATCAAGGCTTCGGCGGCTCAGTAGTAGACAAGGAGGCCGCCGCCGCCTGGCTCGGCCGCCGGGGTCTGACGCCCTCGCAGGAGCGGCTCTTCGTCACGCCGGGCGCCCATCCGGCTCTCCTGGCGATCTTCGGCCTGCTGGCCAAGCCCGGCGAGACCGTACTTTCGGAAATCATCACCTATCCCGGGATGCGCTCGATCGCAGCCCAGTTGCGGCTCAATCTTGCCGGCCTGCCGATGGACGGGGATGGAATCCGGCCGGATGCTTTGGCCGCGGCCTGCGAGCGGTTGAAGCCGAAGGCGCTGTACCTCAATCCGACGCTGCAGAACCCGACGACGCTGACGATTCCCGCCGGACGCCGTGCGGAAATCGCAGCCGTCGCCCGCAAATATCACCTGCCGATCGTCGAGGACGATGCCTACGGCTTCATTCCGCAAGAAGGGCCTGCGCCGATTGCGGCGACGGCGCCCGATCTGACCTGGCATATTGGCGGCCTGGCGAAATGCCTCGGCGCGGGCCTGCGCCTTGCCTATGTTGTGGCGCCCGACACCAGGGCGGTGTGGCCCTTCGTCAGCTCCATGCGCGCAAACAATGTCATGGCCTCGCCGTTGAATATGGCACTCGCCACCCGATGGATCGAGGATGGCACGGCCGATGCGATCCTCCGCTTCATTCGCGCAGAGGCGGGCGCCCGCCAGCAGATGGTCGCCGCCGTTCTGCCCGCCGGCAGCTACCGCGCCGATCCGATCAGCTTCAATATCTGGCTGCCTCTGGCCAACGGCTGGACCCGTTCCACCTTCGGCAGCCATATGCATTCCGCTGGCATCGGCGTGGTGGCAAGCGATGCCTTCACGGTCGAGGGTGCCGCGCCCGAGGCCGTCCGGGTCTGCCTCGGCGGCCCGATTGCACGCCAGAAATTGCAGGGCGCATTGGAGTTCATGGCCCATGCGCTGGAAGGACCGCCGGAGATGGCGGCTTCGTTCTTTTGATCCGGCCGCGTCGCGGCCTGCCAGGCCGCTCTTCGAATGGTTTGCGCCCATCTGCGACCGGCCCCTTGATCGTTCGGGGGCTTCTGCGGCAATCTGGCAGATTGATGGTGTCTTCCGTACAATGTATTTGTATTGAATGCATACATTGCGCGGCATTGAATGGGCCGTGAGATAGGATCAGTCATCATGGACACGGAATATCCCCCGCTTCCTCCGATGCAGACCGGCATCAGGGGACGCTGCCCGCGCTGTGGGCAGGGTCATATGTTCAAGGGCTTCCTGACGCTGCAGCCGCAGTGCGAAGCCTGCGGCCTCGATTATTCTTTCGCCGATCCGGCTGACGGCCCGGCCTTCTTCGTCATCTGCTTCGCCTGCATCCCGAGCGTGTTGCTCGGCGTCTGGCTGGAGGTGGCTTTCTCGGCGCCGATCTGGGCGCATCTTCTCGTCACCGGTCCCTTCATGCTCGCCACCTGCATTCCGCCGCTCAGGCCACTGAAAGGCTGGCTGGTCGCCAGCCAGTATTTCTATAAGGCGGAAGAGGGCAAGCTGGCCTGAAGCTGCGGGCTACTTCAGCGCGGCGCGCAGGCGCGGCGTCGCGAAATCGATGAGGGCCCGCAGTTTCAGTGGCACCAGCCCCTGCGAGGGATAGACGAGATGCACCGGCGCCGGCTGCGGTTCGAAATCGGCAAGCAGTGGCGCCAGCAGGCCTGCCTTCTCGGCGCGGGCGGCCTGGTAGGAGAGCACGCGGGTGATGCCAAGACCGGCGACGGCGGCATCCACGGCCGCCTCGGCGGTGTTGACGGCAAGACGTGAGCGGATCGGCACAACGAGGTCGCGTTTGCCCTCGACGAATGTCCAGCTTCGCGTCGAGGCCATGCCTTCGAACGTGATGCAGTCATGCACCGAAAGATCGCTGGGGTGGCGGATTGCACCGTGCCGGGCAACATAATCCGGGTTTGCATAGACCGTGCGGCGGATCGCGCCGAGCCTTGTGGCGATCAGGCTGCTATCGGCCAGATTGCCGATCCTGAGCGCCAGGTCGATATGATCCTCGACGAGGTTCGCCAGCCGGTCGCCCAGCATCAGCCTGAGATTGATATCGGGATAGGCCTTCAGAAAATCCAAGACGATGGGCAGGACATGCAGCCGACCGAAGACGATCGGCGCCGTCATCGTCAGCTCACCCTTCGGTGCGCGGTATTCGCCGGCCGCCGTCCGCTCCGCCTCTTCCAAGCGGTCGAGAATCTCCCGCGCCGCCTCGACATAGGCGCGGCCGGCCTCCGTCAACCCGATCTTCCGGTTGGTCCGTTGCAAGAGCCGGGCGCCCAGATGTGCTTCGAGTTCCGAAACCTTGCGGCTGACGGTGGCAAGCGGCGAGTGCAGATGCCGCGAGGCGGCCGACAGGCTGCCTTGTTCGACGACGGTGAGAAGCACGGTCATGGCTTCGAGGCGGTCCATCCTATCCTTCCATAAATTGGAAATCTGTCTTTCAGATTAGCATTCTACTCCAACTCAGCGGAAGGCCGTAGATTCGCTGCCGATGGTTCCGAGCAGCCATCGCCAATCGCCTTCGGTCCCAGAGGAGCCATCATGAAACTCTACCATCACCCGCTATCCGGCCATTCGCATCGTGCCCATCTTTTCCTGTCGCTGCTTGATGTGCCCTACGAACTGTTCGAGGTCGACCTGGCGGCAGGCGCCCACAAGGCGCCGGAGTTCCTCAAGCTCAATCCCTTTGGTCAGGTGCCGGTTCTCGATGATGACGGCACAATCATTGCCGATTCCTCCGCCATCCTCGTCTATCTCTCACGCAAATACGGCCGCGCCGATTGGCTGCCGGAGGAAGCGGTTGCGGCGGCGCGGATACAGAAATGGCTGTCGGTCGCCGCGGGCGAGATTGCCTACGGGCCGTGTGCGGCCCGTCTGGTCACTGTCTTCGGCGCTGATTTCCGTACGGAGGAGGTGATTGCCCGGGCGCACCGCATCCTCGCACTGGTCGAGGCGGAGCTCGGCGGCGACAGCTTCCTGCTCGGCGACAGGCCGACGATCGCCGACATCGCGCTTTACAGCTACATTGCCAATGCGCCGGAGGGCAATGTCGATATCTCGGCCTATCCGAGCGTCCGCGCATGGCTTGCGCGCATCGAGGCGCTGCCAGGTTTCGTCGGCTTTCGGAAGACGAAGATCGGCCTTGCCGCATGAACAGTCGCCGGGGCGGATTGCCGTCCCGGCTTCCCGATGATCCCACAAGGAGGCCATGATGCTGAATGAGACAGGACAGGGTGCCGCATCGCCCTGGCATGAGGGCGAACTTGCCATGCAGCGCAGTATCGGCGTCGTCGACCGCATGGACGGGCCAGGGCGCAATTTCATTCGCAAGGCCATGCCCGAACAGCACCGCGCCTTCTTTCCGATGCTGCCTTTCGTCGTGCTCGGCGCGGTCGCCGCCAAGGGCGATGTCTGGGCAACGGTGCGGGCGGGGCGCCCGGGATTCATGTCCTCGCCGGTGCCGGAGGCTCTCGACGTGGATCTGCGCCGCGACCCGGACGATCCTGCCGACGCAGGCATGGAAGATGGAGACGCGATCGCGCTGCTCGGCATCCAGCTCGAGACCCGCAGGCGCAATCGGCTGAACGGCGTGATCCGCAGGACCGATGCCGAGGCTTTCCGCCTGCGGGTCGGCCAGAGCTTCGGCAACTGTCCGCAATATATCCAGCCGCGCTCAGCCGTCTTTGTCCGCGATCCCGATAAGCCCACCTCGATGCGGCCGCTTCATTCCGTGAGCCTCGACGACCGGGCGCGGCGGATGATCGGGAGCGCCGATACGTTTTTCGTCGCCTCCTATGTCGATCGTGAGAATGGTGAGCGGCAGGTGGATGTCTCCCATCGCGGCGGCAATGCCGGCTTCGTGCGGCTCGGTACCGACGGCGTGCTGACCATCCCCGATTTTCCCGGCAACCGGTTCTTCAACACGCTCGGCAATCTTCTCGTTAATCCGACGGCCGGGCTGGTCTTCGTCGATTTCGAAACCGGCGATATGCTGCAGATCACCGGAAGGGCCGAAATATTGCTGTCTTCGCCTGAACTCGCCAGCTTTGAAAGGGCCGAAAGGCTGTGGCGTTTTAAGCCCGAGAGCACCGTGCTTCGCCCGGATGCCCTGCCGTTGCGCTGGAGCCGCAATCTCGACCGCGGAGAAGGTAGGTGAGCATGATGCTCGCTGATGTTCTTACCAATCGCTACAGTCAACTCAATACAGGAGAATGATCATGTCCACCCTCGTCCCGCCCTTCACCCTCGAGACCGCCACCCGGAAGGTTCGTCTCGCTGAGGACGGCTGGAACAGTCGAGATCCCGAGCGCGTCTCGCTCGTCTATACGCCGGATAGTCGCTGGCGCAACCGCGCCGAATTCATCAACGGCCGCGCCGAGATCCTCGCTTTCCTCACCCGCAAATGGGCCAAGGAGCTGGATTACCGGCTGATCAAGGAAATCTGGGCCTTTACCGACAATCGCATCGCCGTCCGCTTTGCCTATGAATGGCACGATGACAGCGGCAACTGGTTCCGCTCCTACGGCAATGAGAATTGGGAATTCGACGCGGCGGGCTTGATGCAGCGCCGTTTTGCCTGCATCAACGATCTGCCGATCCGGGAAACGCAGCGCAAATACCACTGGCCACTCGGCCGGCGGCCGGATGACCACCCCGGCCTGACCGAGCTCGGTCTTTAAATCGCGTCGCAGGCGATATCGGCCGCTGTGGCATGACGACGCCCGTCAGGCGATCGCGGCAATGTGGGACAATGTGAATGATTACTTCCGCGCCGGCGGCCGCCTCTGCCTCGTCGGCGCCTTCGCGCTCCACGACACCCGTGAGCGGTTTTTCTCGGCGATCGCTGGTTATTTCATCCGCTGGATCGATGCATTGCGTTCGGCCCTCATGCGGGCCGGCTGTGCTGAGGCGGAGGCGGAGGCGCAGACGCTGGCTGAGGAAGGCGTCTGCCGCATTCAGGGTGCTCTGGTTCTAATGGCGCGCACTTAGCAATAGAGCCTCTTCACCCGGTCACTGGAAACCGGCTTGAGGCCGCAGCGCAATGAGCCCGGGCCTTACATCCGCACCGCTTTGCTGTATTTCTCAGCGCTGCTGTTGAGGCTGCTGGCTCGGACGGGTATTCTCGCGCTCAGGGCGAATCTGGCGCCACTCATTTTCCATCTGGTCGAGGACATGCTGGGGAATGGTGGGCTGTGTGTTGGCGGGCGCCTGCATCGGAAGTCTCCTCTTGTGGTGGTAAGGCTTCAGGGCAAGAAAATGCATCGCATAAGCCAAAAGGAATGTAAATCAGGGGCTTAGGCACTTCAAACGATTAAGTTTATTTTAATCGATTAAGACGATTTTAACCGTAACGTTTACGGGAAGCGCGGAATGGTTGTCCACATGGACCGTGTATTCTTTTTTGATGCGGTGCGCCAAGAGCTTTTCAAAGGCGGGCTGACTCAGCCTCAGGTGGTGGGCATGACGGCGATTCTCGACGCCTGGGAAAAGCGGTTCACCCAGGCCGATCGCCGATGGCTCGCCTATATCCTTGCCACCGCCTATCATGAAACCGCCTATACGATGCAGCCGGTGCGCGAGACGCTGGCCGAAAGCGATCTGCGCGCCGTCGAGATTCTGGAGACTGCCTTTGCCGCAGGCCGGCTCTCCTGGGTGAGGTCGCCCTACTGGCGGCCGGACGAGGACGGCCGCTGCTGGCTCGGGCGCGGACTGGTGCAGCTCACTCATAAGCGCAATTACGAGGCGATGAGCACGCTGACCGGCATTGATCTCGTCGCCGATCCCGATCGGGCAATGGAGATGGATGCGGCGGTGACGATCCTGATCGAAGGCATGCTGCAGGGCAGCTTTACCGGTCACAAACTTGCCGATCACCTGAATGCGACGACCGAGGATTGGGTCAATGCGCGCCGCATCGTCAACGGCACCGACCGGGCCGAGAAGCTTGCGGGTTACGCCATGGCCTTCCATGCGGCACTGCGTCCGGATGCCCCGCAGGACCGGCCGCGCGGTTGAAGGCCTGCGGCGCGCGTGTTATCGCGCGGGCCAACCCTCTGGAATCTGACAGGAGCTTCCGCGTGATCCGCCATATCGTCTTCTTCACCGTGCAGGAGGAACATCTGGAGGAGGTGAGGGCGGGACTTTCGATCCTGACCGGCATTCCGCACGCGAGACTGCTGGAAATCGGCACGAACGTGAAGACCGATCAGCTGGGCACCGAGATCGATCTTGTGGTCTATGGCGAATTCGATGATGCGGCGGCTCTCGCCGCTTACAAGGCGCACCCCGATTATCAGCGCTCGATCGAGCGCGTCCGCCCGCTCCGGGAAAAACGCATCGCTGCTGATTACGACAGCCGCACGGCCGTGACGCAGCCGCTCTGAACTCGCAATCGATTGGCGCGAGCCGGGCAGTGCTTAAGCTTCGATTGGCTGAGCAATCTTCCGGAGTCGAATCGCACAGTTGAATAAACTTCTGAGCCACTGAAGGCGCCTATTAGAAAAGCCGCGGCAAGCGATTCAGAAGATTCGCAAAATCTGCCTGCCTACGAGGTGGCGGGGCTCGGCTGCGATGACTGCGCGCCGCGCACCAGCGTCATCAGCATTATCACGAAAGCCAGCGACAATGCCGCAAGCACGGCTGCGGCGAAGAGCGCCGGGCTGGTGCCGGCGCGATCGAGGATGGCGGTGAAGACGACGGGAGCGACGGCATTGGCAAGGTTTTGCGGCAGCGACAATCGGGCCGACTGCAGGCCGAATTCGCGCGGCGAAAACAGGGCCAACGGCAGAAGCGCGCGGGCGACGGTCATCACGCCGGCGCCGAAGCCGTAGAACAGGATGAAGGTGACGAGCAGCGGCGTCGAAGGACTGGCGACCAGCATCACCAGGAAGCCCGTCAGCATCAGCCCGATGCCAGTAGCGGCGCTGAGGATCGGATTACCGCGCCGGCCGAGCAGCATGTCGAGGAACCGTGCCGAGATGCCGAGAATGCCGCGGGCCGAGCCGAGTTGCAGCGCGAAAGCCGGCGAGGCGCCGGACTGGCGGAAGATCTCCAGCAGCGATGGCGAGATGCCGAAGGTGATGAAGGTGGTGATGGTCGTCGAGGCGGCGATCAGCAAAAAGGCTCTGCGCCGCGCCGCCTTCGACAGCGTCACCGGGGCGATGTCGGCCGCGCCGCCGCCGACCTGGGCGGCGATCGGGCTGGGCAGGGCGAAAAGATGCAGCGGCAGGCATAGGAACAATTGCAGCGCCGCGCAGATGAGGAAGGTCAGGCGCCACCCGAAGGTGTCGTTGAGCAGGCTGAGGATCGGCCAGAAGACGGCGCTCGAGAGCCCGGTGAACAGCATCAGGACGGCGATGACGCGCTTGCCGTTCATCCCTTCGCGCTCCACGACTGCAGTGTAGGCGGGCGCCGACAGGCCAAGCGCGCCGCCGACGCCGATCACCATCCAGGCGGCGGCATAGAGAATGACGCCGTTTGCGCCGGCAAGCAGAGAGAGGCCGAGCGCAAAGGTCACAGAAGCCGCCGAAAGCACCCGGGCGGCGCCATAGTGGGCAAGGCAGCGACCGGTCACCGGACCGAGGATCGCGCTGACCATCATCATGATCGTCAGGCCGGCGAACGCCACCTCGTTCGCCATGCCGAGATCGGCCGCCACGATGCGGCCCATGACTCCGAGCATGTCGAAGGTCGTGCCCCAGCCGATCAGCTGGGTGACGGCGAGGACGATGACCGTCTGCGCCGAGCGGAAGCGAAAGGAAATGGGCATCGGTGCTGAAACGGCCTGAAACGGGAGCGACCAAGCCATAACAGTTTCGATCCCCCGGTGAAAGCAGCCGCCGTCGATTCGGATTGCAGCCCGGCGCTTTTTCTCCAGCCGGAAATAGAGATCGGCCGGTACAATTTCAGGACGACCTGCTGCGCACGGAAATCGGCGGTATCGACCGCCTTGCCGCCGCTTTCCCGGCAACGCTGTGGCCCAATCGCCGACCACCGGTCGGCTTGCCCGCGGCGCGATGGCAAAGGCATTGATCCCGTCTGGCGAGGTTCATTTGGGGAGCGGAGAAAGCGCCGCCTCTGCCTGCTGCGAGCGTGGTTTCCGATCGTAGGAATCGTTTTTGTCGAACAGGCGAGAATGGTTCTAAACGCCCTGTATTACAGCGCATTCATTTGCCATTCAGGTCGCGTGGGTACATATTCGCAGCAAGTTGGAATTACCTTGAAAGCGTAAGACATGGCCTTTCCTCTGAGCGTCGCAGTAGTGGCCGCCGGACTGGTGGCATCGGCGCCCTCACCGGACGGCGCGGGCACCCTCGTCCTGCGCGTGGCTGGCGATTGCAGCGCCGCCGCAGCCCAGGTCGTCGAACAGACGGGCGGGCAGCTCCTATCCGTGCAACCGGTGGGCGATAGCTGCATCATTACCGTTCTCGTGTCGGGCAATGGCCAGCGTCCACGCAAGGTAACGGTAAAGGTTCCGATGTAAGCGGAATCGGTCTATTCAAACACGATCGATTTGAAGCGGACGAAGGCGGACCGATGCGCATCCTGGTAATCGAAGACGACGTCAACCTGAACCGGCAGCTGACCGATACGCTGAAGGAGGCGGGTTATGTCGTCGACCAGGCGTTCGACGGCGAAGAGGGCCATTTCCTCGGCGACACCGAACCCTATGACGCCATCATTCTCGATATCGGCCTGCCGGAGATGGACGGTGTGACGGTGCTGGAAAAATGGCGCGGCGCCGGCCGCGGCATGCCGGTCTTGATCCTGACGGCGCGCGACCGTTGGAGCGACAAGGTCGCTGGCATCGACGCGGGCGCCGACGACTATGTCACGAAGCCCTTCCACGTCGAGGAAGTTCTGGCGCGCATTCGGGCCTTGATCCGGCGCGCCGCCGGCCACGCATCCTCCGAGATCGTCTGCGGGCCGGTGCGGCTCGACACCAAATCCTCGAAGGCGACGGTCAACGGCATGACGCTGAAGCTGACCTCGCACGAATATCGCCTGCTGGCCTATCTCATGCATCACATGGGCGAGGTCGTCTCGCGCACCGAGCTCGTCGAGCACATGTACGATCAGGATTTCGACCGCGATTCCAACACGATCGAGGTCTTTGTCGGCCGTCTGCGCAAGAAGATGGGCGTCGATCTGATCGAAACGGTGCGCGGTCTCGGCTACCGCATCCAAGCGCCGAAACATGCGAATTAAGTCGCTAACCGCACGCGTGTTGCTGCTGACCACGGTCTGGTCGACGGTGGCCCTGGTGGTGATCGGCCTGCTGATCTCGACGCTCTACCGTAAGAGCGCCGAACGCGGTTTTCAGGATCTGCTGCGGGCGCAGCTCTATAACGTCATCAATTCGGTGACGATCGGCGATCAGGGGGCGTTGAGCGGCAGCCCGCAGCTCGGCGACCTGCGTTTCGCCCAGCCGAAGACCGGCTGGTATTGGGTGGTGGAGCCGCTCGGCACTTATACCACCGCGCCGCTGGTCTCGCCCTCTCTCGGCTCGGCGCTCATTCCTGTACCCTCCGTCGTCGAGGCGCCATTCGATAAGAATTATGAGCGCTACTACCAGGTGACGGATGCCTCCGGCAACCGCGTGCAGGTGGCCGAAACCGAAGTGGTGCTCGACACCGACGGGCGAGCGGCTCGCTTCCGCGTCACCGGCAATGTCGACGTCGTCGAGGACGATGTCCGCACATTTTCCCACAGCCTCTATCTGGCGCTTGCCGGTTTCGGCGTCGGCAGCCTGATCGTCAATGCGCTGGCGATCCTCTATGGCCTGAAGCCGCTCGACAAGGCGCGCGCCGCGTTGGAGCGCATCCGCGCCGGCGAGAGCGAGCAGCTGAAGGGCGACTTCCCGCGCGAAATCCTGCCGCTCGCCAACGAGGTCAACGCGCTGATCGACAGCAACCGCCGCATCGTCGAGCGGGCGCGCATGCAGGTCGGCAATCTCGCCCATTCGCTGAAGACGCCGATTGCGGTTCTCCTCAACGAGGCACGCGTCCTTGAAAAGTCTCATGGCGAACTGGTGCGCAGCCAGGCGGAATCGATGCAGGGGCAGGTGCAATCCTATCTCAACCGGGCCCGCATCGCCGCCCAGCGCGAATCCGTGCTCGCCCGCACCGATGCCGAGCCGGCGCTGGAGCGGCTGGTGCGCGTCATGCGCCGGCTGAACGTCGATACCGAATTCGATCTTGTCGTGTCGCCGCCGCATCTTGCCGTTGCCATGGAACAGCAGGATCTCGAGGAAACCGTCGGCAATCTCCTGGAAAATGCGGCGCGTTTCGCCAAGAGCAGGGTGCGGCTTTCGGCCGTCGAGGCTGGCGAGGACGTGAAAGGGGCGGAGGCGAGCGCCCGCCGGCGCTGGGTGGAGCTTGCCGTCGAGGATGACGGCCCCGGCCTTGAGCCCGACCAGATCCGCGAGGCGCTGAAGCGTGGCCGCAGGCTCGACGAAAGCAAGCCTGGAACCGGCCTGGGCCTTTCGATCGTCACCGAAATTTCCAACGAATACCAGGGAAGGCTCGAACTGTCCCGCGGCGAATGGGGCGGGCTGAAGGCGAAGCTTATCCTGCCCGGCGTCACAAAGGATGTTGCATGACCAACTGCTTGATGTCACAAGGATAGTGGCAAATGTATAGCGTGCTTTGCCACAATGCTGACACGGGGACGCTGCACTTCGATCGGCTGAATTTGACCTCTGATCGTGGTTCGACGCAATGATTCTACGCTCGCAAGGCATGATGGTTTCCATCCTTCTTCTCGCCGTCGCGCTCACCGGCTGCACGACGACGAAGGGTGCCGCTTCGCGTGGCATTTTTTCGAGCAAACCCTCCGCCTCGGCCGCCTTCATCACCGCGCTCCAGGGCGGCATCGTCGGCCGCAGCGGCGTGAGCTTGAGCGATAGCGACAAACAGCGGGCGCTCGAGGCGGAGTATCGGGCGCTCGAAGGGGCGGCGGTCGGCCAACCGGTGGTCTGGAGCGGCAAGGAGGTCACAGGCAAGGTCGTGGCGGCCGCACCCTATCAGGTCGGCTCGCAGAACTGCCGGCAATATACCCATACGCTGACCGTCGACGGCAAGGAAACCGTGGCACGGGGTGCAGCCTGCCGCAACGACGACGGCAGCTGGTCGCCGCTCGGCTGAAGTCGTTCAGCCTAAATTGCGGCGAATAGCCTCAAATCTTCGTCATTCCGGCTTTGGCAGTTGGAATAAGCGTGTGCTTCACGTATTTGGGCCGATATGCTGTTGTGGATTCTCGTTGCCGTTCTGACGGCAGCCGTCGCCGTCATCCTGCTCTATCCCCTTCTGCGTGGTGCGAAGGCGGCGCAGAACAGCCGCGCCGGCGAGGCGGCAGTTTATCGCGACCAGTTGCGCGAACTCGACCGCGATCTTGCTGGCGGGCTGATCACGCCTGAGGAGGCTGATTACGCCAGGGCCGAAATCGGCCGGCGGCTGATCGCCGTCTCTGCAGCAGAGCCGGAGACGGTAGACAAACCCGCACGGCATCATCGTCTCACCGAAGTCTTCGTCCTCTTGATCCTGCCGGTGCTCGGACTCTGTCTTTATTTGACGACGGGCAGGCCGGATCTGCCGTCGCAGCCGCTGGAAGCGCGGCTGGAAAATCCAGGCGACGACGTGGCGGTGCTGATCGCCAAGGCGGAGCGGCATCTGGCTCAGAATCCCGACGACGGCAAGGGCTGGGACGTACTGGCGCCGATCTATTTCCGCACGATGCGGATTGCCGATGCCGAGGTCGCCTACCGCAATGCGATCCGGCTTCTGGGCCCGAGCCCGATCCGGCTCGACGGCCTTGCCGAGACGCTGATGGCGGTTTCGGACGGCGTCGTGACGGAGGAAGCGCGTCAGGCGCTGGAACAGTCGCTGACGCTGGAGCCCGATAATCCGCGTGCCCGCTTCTACATCGCGCTCAGCATGGAACAGGCGGGACGGGCCGACGAGGCCCTCCGGGCTTTCGAGGCGCTGGCGCAGCAATCGCCGGCCGATGCACCCTGGCTGCCGCTGGTCAATGAACATATCGCCAAGAACGGCGGTGCGGCTCAGCCGGCTGTGCCTGGCGGACCGACGTCGGAAGATGTGGCGGCGGCTGGAAACATGAGCGCCGGCGATCGCCAGCAGATGATCCGCGGCATGGTCGAAAGCCTTGATGCCAAACTCAGCGAGGATCCCAACAATTTCGAGGGATGGATCCGGCTCGTCCGCTCTTACGCCGTATTGAACGATAAGAATCGCGCGGCCGACGCCCTGAAGCGCGGGCTGGCCGCCTTTCCGCCGTCCGGCGAGCAGGGCCGGCAATTGCTGGCGCTTGCCAGGGAACTTGGCATTGCCACGGAGGGAATGACGCAATGACGCGCAAGCAGAAGCGCCTTGCGGTGATCGCTGGCGGGATGAGTTTCATCTTGGCGGCGGTGTTGTTGGTGATGTTCGCCTTCAGCCAATCGGTGGCCTATTTCTACATGCCGGCCGATCTTGCCAAGACGCCGGTGGCGCCGGAGACCCGCATCCGGCTCGGCGGCCTGGTCGGGGCGGGCAGCGTCGTACGCGGCGCCGGTTCGACGGTGGAGTTTTCCGTCACCGACGGCAGCGCCAATGCGGTGAAGGTCAGATATACCGGCATCCTGCCCGATCTGTTCCGCGAGGGCCAGGGCGTGGTCACTGAGGGCGTGTTTGCCGCAGGCAGCAACGTCTTTACCGCCGACACCGTGCTGGCCAAGCACGACGAGACCTATATGCCGAAGGAGGTGGCCGACAAGCTGAAGCAGCAGGGGCTGTGGCAGGAAGGCCAAGGGGGAGCAGGCCAGGGGCAGGAGGCGAAAGCAACGCCATGATCATCGAGATCGGCCATTACGCTTTGGTGCTGGCGCTGGCGACGGCGCTGATCGTCTCGATCGTGCCGGTGATCGGCGCCCGCCGCCATGATCCGGCGATGATGGATGTGGCAAGCGTTGGCTCGCTTGTGATGTTTGCGCTCGTCGCCTTTGCCTTTGCCGTCCTGACCTATGCCCATGTCGTCTCCGACTTCTCAGTCGAGAACGTCTGGGAGAATTCGCATTCGCTGGTGCCGCTGATCTACAAATATTCGGGCGTCTGGGGCAATCACGAAGGATCGATGATGCTCTGGCTGCTGATCCTGGCGCTGTTCAGCGCCCTGGTCGCGATCTTCGGCGCCAATCTGCCGGAGACGCTGAAGGCCAATGTACTTGCCGTGCAAGCCTGGATCTCGCTCGCCTTCACCCTGTTCATTCTCTTGACCTCCAATCCCTTCCTGCGGCTCGATCCGGCCCCGGCCGAGGGCCGCGATCTCAATCCGGTGCTGCAGGATATCGGGCTCGCCATCCATCCGCCGCTGCTCTATCTCGGCTATGTCGGCTTTTCCGTCTGCTTCTCCTTTGCCGTGGCAGCCCTGATCGAAGGCCGCATCGACGCCGCTTGGGCGCGCTGGGTCAGGCCGTGGACGCTGGCGGCCTGGACCTGTCTCACGCTCGGCATCGCCATGGGCTCCTACTGGGCCTATTACGAGCTCGGCTGGGGCGGCTGGTGGTTCTGGGATCCGGTGGAGAACGCCTCCTTCATGCCTTGGCTTGCCGGAACCGCGCTGCTGCATTCGGCCCTCGTCATGGAAAAGCGCGAGGCGCTGAAGATCTGGACGGTGCTGCTTGCGATCCTGACCTTCTCGCTGTCGCTGATGGGCACCTTCCTGGTGCGCTCCGGCGTGCTGACTTCGGTGCATGCCTTCGCCAGCGATCCCACCCGCGGCGTCTTCATCCTCTCGATCCTCTTGATCTTCATCGGCGGGGCGCTGTCGCTGTTTGCCCTGCGGGCGCCGAAGCTTTCGGCCGGCGGGCTGTTTGCGCCGATCTCGCGTGAAGGGGCGCTCGTTCTCAACAATCTGATCCTGACGGTCGCCTGCGGCACGGTGCTGACCGGCACCCTCTATCCGCTGCTCTTGGAGACGCTGACCGGCGACAAGATCTCCGTCGGGCCGCCCTTCTTCAACCTGACCTTCGGCCTGCTGATGGCGCCGCTGCTCGTCATCGTGCCGTTCGGGCCGCTGCTGGCCTGGAAGCGCGGCGATCTGCTCGGCGCCCTGCAGCGGCTCTATGCCGTTGCAAGCCTGGCATTTCTTGCCGCGGTGGCCTTCTTCTATCTCCAACATGGCGGGCCGGTGTTGTCGGTGCTCGGGCTGGCGGCCGGGCTGTTCCTGATCCTCGGCGCCATTGCCGATCTCTGGTATCGGGCCGGCATCGGCAAGGTGGCGGGCTCCATCGCCTGGCGCCGCCTGTTGGGCCTGCCGCGCTCAGCCTTAGGCACGGCGCTCGCCCATGCCGGGCTCGGCGTCAGCGTGCTCGGCATCTTCGCCGTCACCACCTTCCAGAGCGAACATGTCGTCGAGATGAAGCCGGGCGCCACGGTCGAAGCCGGTGGCTACAGCCTTGAGTTCGACGGCATGCGAGCGGGCAGGGGACCGAACTACACCGAGGAGCGCGGCCACTTCACCATCCGCCGCGCCGGTGTCACCATTGCCGATACCTGGTCGGCCAAGCGGCTCTATACCGCCCGGCAGATGCCGACGACGGAGGCGGGCATCCTGACCTTCGGCCTCAGCCAGCTCTATGTCTCGCTCGGCGACGCCACCAAGGACGGCGGCATCGTCGTGCGCATCTGGTGGAAGCCGTTCATCCTGTGCATCTGGGGCGGCGCCTTGATCATGGCCGCCGGCGGCTGCGTGTCGCTCTCCGACCGGCGCCTGCGTGTCGGCGCCCCGCGCCGAAAGGCGAAGGCCGCAGCTCCTGCGATGGAGCCGGCGGAATGATGCGTCTCTTCCGTCTCCTCGTCGCCGTGTTCGTGTTCTTCGCACCCGTTTCCGCCTTCGCCGTCAATCCCGATGAGGTGCTGGCGGATCCGGCGCTGGAGGCCCGCGCCCGGGCGCTATCGGCCGAACTGCGCTGCATGGTCTGCCAGAATCAGTCGATCGACGATTCCAATGCCGAGCTCGCCAAGGATCTCCGCTTGCTTGTGCGTGAGCGCATCAGCAACGGCGACAGCGATGAGGCGGTGCTCAACTATATCGTCTCGCGCTACGGCGAGTTCGTGCTTCTGAAGCCGAGGTTCAGCGTGAGGACGCTGTTGCTCTGGGGCGCCCCGGTGCTGCTGGTCCTTGCCGGCGGCGCGTCGCTGCTCGTCTTTGCGCGCAAGAGGACAGGCAGGCCGACGGGAAGCAAGCTGACGCCGGAAGAGCAGGCGAAGCTGAGTGAGCTTTTAGATAAGTAACGCTGGATGGCGATCCTTCGTCGCGATGGCCCAAATTCGGGCAAGCAGAGATCACAAACATTACCAACTTTTCATTGGCTGGACAGTTCGCAGTAAGGTGCGCCATCCTATATCTTAAGTCATCGACTGATCCGGCGCCGCCGGTCTGAAGATCTAAGAACAAGAGAAGGTGCTCCAATGCTCAAGAATTTCAACGGACGTCCGTCCCTCGCCACTGTGCTCAAGGCTTCTACCGTCGCCGGTATCGCAGCCGCTGTGCTCGCAACCGGCGTTCCGCTCGAAATCACCCGGTCTTACGCTGAAGCTGTCAAGGTTCAGGCGCCTGCCGTGCCGAGCTTCGCCAATGTCGTCGATGCCGTTTCACCCGCCGTCGTTTCCGTTCGCGTCGAAAACCGCGTCAACCCCGTCGCCGACAATGACGGCTTCTCCTTCGATTTCAACGGCCGCGGCTTCGACGATCTGCCTGACGATCACCCCCTGAAGCGGTTCTTCAAGCAGTTCGGCCAGGATCCGAACGACCAGCAGGGCCACCAGCGGCGCTTCGGCCAGAACGGTCCGGGTGGCCCGAATGGTCCCGGTAAGGGCCGTCTGCGCCCGGTCGCTCAAGGCTCCGGCTTCTTCATCTCCGAAGACGGCTATATCGTTACCAACAACCACGTGGTTTCCGACGGCCAGGCCTTCGTTGCGGTCATGAATGACGGCACCGAACTCGATGCCAAGCTGATCGGCAAGGATCCGCGCACTGATCTCGCCGTCCTCAAGGTCGACGGCAAGGGTAAGAAGTTCACCTACGTCAACTGGGCCGACGACAACAATGTCCGCGTCGGCGACTGGGTTGTCGCCGTTGGCAATCCCTTCGGTCTCGGTGGCACGGTGACGGCCGGCATCGTTTCGGCCCGCGGCCGCGACATCGGCTCCGGTCCCTATGACGATTACCTGCAGGTGGATGCGGCCGTGAACCGCGGCAACTCCGGCGGTCCGACCTTCAACCTCAACGGCGAAGTCGTCGGCATCAACACGGCGATCTTCTCGCCTTCGGGCGGCAGCGTCGGTATTGCCTTCGCGATTCCCGCCTCGACCGCAAGGGATGTCGTCGCCGATCTGATGAAGGATGGCCAGGTTTCCCGCGGCTGGTTGGGCGTCCAGATCCAGCCGGTGACCAAGGATATCGCCGAGTCCATCGGCCTTTCCGAGCCGAGCGGCGCCCTCGTTGTCGCCCCGCAGCCCGGATCGCCGGGTGACAAGGCCGGCATGAAGGCCGGTGATGTCGTCACGGCACTCAATGGCGAAACGATCAAGGATGCCCGTGATCTCAGCCGCCGCATCGGCGCGATGCAGCCGGGCAGCAAGGCCGAGCTTTCGGTCTGGCGCGCCGGCAAAGCCCAGTCGCTCACCGTCGAACTCGGCACGCTGCCGGCCGATCAGAAGGATGCCAACGCCGACGACAACAACAATCAGCCGCAGCAGCCTGAGGCACCGGCTTCCGAGAAGGCGCTTGCCGATCTTGGCCTGACCGTCGGCCCCTCCGATGACGGCAAGGGCCTGACGATCACCGGCATCGATCCCGACTCTGACGCCGCCGACAAGGGCATCAAGGAAGGCGAAAAGATCACATCGGTCAACAATCAGGAGGTTTCCACTGCCGCCGATGTCGTCAAGGTGCTGAATCAGGCCAAGAAGGACGGCCGCACCCGCGCGCTGTTCCAGATCCAGTCCAGCGAAGGAAGCCGTTTCGTCGCGCTTCCGATCAACGGCCAGGGCTGATCCGCAAAGAAAATCGGAGCCGTGCGGATCAACGTCCGCGCGGCTCGTTTCTTCTGACCTTTCAAGGATGATCGCGATGAGCGCCGCCTCGCAGCAAGATGCTTTGAGCCTTGCCGAAACGCAGCCGGTGGGTAATGTCGGCCGCATGAAGATTCTCATCATCGAAGATGATCTCGAAGCCGCGGCCTACCTCACGAAAGCCTTTCGTGAGGCGGGCATCGTCGCCGATCACGCCAGCGACGGCGAGGCCGGCTTGTTCATGGGGTCGGAGAACACCTACGACGTTATCGTCATCGATCGCATGCTGCCGCGCCGGGACGGACTTTCGGTCATCAGCGAATTGCGCCGCAAGGGCATCCACACGCCGGTCCTCATCCTCTCCGCCCTTGGCCAAGTCGACGACCGCGTCACCGGCCTTCGTGCCGGCGGCGACGATTACCTGCCAAAGCCCTATGCCTTCAGTGAGCTGCTGGCGCGCGTCGAAGTGCTCGGCCGCCGCAAGGGCACGCCGGAACAGGACGTCGTCTATCGCGTCGGCGATCTTGAACTCGACCGGCTCTCCCACGAGGTGCGCCGCGGCGGCAAGGAAATCCCGCTGCAGCCGCGCGAGTTCCGCCTGCTCGAATATCTGATGAAGAATGCCGGCCAGGTGGTCACCCGAACGATGCTGCTCGAAAATGTCTGGGACTATCACTTCGACCCGCAGACCAACGTCATCGACGTCCATGTCTCGCGCCTGCGCTCGAAGATCGAGAAGGACTTCAGCCAGCCGCTCCTCAAGACCATTCGGGGTGCGGGGTATATGATCAAGGATGAGGGATGAGCCGCTTCAGGGTTCTCTTCAAGTCCACCGCAGTCCGCCTCTCGGCACTCTACATTCTACTATTCGCCATCTGCGCCGCGACGCTCGTCTTCTATGTGACGGCGATGTCGGAACGGCTGCTGACAGGCCAGATTCGCGATGCCGTCCGGCAGGAGGTGGAGCAGGTGCAGCGCGCCTATGACACCGGCGGCATGAACCTTCTGCTGCGCACGATGGAACGGCGTGCCCGTCAGCCCGGCGCCAATCTCTACATCATCGCCGGTCCTTCGGGGGATATTCTCGCCGGCAACGTCGCCTCGGTGCAGCCCGGTGTCTTCGAGGAGGTCGGCTGGACCTCGGCTCCTTTCGCCTATCAGCGTTATACAGACGGCGGTGGTATCGAGCGCCGCCATAAGGCGATCGCCAACATTTTCGTGCTCGACAACGGCTTGAGAATCCTGGTCGGCCGCGACCTCGGCGATCCCGAGCGCTTCCGCCTGCTGGTGCGCCAGGCGCTGATGGTGGCTTTGGCGATCATGGGGCTCGGCGCGATCATCATTTGGTTCGGCATTGGGCGCAACGCACTGAAACGCATTGACCGCATGTCGGATGCGAGCAAGAAGATCATGGCAGGCGATCTCTCGCAACGCCTGCCGGTCGGCGGCTCCGGCGACGAGTTCGACCGGCTGTCGATGTCGCTGAACACCATGCTGGAACGTATCGAGAAGTTGAATGAAGGCTTGCGGCAGGTCTCAGACAACATTGCCCATGATCTCAAGACACCGCTGACACGGCTACGCAACAAGGCCGCCGATGCGCTCGATATGACGGATGGCGATACGCGTCGCGTCGCCCTCGAAGGCATTATTAGCGAATCGGATCAGCTGATCCGCACCTTCAACGCCCTGCTGATGATCTCCCGCGTCGAGGCCGGGTCGGTCGCGGCGGAGATGTCGCCGGTGGAGCTTTCGGCAATCGTTTCCGACAGTGCCGAACTTTATGAACCCGCAGCGGAGGAGGCCGGTCTCGGCCTCAGCGCCAGTGTCGAGCCGGGCATCGAGGTGCAGGGCAATCGCGAGCTGATCGGCCAGGCGATCTTCAATCTGCTTGACAATGCGATTAAATATTCCTCCGATACGGAAGGTGCGGGCGAAGTGTCGCTCAAGCTCGCCCGCCACCCGGACGGCATCTGCCTGTCGGTGGCCGACCATGGGCCTGGCGTTCCGGCCGACCGGCGCGACGACGTGGTGAAGCGCTTCGTTCGCCTCGACGAGAGCCGTTCGAAGCCCGGCACAGGGCTCGGGCTTTCGCTGGTGGAAGCAGTGATGGAGCTGCATAACGGCCGACTGGAACTCTCCGACACCAATCCCGACAAGCCTGAGCAGCGCGGGTTGACGGTCAGCATGATCTTCCCGGCCAAGGTCGCCTGAGGGTCTTGTCCGATTGCGATAGGCTGAATCGCGTATTGGCGGTTTTCCACCAGGACACTAAGTTACCTCCAAACCGAAGGCGGCGACCCCGATTCCAGATAATCGCAACGCCTTCTGCAGAGCCAGGGAGAGCGCATGCTGACGAAATCGACGCATGGCCTGAAGGATGTCGCTGAAGGGCTACTGCGTCCGCTGAGCCAGACGGAGCTGAAGCTGGCGCTGACCGATCTGCAGGAGGCGGGCAAAAGCGAGCCGTTAATTGCGGCAATGCTGAAGACGGACGAGCGGGTGCGCGACTTCATCGCCGCCGTGCTGTCGCTGTCGCCCTACTTGCGTGAAATCGTCAATCTCGATCCCGCCGTCCTTGCCGGCGCCATCAGCGAACCGCTGGAGCCGCAGATCGAAGCGCTGATCGCCGAGGCGCGAAGCTGCTGGCGGCGGGACGGTGAAGGGGCGGCGCCGGGGGAATCCGTGGTGATGAGCAGGCTGCGCATCATCAAACGCAAGGCCGCTTTTCTCGTTGCGCTCGCCGATCTCTCGCGCATTTTCGACAGCCGGACGACAACGGCCTGGCTGAGCGCGCTTGCCGAGGCTTCGGTCGCGGCTGCGGTCGACCATCTGCTGCTTTCGGCGCATGAGGGGGGAAAGCTCAGGCTGCACGATCCGGCCAAACCAAGCGAGGGCTCGGGCCTGATCGTGCTCGGCATGGGTAAGCTCGGCGCGTGCGAACTCAACTATTCCTCCGATATCGATCTCGTGGTCTTCTTCGACGAACAGGCCGGCATCGTGGCCGATCCGGATGATGCGATCGACATCTTTCCGAGGATGATGCGCCGGCTGGTGCGCATCCTGCAGGAGCGCACGGCGGACGGCTACGTTTTCCGCACCGATCTCAGATTGCGTCCCGATCCCGGCTCGACGCCGCTGGCGATCCCGGTTGACGCGGCGATGATCTATTATGAGGGCAGGGGCCAGAACTGGGAGCGGGCGGCCTTCATCAAGGCGCGCGCCGTCGCCGGAGACCTTGCGGCCGGCGGCGAGTTCCTGCGCGGACTCGGCCCTTTCGTCTTCCGCAAATACCTCGATTACGCGGCGATCGCCGATATCCACTCGATCAAGCGGCAGATCCACGCGCATAAGGGCCACGGCGCGATCGCCGTCAAGGGTCATAATGTCAAGCTCGGCCGCGGCGGCATTCGCGAAATCGAATTCTTCGTCCAGACGCAGCAGCTGATTGCCGGCGGCCGCATGCCGGCGCTGCGCGCCCGGGCGACGGAGGAGACACTCCGTGAACTCACCAAGGCGAAATGGATCGATGCGGAGACGCGCGACGAACTGACGGAGGCCTACTGGTTCCTGCGTGACGTCGAGCATCGCATTCAGATGGTGCGCGACGAGCAGACTCACCTTCTGCCGGAGACCGACGCCGACCTGAAGCGCATCGCCTTCATGATGGGCTTTCCCGACACGCCGAGCTTTTCCGAAAGGCTGGTCAGTGTCCTGAAAACGGTCGAGCGTCGTTACGCCCGCCTATTCGAGCAGGAGAGCAAGCTTTCCAGCGAAACCGGAAACCTCGTCTTCACCGGCCAGGGCGACGACCCGGACACGCTGGAGACGCTCAAGAAGCTTGGTTTCACCAGACCATCCGACATTTCGCGCATCATCCGCACTTGGCACTACGGCCGCTATCGTGCGACGCAATCGGTGGAGGCGCGGGAAAGGCTGACGGAGCTGACGCCGGAGCTGCTGCGCGTCTTCGGCGAAAGCAAGCGTGCCGACGAGGCGCTGCTGCGCTTCGACAGCTTCATCTCCGGCCTTCCCGCCGGCATCCAGCTCTTCTCGCTGCTCGGCAGCAATCCGGCGCTCCTGTCGCTAATCGTCAACATCATGTCCTCGGCGCCCCGCCTGGCCGAAGTGATTGCCGCCAAGCCGCATGTCTTCGACGGCATGCTCGATCCCGGCCTGATGGCCGAGCTGCCGACCCGCGAGCATCTCGGCGAACGCCTGAAGGGCTCTCTTGCCCAGGCGCGCCATTATGAGGAAGTGCTCGACCGGCTGCGCATCTTCGCCGCCGAACAGCGCTTCCTCATCGGCATCCGCCTGCTCACCGGCGCAATCAATGGCGCAATGGCCGCCCGCGCCTTTACCCATCTCGCCGATCTCATCATTGCGGCCGCACTCGATGCCGTGGTGAGCGAGATGCGGGCGGCGCATGGCGATTATCCGGGTGGCCGCATCGCCATATCAGGCATGGGCAAGCTCGGCAGCTTTGAGCTGACCGCAGGTTCCGACATCGATCTGATCCTGCTCTATGATTATGACGAAGCGGCTTCCGAATCCGACGGGCCAAAGCCGCTCGACTCGACGCGCTATTTCACCCGCATCACCCAGCGACTGATCGCCGCCCTGTCGGCGCCGACCGCCGAGGGCGTACTTTACGAGGTCGATATGCGGCTGCGTCCCTCCGGCAACAAGGGCCCGGTCGCCACCCGCATCAATGCCTTCCGCAAATACCAGCGCGAAGAGGCCTGGACCTGGGAGCATATGGCGCTCAGCCGCGCCCGGTTGATCTCAGGCGATGACAGCCTGATCTCCGAGGCGGAACATATTATTCGCGAGGTGCTGACTTCAGATCGCGACATCGCCAAGGTGGCGCATGACGTTGCCGAGATGCGCGAACTGATCGACAAGGAAAAGCCGCCATCCGGCCCCTGGGACTTGAAGCACATTCCCGGCGGCGTCATCGATCTCGAATTCATCGCCCAGTATCTGGCGTTGATCGCACCAACCAAGGGCATCGACATTGTCGTGAATGGCAAGAGCACCGGCGAGGCCCTTAAGTTGCTTGGTGACCGACTGATGGCGACTGCCGACCTCGACACGTGCCTCGAAGCCTTCACGCTCTACACCAGTCTTTCACAGCTGATCCGGCTCTGCATCGAGAGCGAGTTCGACCCGAACGACGCGCCCGCCGGCCTAATCGAGCTCGTCTGCCGTGCCGGCGACTGCCCTGACATCAGGACGCTGGAAGGCGAGGTGAAGCGGCTTTCGAAGGCAGTGAGAAAGATATTCTTGAATACCGTGAAAGCCTAAACATCATCCGGAATGCGCAGCGAGATCACCGTGCCCACAGCTTCGCGGGAGCGGATCTTCATGCGGCCGCCATGCAGCGAAGTCAGCGAGCGGGAAATGGCGAGGCCGAGGCCGGAGCCGCCCTTGCTCTTGGCGTATTGGCTCTGCACCTGTTCGAACGGCTGGCCGATTTTCGACAGCGCCGAGCGCGGGATGCCGATGCCGGTATCGGCGATGGTGACGAAGACGGCGCCGTCGACGCGGCGTGTGCGCAATGCGATGCGGCCGCCATCGTCGGTGAACTTCACCGCATTGGAGAGCAAGTTGAGAAGCACCTGTTTCATCGCTCGGCGGTCTGCCGTCAGCGTCAGGCCCGACGAGATGCGCTGCTCGATGACGATGTTCTTTTCGGCCGCCGGAATGGCGGTAAAACGCAGGCTTTCCTCGATCAGCGGCACGAGGTCGATGCGCTCGCGGTGCAGCTTCAGATGGCCGGCCTCGATCTTCGACATGTCGAGAATGTCATTGATGACGTTCAGCAGATGTTTGCCGCTGTCATGGATATCGCGGGCATATTCGTCATATTTCAGCGAGCCGAGCGGCCCGAACATCTGGTTCTGTAGGATCTCGGAGAAGCCGAGGATGGCGTTGAGCGGGGTGCGCAGCTCATGCGACATGTTGGCGAGGAATTCCGACTTCGCCTTGTTGGCGGCCTCGGCCCGTTCCTTCTCCGCCTGATAGTTGGCGTTGGCGGTCGAAAGCTCGGCCTTCTGGAGCTCCAGCGTCTGACGCGAGGCGGAGAGATCGCCGATCGTTGCCATCAGCCGGCGTTCGGATTCGCGCAGCCGCTCCTGATGACGTTTCATTAGCGTAATATCGGTGCCGACGGAGACCCTGCCACCGTCGCGCGTGCGCCGTTCATTGATCTGCAGCCAGCGCTCGTCGGCAAGCTGCACCTCCGTCGTGCGCCCCGAGCCGTCGGCATCGGCGACCCGCCGCTCGATGACGGGGCGGGCGGCGGCGGCATTGACGATCGAGCGCTCGGTGCCGGGCACCAGCACGCTGTCCGGCAGGCCGTAGGCTTCCTGGAAATGCGTGTTGCACATGACGAGCCGATCGTTCTTGTCCCAGAGCACGAAGGCTTCGGAGGTGCATTCGATGGCGTCGGCGAGCCGCTGGTCGGCTTCGGCATAGCGCTGGGCGAGCCGGTGCTGTTCGGTCACGTCCATGGCGATGCCGATCAGGTGCATCCGGCCGGAATTGCTGCGGATCACCTGGGCGCGGGCGCGCAGCCAGACATAGTGGCCACCGGCATGGCGCATGCGGAAGATCTGGTCGACCTGACCGGAATGGCCGTTGGCGATGGCGCGTGCGATCTCGTAAAGGCCGCCGTCATCCGGGTGCATCAGCCGCGCGGCTTCGCCGAAGCCCATTGTCTTGTCCGAACCCGGCAGGCCGAGCATGTCGTACATTGAGCGCGACCAGAAGAATTCGCGGTTCTCGAAATCGAAATCCCAGAGGCCGCAGCGGCCGCGCGACAGGGCCGTCTCGACGCGCAGGTTCGATTCCAGGAAGATGTCGTCGGCGTCGCGGGCGCGCTTCACCTGGGTGTAATAGGCGTAGAGGATGACGATCAGGATTGAGGATATGCCGGCAAACAGGGTGACGTTGAGCGCCAGCTCCTCGCGCCAGACTTGGCTGATCTCCTCGAGCGAGGTGGCGGCGACGATGTAGCCGCCGGCATTGCCCATCAAAGTGATCTCGGCATAGTGCGGCACGCCGCCGATCGTGGTTTCGATGACGCCGGCACGATCGCCGAAACGCCGGATCGCCGAGACCTCCGGGAAGAAATCGCCGACATTGCTGCCGACATGCGAAAGCCCGGCGGTCGTGGCGGCGAAAACCTTGCCGCTAGCCTGCACCAGCAGCACGAAAGCGCCGCTGTCCAGCCGGTCCTGCGGCAGGTACTTGGTGAGGCGGGTCTGCGCTTGGCCGATATCGCCGCTGTCGAAGATCTGGGAGGCATCGGCAAACACCGCCGAGGCAGTCGCCGCCGAGAGCGCGGTGGCATGGCGTGCGGAAGCCTCCAGGCGGGCATATTCATTCATCATGCCGAAAAAATGCGAGGCGGCGACGACGGAGAGGAAGGCAATGATCAGCGCCGGAATGGTGCGCTTCAAGATGAGTTCCGCCTTCGGCAGATGACGAAGGAGCGGGTCCGATGTCGCGTGACCGGAAAGGCTGTTTCGCCAGGCCTTCAACCCGTCAAAATCGACACGCAGCCGTCCTCCGGCCACGGTTGCCCGCCGCACGTCCATCATCTCTTCGCCTTGTCCCTCGTGTGATTCGCGCGCCGCTCGCTCGAACCTGACCTAGAGAATCACGGGTGATTCGCGTTGTCCAGAGGCAAAGGTAAAAATCCGTTAACTATTTATATATCTGGGATTTTTGGGCGATTCGAAGCACCGGGCGACCAGGCCGTCACATCATGTGCGACGGCCGGTTCGGCAAATCACCCTTTAAGGGTGCGCTCCACGATGTCGCGAACGTCAGTGGAAAGGTTGGGCGCCTGTTCGATCTTGCTCAATGCGGCGAGAGCATGAGCGGCACGCGTCGGCTCCAACGAACGCCAGGAGCGCATCGAGGTAAGAATCCGGGCGGCGAGCTGCGGGTTGCGCTCGTCGATTTGGAGAATCTCACCGGCCAGGAAATGGTAGCCTTCTCCGTCGGCACGACCGAAGCCGGTCGGATTGGCGAAGGCAAAGGTGCCGACCAGTGCCCGCATCCTGTTCGGATTGGTCCGCTTGAACAGCGAATTCTCCATCAGGGCGCGGACCCGATCCAAGGTCTTGGCGCCTGGAACGCCGGCCTGGATCGAGAACCATTTGTCGATCACGAGCGCGTTTTCTGAGAAGCGCTCACGGAAGGCGGCCAGTGCTTCGCTCGTTTGCGCACTCTCGGGGAAATGATGGGCGAGGATCGTCAGCGCATGGCTGAGATCGGTCATATTGTTGGCTGCGTCGAAGGCTGCCTTGGCGCGGACGGGCGTCCGTTCCGCGTATGAGAGATAGGTCAGCGCGCTATTGCGCAGGGCGCGCAGGCCGGCGCTTCTGGCATCCGGGCTGAAGGTGCCTGAGGTCGTCATTGCCGCGTAAAGGCTGGCGAAAACATCCTTCCCGGCATCGGCGATCTGTTTCAGGATCGCCTGCCTGCCGGTATGGATCGCGTCGGGATCGTTGTTGCTGCCGAGTTCGCGGGCAATATCGGATTCGCTCGGCAGAGCTAGCGCCTGAGCGCGGAAGGCGGGCTCGAGGCTCTGGTCGGCGGCAGCCGCAATCAGCGTCTCGACGAAGGTCGCCTCGCAGGCGACGGGCTTGCCCTCACGCGCGTCGCGGGCGGCCTTGAGAAGGTTCGGCAGCGCCAGATCGATCAGCGCCTGCCAGCGGGCGAAATGATCCGTCTCGTGCCGGGCGAGGCGGGCAAGGTCGGCCGGGCTCTGATCGAAATGCAGATTGATCGGCGCCGAGAAGCTGCGGTTGATCGAGACGACCGGACGCGAGCCGATGCCGTGGAATACCACCGTCTGGGCGCGGTTGGTCAGGTGCAGCACCTCGCCGGCATATTCGGCGCCGCTGACCGAGCTCGGTTCGATCATGCCGCCGTTTTCGCCGAACAGCGCGAGGCTGAGCGGAATATGCATCGGTTCCTTGCTCGACTGGCCGGGTGTTGCCGGAACCATCTGTTCGAGCGACAGGGTGAAGGTGCTGGCCGCCGGATCGTAGCTGCCCGACGCGGTGACGAGCGGCGTGCCGGCCTGATGGTACCAGAGCGAGAATTGCGTCAGGTCGCGCCCGCTTGCATCCTCGAAGCATTTGACGAAATCCTCGATCGTCACGGCCTGACCGTCATGGCGGTCGAAATAGAGGTCCATGCCCCGCTTGAAAGCGTCTTTGCCGAGCAGTGTGGCGATCATCCGCGTGACTTCGCTGCCCTTCTCGTAGACAGTCCGCGTGTAGAAGTTGTTGATCTCGCGATATGTCGTCGGCCGCACCGGATGGGCCAGAGGGCCGCCATCCTCCGGAAACTGTTCGGATTTCAGATGGCGCACATCGGCGATGCGTTTGACCGGGCGCGAGCGCTGGTCGGAGGAGAATTCCTGGTCGCGATAGACCGTCAGGCCTTCCTTGAGGCACAGCTGGAACCAGTCACGGCAGGTGATGCGGTTGCCGGTCCAATTGTGGAAATATTCATGCGCGATGACCGCTTCGATATTGGCGTAGTCGGCATCGGTCGCGGTCTCAGGATCGGCAAGGACATATCTGTCGTTGAAGACGTTGAGGCCCTTGTTCTCCATCGCGCCCATGTTGAAGTCGGAGACGGCGACGATCATGAAGATGTCGAGATCATATTCGCGCCCGAACCGCTCTTCGTCCCACTTCATCGAGCGCTTCAGTGCATCCATCGCATAGGCTGCTCGAGGCTCCTTGCCGTGTTCGACATAGATCTTTAGCACCACTTCACGGCCTGACATGGTGGTGAAGGTGTCTTCGACGACGCCGAGATCGCCGGCCACGAGGGCGAAGAGATAGCTTGGCTTCGGATGCGGGTCGAACCAGGCGGCGAAATGCTTGCCGGGGCCGTAGCCGGCGCCGCCGAGGAAGTTGCCGTTCGACAGCAGCAGCGGGTTGGCGTCCTTGTCGGCGATGATGTTGACCGTATAGGGCGCAAGCACGTCGGGTCGGTCGGGGAAGTAGGTGATGCGGCGGAAGCCCTCCGCCTCGCACTGCGTGCAGTAGACGCCGCCGGTGCGGTAGAGGCCCATCAGCTGGGTATTGGCTTCGGGATTGATGATCGTGGTGATCGTCAGCTCGAAAGGGGCGCTTTCCGGCAAGTCGCGCACCGTCAGGCTTTCCGGCGTCGCGTCATAACGTGAAGGGTCAAGCTCCACCTGGTCGAACAACAGCCCCGCCAGCGTCAGCTCGTCGCCGTCGAGCACGATCGGCGCTGCCATGTCGGCGCCCGGACGACGATGAAAGATGAGACGCGCTTCGACCTTTGTCTCGGTCGGATCAAGTTCGAATGTCAGGTCCACGCGTTCCAGCACGAAGTCGGTGGGACGGTAATCTGCCAGATGAATGACCTGGCCGGTATCTGTTCGCATGGTGTTTCCTGAAGACCGTTATTTGACAACCGCGGATACAGAGGCGGGCGCACTCTGCCTAAATTGACGGGCATGATTACATTAAAGTCTGAACTAAAGTTAAAGCAAATTGCCCGCAAACGCGAAGTTCGCAGGCAAAATATCCATTGGAGCCGGATGAACGTGGCTGTCGGCCGAAAGGCGCTATATCGGATCGAGCGCCGCAGCGCCGCTCTCCCGCCTGACCAGTCGGATCGGATGCGAAAAGCGATAAATTTTCGCCCACATCGGTTTTCTTTAGCTAGGATGACAGACGTCACTCGCCGCGTCCCCGAGTCGGATGCGTCTCCCCGTTCCTTTTAAGTCAGCATCAGAGCCAGGATCATGCACTCGGTTCTCAGAAACCCGATGAGAGGCATTGCGCTGAAAGTCTCGTCGGTCGTGGTCTTCCTGGCCATGCAGACCTTCATCAAGCTGGCCGGCCCGGATATCCCGCCGGGCCAGGTCACCTTCTGCCGGTCCTTCTTCGCGCTCTTCCCGATCATGGCTTATCTCGCTTATATCGGCCAGCTGCGCGCAGCCTTCCACACCGCCAACCCGCTCGGCCACCTGAAGCGCGGCACGATCGGCATCCTGTCGATGGCTTTCGGTTTTTACGGCCTGCTGCATCTGCCGCTGCCGGAGGCGATCGCGCTTGGCTACGCTTTGCCGCTCGTCGCCGTTGTCTTCGCCGCGGTTTTTCTCGGCGAGACCGTGCGCATCTATCGTTGGACCGCCGTTCTCGTCGGCATCGTCGGCGTCGCCATCGTCTCCTGGCCGAAGCTGACGCTGTTTCGTGACGGCGGCATGCAAGCCGAACAGGCCGTCGGCGCGCTTTGCGTGCTGCTCTCGGCCGTTCTCGGCGGCATGGCGATGATCCAGGTGCGTCGGCTCGTCGAAGAAGAGAAGACTGCGACGATCGTGCTGTATTTTTCGCTGACCGCGTCGGTCTTCTCGCTGGCTTCCCTTCCTTTCGGCTGGCTCGTCCTGCCATGGCCGTCGGCGCTTTATCTGGTCGCTGCCGGCTTTTGCGGCGGCGTCGCCCAGATTCTGCTGACGGAAAGCTACCGCCATGCGGATGTCTCCACCATCGCGCCGTTCGAATATACGTCGATCCTGCTCGGCGGTATCGTCGGCTACTTCGTCTTCGGCGACGTGCCGACCGTCACAATGCTGATCGGTACCGTCATCGTCGTTGCTGCCGGTATCTTCATCATTTATCGCGAGCATCAGCTGGGCATCGAACAGCGAGAGGCGCGCAAGGCGACGACGCCGCAAGCCTGAGGTGCCGACCGGCACTATATTTTACGCAGGGATTGCTGTCATGAGAGGCTTGCTGCCGGTGAGCGAAAAGAATGGCGAATTCTTGGGATGGCGTCGACCTGCGGAATATGATTGTTGAACATGAAAAACTATCATTTATTCAATGCTATGCATGTCTGAATGAGCCGGTTTGCGGCTTTCGATATTACTGCTCCGAACGCTGGCCTGCGAGCGGAGATGGAGAAAAGCATAATGGCGTTCACGGCGGAGCAATTGGCGGGGAACTGCTCCTTTTTGATGAGCATCCGCTTTCTGGCTGGGCAGACGCGCAGCATGTTCGACGCCGGTCCACGTTTGGCGCGACTGCTCGCCTCCCATCAGCGCTGGCTCCTGACCCAGACCGCCTATGCTCTCCACCTGGAATATGATCCGCGCGACCCGACGTCGGGTTTCACCGCCGTTCGGCTGACCGGCCGCATCACCGCACACAAGGTGGCGAGCCGTAACACCGTGCTCGCTTTCATCGAAGAACTTTATACCTACCGCTTCATCGCTCACACGCCTGGCGACGAGCGGCGCCGCCCACGGCATTTTGAACCGGCCATTGTCAGCCACCAGGCAATGTTTGGCTGGATTCACGCCAATCTGGCTGCGCTCGACCTGCTGGACGGCGGCGAAAGGGCGGCCTATTTCCAGGCAAATCCAGCATTGATGAAGCTTGTTCAGCCGCGCATCGCACGCCATTGCCTGGAAGACGCCGCCTGGCGGGAGCCGCCGGAGCAGGTGGCGCAGTTTCTCTGGACCGAAGCCGGCGGCCTCGTGGTCGACAACTTCATCAGCCGGATGGATATCGAGAACACCGCGTCTGACAGCTTTGTCGTCGGCCGCGTCGAAACCCGCGCGCTCGCCGCCGATTTCATGATGTCGCGCACGCACCTGCAGCGGCTCTTGGCGAAGGCGGCGCAGCGCGGCTGCGTCGGCTGGCATGACGAGCCGCGCAAGACGCGGCTCTGGATATCGCGGGATTTTGTCGAAGAATATTGCGCCTGGCAGGCCGTCAAGTTCGCCTATGTCGACGAAGCCTTCGAATGGGCGAAAGCCCGGATCGAAGAAATGGCAGTCTGATCAGAGAACGATCGCCGCTGCACTCGCGCCAAGATCCGAGGCGACATCGGCAGGCCTGACCGACAGCTCGCGCTCATATTCCCGTGCGGCGCAGACCGCGACGCGGATATGTTCGAAGGTTTCGATTTTGCGCAGAAACGACAGCAGGATCGTCGACATGGTGGTTTACTCTGACATGAACGGGCAGGCGGCTGCGCGATTCCTCAGAGGCCTTTGATGCCTCTGAAAAGATGCGCGGCGCGGCAGCGCCCGCCGCTTAATATTGCTGGAAGTCGGAAAAAATGGCGTTCGGACGTGCCGTGCGGCTGTTGATGCCGGTGCCGCGGGCAACCATCTGTTCGTTCGCGGCAAAGCCGAAGCGGCTATAGCCGTTAGTGGAACGAATCTGGTCGCCGGTGAGACGAAGGGTTTCAAACCCGCAATGGATAGGACGAAATCGTTTGTTCATGGCCTTGGTTCCTGTAATTCCTCCCAAGACACGGCCTTATATTGCAGTGCAACATCGATTCTGCAATGCATCGTAATGCGATGCAGCCATGCGAAATACGCATGGATCATTTTATGAATCGTTTTACTTCGACTAATTTCTAAGCAAAGAGAGCGAGTTAAGTTTCGCTTGAAAGATCAGCAGGTCGTTCCAGGCCAACCGTTTGTTGACAGGTGCGGTTAACAGATCCTGAGGATGCAGGCTGGCAATGGCGGGAATGACGCGCTCGGCGACGGCAATTTCCCTCCAGCGGCCACGCAAGCCGTGAATCGTATCGTTTTCTCCGAAGAAGAACCGCGCCGCGAAATTGCCGAGCAGCAGGATCGCCTGCGGCTCGGCGAGCGCAATCTGCCGCTCGATGAAGGGTCGGCAGATATCCATTTCGGCCGGCGACGCCGCGCGGTTGCCGGGCGGCCGCCAGGGAATGACCTGCGTCAGCAGGACGCTGGCACGGCTAAGTCCGATCGCAGCCAGCATTTTGTCGAACAACTGGCCGGATTTCCCCGAGAAGGGCGTACCTTCACGATCGTCTTCGGCGCTCGGCGCCGAGCCGATCACCATGATGCCGCTGCCGGGGTCGCCGCTGGCAAAGATGGTCGAGCGGGCGCTGTGCTTGAGATTGCAGCCGTTGAAGGATTCGATTGCGGTCTTCAGCTCGCTGAGCGACCGCGCGGTTTCGGCGACGAAACGCGCCTGCTGCACGGCCTCGCCGTCCGGGATTGCCGGCTGCGGCCCGGCGACCGGGGTCGGACGTGCTGCTGCACTCGGACGAGGCGATGTCTGGCGCTGCCCAGGCGACGGACGTTGCTCAGCGGGAGATGATTCCTGCTGCGTCTGCGCGGCCGGACGGCGCGCAGCCTTCATCGCCTCGAATTCGGCGAAGCGGTCGACCGCCTCTTCTTCCAGCAGCCATTCCACACCGGCATCCGCATGGAAATGCAGAAGTGCTGCAAGCTCGGCGGGGGAAAGGTCGTTGGCGGAGATCATACGGCAAATCTAGCGAAGAGATCGTGGCATTGAAAGGGCGGGCGGCACGTTGGCCGCGCTTGCCCGCTTTATTGCACAGTCCATTGCGCGATGTCGTCGCGTTCGCCGATCAGCGCCAGACCATGGGCGATCGACAGCAGTTCGCCACCGCTTTCGATCCGGTCGCGCTCGAAGCGCTCGGTGAAGATGCGGCGCACCGCCGGCACGAAGGAGGTGCCGCCGGTCAGGAACACCTTGTCGATGTCAGCAGGCTTCGTCTCGGTTTTGACAAGCACCTCGTCGAGGGCGCCTTCGATGCGGGCGAGATCCTCGGCGATCCAGCTTTCGAAGTCGCGGCGCTTAATGCTGCGCTGTCCGCCGCGGCCAAGCGGCGCGAATTCGAAAGGCGCCTCGTCGGCAGCCGAGAGCGCCATCTTCGTCGTCGACACCGCCTGGTAGAGCGGATAGCCTTCGTCATGATCGATGAGGTCGATGAAGATTTCGAGCTTTTCCGGCTCAAGGCTGGTGCGCACCAGTTTCTTCAGATCCTCGAATTCCCGCGTGGTCTTGAAGATCGACAGCTGGTTCCAGCGGCCGAAGCTGGAATAGTAGTTGGACGGCACTTCGAGAATCTTGTCGAAGCTCCTGAAATGGCTTCCCTTGCCGATCAGCGGCGCGACGATATTGTCGATCATCCGATAGTCGAAATGATCGCCGGCGACGCCGACGCCGGAATGGCCGATCGGCGTTGCCGTCAGCCTGCCGGCGACCGTTTCGAAGCGGATCAGCGAATAGTCGGTCGTGCCGCCGCCGAAATCGGCAACCAGCACCGTCGCATCCTGCTTCAAGTTCTGCGCAAAATAGAAGGCGGCGGCGACCGGCTCGTAGACATAGTGGATTTCGGGAAAGCCGAAGCGCGACAGCGCCTCGTTATAGCGTTCGGTCGCGAGCGCCGGATCGGGGCTGGCGCCGGCGAAATGCACCGGCCGGCCGGTGACGATGCGGCTGACATCCGAGGGCCAGCTGTCGCCGGCATAGTTGCGCAGGCGCCGCACGAAGATCTCCATCAAATCCTCGAAATTGTGCCGCTTGGCGAAGATCAGCGTGCCCTGGAACAGCGCGCTTGCCGCAAAGGTCTTGATCGACTGCAGGAACCGGCATTCGCCGGGATTGTCGATGAATTGCCGGATCGCCGCATGGCCCGCCTCCACTTTCAGCGCCGAGGCGCCGAGCTGGGCGTCCTTCATGAAGGAGAGTGCCGTCCGCATGCTGTCGGCCGTCCCGGCCGCGCTTGTGAACGTCATCGAACCCGTTGTCCCGCCATCCGCCATGGCGAGAACCGTATTCGTCGTGCCGAAGTCGAAACCCAGCGCCTGAGCCATGCCCGCACCTCTTCATGCCGATTGTTGCTGGAGACGGAGCAGCGCTCCGCAAGGGCGTAAAGGACGCCCGGATCAAGGAGGGCGGTTGATGCCATAGCGGCGTGACACATTCAAGGGGATTGAAGATCGAGACGCGTTGCCGCGCCCGCTTCTTCGCCGCTCGGGGGCAAGAAGCGGACAGGCAAGGCCCGGTATCGTCAGACCGCCTTACTCGGCGGCCAGCGCCCTTGTCTCCTGCAGCACCGGCTCCTCGACCTTCTTCTGGCCCATCAGCCGGCCGAGGAAATGGCCGAACCGGTCCATCTCGACGAAGATGACAGGGGTGATGAACAGCGTCAGCAACTGCGACACGACGAGGCCGCCGACGACGGCTATGCCGAGCGGCTGGCGCAGCTCCGAGCTGGCGCCGGTGCCGAGTGCGATCGGCAGCGCGCCGAGCAGGGCGCAGAAGGTCGTCATCATGATCGGCCGGAAGCGTCGCACACAGGCCTCGTGGATCGCCGACGTCGCCTTTTCGCCGGTCGTGCGCATGGTCTCCACCGCCACATCGATCATCATGATCGCGTTCTTCTTGACGATGCCGATCAGCATCAGCAGCCCGATGAGGGCAATGATCGACAGGTCGAAGCCCATGATCTTCAAGGCGAGCAGCGCACCGAAGGCCGCCGCGGGCAAGCCGGACAGAATGGTGAGCGGATGGATGAAGCTTTCATAGAGCACGCCGAGCACAACATAGATGGTCAGCACCGCCGCCAGGATCAGATAGGGCGTATTGCCCTGCGACTGTTCGAAGATCTCGGCCGTGCCGCCATAGGAGGTGAAGACATCGGCCGGCAGGCCGATCTCCTTCTTGATCTGGTCGATCGCTGCCGTCGCGTCACTGAGCGAAACGCCTTCAGGCAGGTTGAAGGAAACGGTGGTCGAGACAAGCTGGCCCGTCTGGTTGATCGTCACGGGGCCGGTGGTGCGCTGCACGTGCGCGAAGTTCGAAAGCGGCACCAGACTGCCATTGGACGAGGCGACGCGAATCTCCGACAGCTTCTGGTCGTCCCAGGGTTTGCTGGTGTCGTATTCGACGATGACGTCGTAGCTGTCGCCGGTCGACTGGATCTCTGCCGCCGTATATCCGCTGAAGGATTCCTGCAGTGTCGTGCGCAGCGTATCGTTGTCGATCCCATAGGCCGCCGCCCGCTCACTATCGATGACGATATTGGCTTGCAGGGCGTTGTTCTGGGCATCCGACGTCACATCGGTGAACAGCCCGCGGTCACCACGCATCGCCGCTTGGATCTTGCCGGCCCAGAGATTGGTCTGGTCGGCGCTCAGCGCCTGGATGACCAGCTGATATTGGCTTGCGGTCTGGCGGCCGCCGAAGCGCAGGCTCTGGTTCGGCGTCACGAAGGCCTGCAATCCGGGGATCTTGTTGATCGCGGTGCGCAGCTCACGCAACGTCTGATCAAGCGGCGGGCGCTCCTTCTTGTCCTTGAGTTCGACGAACATCGAGCCATTGTTCTGCGGTTTGTTCGGATTGCCGCCGATCGTCGACATGACATGGTTGACGGCCGGGTTCGCCTTGACGGCGGCTGCCGCCTGCTGCTGCAGAGCCTCCATGGCGGAATAGGAAATATCTTGCCGGGCCTGCGTGCTGATCGTTAGCCGGCCGATGTCCTCCTGCGGGAAGAAGCTGGTCGGCAGCGTCATGAAGAAATAGACTGTCAGCGCCACCGAGCCGAGGAACAGGCCGAGAATCGTGACACGATGGCGAAGACACCAGCCGACTGATCTGTCGTAGCCGCGGAGTGTCCGCTCGAAACCGGCATCGAAGATGCGGATCAAAAGCGGCGGCCGGCTGTGATTGTTGGAAAGGCGCGAACCGAGCATCGGCGTCACGGTTAGCGAGACGATCGCCGACGAGATGATGGCGATGGCGACCACCATGCCGAATTCGTTGAACACGCGGCCAACGACGCCGCCCATCAGGAGGATCGGGATGAAGACGGCAATCAGCGAAACCGACATGGATATGATCGTGTAGCTGACTTCGCCGGCCCCTTTGATCGCCGCCTCGCGCACCGGCATGCCTTCCTCGACATGGCGCAGGATGTTCTCGAGCATGACGATCGCGTCGTCCACCACGAGTCCCACTGCCAGTGTCAGCCCGAGCAGCGAAATGTTGTCGATGCTGTAGCCGAGCACATACATCATGCCGAAGGTCGCAATCAGCGAGAGCGGAACGGCAAGCCCCGGGATGATCGTTGCCGTTGCATGGCCGGTGAAGAGGTAGATGACGAGAACGACGAGGCCGATCGTCAGGAAGAGTGTGAACTTAACGTCGGCAATGGCGGCGCGAATGGGTTTTGCGGCGTCGTTCATGACCACGGTCGTCACCGAAGACGGAATTTCGGCGTGCAACTGCGGCAGCTTGGCGTTAATTGCATCGACGACATCGACAGTATTGGCGTCCGGTTGGCGCTGGATGGCGAGGATGATGCCGCGCTGGCCGTCATACCAGCTGCCGGTATACTGGTTCTCGACGCCGTCCTGCACATCGGCGACGTCGCCGAGGTGGATCGGCGCGCCGTTCGGATTGGCGATGACGAGCGACCGGAACTGTTCGGCATTGGTGCGCTGCGTATTCGCGGTGATCGTCATACTCTGGGCATTGTTCTGCAGCGTCCCCACAGGCTGCTGGCTGTTGGCGGCAGAAAGCGCCTTGTTGACGGTATCGATGCCGATGCCGCGTGTGAGCAGCTTGTTGGGATCGACCTCGACTCGTACAGCATAGGTCTGCGCACCATAGACGCTGACCTGCGCAACGCCGGGCAGCGTCGAAAGCGATGGCGAGATGATGTCCTCGGCGATCTCGTCGAGCTTGCTGCGCGGCATGGTGTTGCTCTGCACGGAGAGCAGCATCACAGGCGCATCGGCCGGGTTGGTCTTGCGATAGCTCGGTGGTGTCGTCAGGTTATCGGGCAGCTGCCGCGTCGCGTGTGAGATTGCCGCCTGCACATCGGCAGCAGCCGCATCGATATCGCGATTGAGATCAAACTGCAGCACGATGCTGGTGCTGCCGAGCGAGCTCGAGGCGCTGATTTCGCTGATCCCGGGAATGGTCTCGAACTGCTTGATCAGCGGCGTGGCAACCGAGGTCGCCATGGTCTGCGGCGAAGCACCGCTCAGCTGCGCCGAAACGTTGATCGTCGGAAAATCAACCTGCGGCAGGGCTGCAACCGGCACGAGCCGGTAGCCGGCAAGACCGGCCAGAATGACGCCGATGGCAAGCAGCGTCGTTGCGACGGGGCGCTGGATACAGAAATTCGGGATCATTGCTGAGCTCCCACCGCGATCGTCTCGGACTGCCGCAGTTGCCGAGGCTCTTCGGCAGACGCGACGTCAAGCGTCTTGTCGTCGAACTGCTCGTTGATTGCCTGCTGGTCGCTGAGCTGGCCCTGGCCTTCGATGACGACATGGTCGCCCGGCTGAAGACCCGATTCGATAGCGGTGAAGCCGCCATTGGCGCGGGCGACGGTGACCGGCGTCAGATGCGATTTGCCGTCCTTGGCGACGAAGGCGAAGAACCCGTCCGGGCCGGGGCTGACGGCAACCGTCGGCACCACCACCTGCTGTTCGTCGTTGTTGAAATGCACGACGATATTGACCGATTGGCCGGGCCACAGCGCACCGGAGGCATTCTCGAATTTCGCCTTGGCCAAGATCGTGCCCGAGGCCGTGTCGACCGTGTTGTCGTAGAAGCTGACCTCGCCCTTGCGCACCTGCCCCTTGGAGGAAGCGGGAACAGTGCTGACCTCGACCGGGCCGGCTGCCAGCGCTTTCTTCAGGACGCGCAGATAGCGCTCCTGCAGGTGAAATTTCACATAGATCGGATCGTATTTCGCGATGGTGACGATTGCCGACCCGGCATTGAGGAAGGCGCCCTTGCTGACGGCAATATCGCCGAGCCGGCCGTCGAAGGGCGCCCGGATATCCGTATTCTCGAGGGTGATTTGATCCGAGGCCAGGGTGGCCTTGTCAGCCTCGACTGTGGCCGCGGCGGTGTCGCGGGCAGCTCTTGCCTGGTCGAGGCTCTGCTGGGTGCCTGCCTTCTGGTCGAACAGGTCCTGTGCGCGAACCAGGGCGGTCTCGGCTTCCGAAAGCGTTGCCGTATCCCGGACGATCATCGCATTGTCCTTGTCGACCGCCGCCTTGGCCGTCCGGTCGTCGAGCTTGGCGATAAGGTCGCCGGCTTTGACGGTGGCTCCATCCTGCGCATTGATGCTGACGACCAGGCCCTGTTCCTGTGCGGCCATGGTCGTATTGTCGTCGGCATCGGCCCAGCCGGACGCGGTGACATCCGTCGGCAGCGTCGTTTTCACCGCAGCGACTGTTTTGACGACGGTCGGGCCACCACCTCCACGTCTGCGTCCGCCACCCTGGTGTTGCCCGCCATTCCAGGCCTGGTCGGTCGGCGCCTGATTGGCCTGCGTCTGATCGCCCGGTGCCTGCCTTCCGCCGCCATTGCGGCCGGCCGGCTGCTTGATGAACTGCGAGAGGTAGGGAATGTGCGCGGCATAAGGGTCGAGATTCCCGAATTGCCAAACGCCGACCGCGGCGATTGCGACAAAGCTGACGGTGATCCAAAATTTCTTCATGGGTGAGACCGGGGTTTGAGCACGGGCGCAAATTTACGCTTTGATTGAGCCGCTTATATTGCGGCGCAAAAAAGACATAATTCCCGTGTCGCGATCACTAAGTGGTTATAATGGCTTAAATTTTTGTAATGAATATTCCGTAATATTCAGGTTATACTAATATATGTGAAGTGCAAATTGGCGCGGGCTCGAAGGCTGCAATCCGGCGGTTCGCAACAGCTCGGCGCCACTCCCCACGCGCGAAAGATGGGGAAACAGAGAAGGCAGCTCGTCATGACTGAATTGGATGCCAGCGAATTTCGATCTGTCGTCACAAGCGTATTTCCCGAACTGACCGGCTCCGTCTTCAAGCTGGCGGCAAAGGACTGGGATTCGATCGCGATCGACGTCGACGACACGCTGATCTTCAAGTTTCCCCGCCATATAGGCGCCGAAAGAGCGCTTGTGAAAGAAGCCGCTTTGCTCGATGTCGTCCGACCGTCGCTGTCGATGGCGGTTCCCGACATGCGCATTCACGACGGGCCGCCGATCTTCTCCAGCCACGCCAAGCTCGAGGGTGAACACCTAATTGCCGAAGACTACGATGCGCTTCGGGAGGGCGACCGTCAGCGGCTCGCGGATGACCTCGCGCGATTTTACGCCGAGCTGCACGCGCTCGATGCCGATCTTCTACGGGCGGCCGGCGCCGGAGCGATCCAGCCATGGCAATCGCCGGAGGCGGTTCGGACGAAGGCATTGCCGCTGCTGCCGGCTGATATCAAGGGCTTTGCGGAGAGCGTTGTTTCGGATTTCGAAGCCTTGCCGCCGGATCCCTTCGGCAGCGTCTTTGGTTTCTTCGATGGCCGCGGCTGGAATATGGCATTCGATCACCGGCACGGTAAGCTCAACGGCATTTACGATTTCGCCGATTCAGGTTTCGGTCCGTTGCACCAGGAGTTCATCTATTCGAACTTCATCTCGCCCGATCTAACCGCGCGCATCGTCTCTGGCTATGAAATGCTGACCGGACGGAGGCTCGACCGGCGGCGCATTGCGATCCTGACGGGTTTCCATCGGCTTTCCGAACTCGCCGAACTTGCCGACGATCCAGCCAATGTCGAACAGATGATCCGGAACGCGGCGACCTGGGCCGCCGTGGCGGCCCGTGCGGCCTGAGCGGCTCTAGACGGACCGTGCGGCGCCGCCGTCGCAGCGTATCAGCGAGCCGGTAATGTAGCTTGCCGGCTGGCTGCACAGGAAGGCGGCCGTTGCGGCAAATTCCTCGACCCTGCCGTAGCGGCCGACAGGAATGCGCGCCTCCTTGTCGGCGCGGATTTCCTCGAGGCTTTTGCCCGTCCGCTTTGCCGCGGCGCCGTCGAGGTCGTCGAGCCGCCTGGTCAGGATGCTGCCCGGCAGAAGCAGGTTGGTGGTGATGCCGAAGCTCGCCACTTCGGAGGCAAGCGTCTTGCTCCAGCCGGCAAGCGCCGGGCGCAGCGTGTTCGACAGCGCCAGGTTGGCGATCGGTTCGATCACGCCTGATGAGGCGACCGTCAGGATGCGGCCCCAGCCTTGCGCCTTCATGTCAGGCAGCAGCGCATTGGTGAGCGTGATCACCCGGGCGACCATGGAGAGGAAATAGGTCTCGAGCTTTTCGGCCGTCATCTCCTCCGTCGTGCCGGGCGTTGGCCCGCCGGTATTGTTGACGAGGATGTCGATGCCGCCGAACTTCTCCTTCACTGCCGTCGTTGCCGTCTCTACGAAGCGCTCATCGCCAAGATCGGCCCAGATCCAGTCGGCCCGGCCATTCCCTTCGCTGTTGATCGCCGCGCAATTGGCTTCCAGCTGTTCGCCGCTGCGTCCGCACAGCAGCACGTTTGCGCCTTCGCGCGCGAGTGCTGTGGCGATGCCGAGGCCAAGCCCGCGCGAGGAGGCAAGAACGAGCGCTCGTTTGCCCTTGATACCGAGATCCATGATTTCCTCCAAATGTCTTCGAGGGATGTATAAGGCGCGGGTGACAAAAAAGGAAAGGGAGGGCCGTGATCTCGCGGGTTTCACAATTGATGTTAACGTAAGCGTTATTGTAAGTCTCGCATCGGCTGAAATGTCTTTGTGCGAATTGAGGATTGGCTGTCGCATCCCGGCTCGACAATGCTGCGCGGTTTTGACAAGACAGTGGCCATGGGATGATGGCCACTGGCCAAGCGGAGACGAATGAATGACCGAGACGACTGAGCTGCCCGAACGCGAGAGCATGGAATTCGACGTTGTGATCGTCGGCGCCGGTCCTGCCGGTCTGGCGGCGGCGATCCGGCTGAAGCAGGTCAATCCGGAACTGTCCGTCGTGGTGCTGGAGAAGGGGGCCGAGGTCGGCGCCCATATCCTCTCCGGCGCCGTCGTCGATCCCATTGGCATCGACAGGTTGCTGCCCGGCTGGCGTGACGATGCCGACCATCCCTTCAAGACCGAGGTGACCGCCGATCACTTCCTGGTCCTCGGCCCCGCCGGTTCGATCCGTCTGCCGAATGTGCTGATGCCACCCTTGATGAACAATCACGGCAACTACATCGTCTCTCTCGGCAATGTCTGTCGCTGGCTGGCTGGCAAAGCGGAAGAACTCGGCGTCGAGATCTATCCGGGCTTTGCCGCCGTCGAAGTGCTGTACGATGACAAAGGCGCGGTGATCGGCGTTGCCACCGGCGACATGGGCATCGAGAAGAATGGCGAGCCTGGTCCCAACTACACCCGCGGCATGGAGCTGCGCGGCAAATATACGCTGATCGGCGAAGGCGTGCGTGGTTCGCTCGCCAAGCAGCTGATCGCCAAGTTCGACCTGCAGAAGGACCGCGAGCCGCAGAAATTCGGCATCGGCATCAAGGAGCTCTGGCAGGTCAAGCCGGAGAATCACAGGCCCGGTCTGGTGCAGCACTCCTTCGGCTGGCCGCTTGGCATGAAAACCGGCGGCGGCTCCTTCCTCTATCATCTCGAAGACAATCTGGTGGCCGTCGGCTTCGTCGTCCACCTGAACTACAAGAACCCCTATCTCTATCCCTTCGAGGAGTTCCAGCGCTTCAAGACCCATCCGGCGATCCGATCCACCTTCGAGGGCGGCAAGCGGCTGTCCTATGGGGCGCGTGCGATCACCGAGGGCGGCTATCAGTCGGTGCCGAAGCTTTCCTTCCCCGGCGGCGCGCTGATCGGCTGTTCGGCCGGTCTCGTCAACGTGCCGCGCATCAAGGGCAGCCACAATGCGGTGCTGTCGGGCATGCTGGCGGCCGAGAAGATAGCCGCGGCGATTGTATCAGGCCGCAGCCATGACGAAGTGGTCGAGATCGAGAATGAATGGCGCGCCACAGACATTGGCCGCGACCTGAAGCTGGTGCGCAACGTCAAGCCGCTGTGGTCGAAGTTCGGCACGGCCGTCGGCGTCGCGCTCGGCGGCCTCGACATGTGGGTGAACACGCTGTTCGGCTTCTCCTTCTTCGGCACGCTGAAGCACGGCAAGACGGATGCACAGTCTCTGGAGCCGGCCGCAAACCACAAGCCGATCGCCTATCCGAAACCGGATGGCGTTCTGACCTTCGACCGCCTGTCCTCGGTGTTCCTGTCGAACACCAATCACGAGGAAGACCAGCCGGTGCATCTGCAGGTCAAGGACATGGCGCTGCAGAAGAGCTCCGAGCTCGGCATCTATGCCGGCCCGTCGACGCGCTACTGTCCGGCCGGCGTCTACGAATGGGTGGAGAAGGATGGCGACAAGACCTTCGTTATCAACGCCCAGAACTGCGTGCACTGCAAGACTTGCGACATCAAGGACCCGAACCAAAACATCAACTGGGTGCCGCCGCAGGGCGGCGAGGGGCCGGTCTATCCGAATATGTGAGGTGCATCGCCGACATCGGCGGTGATTTCGACCGCTGACGTCTTCGTGATCTCGCCGGCTGCCGTTAGCCGTTCGTTAACCATAAATTCCTTAGCTTGCGACATGTTGTTGACGCACTAAGGACACATTCATGACGATCTCCCGCCGGGGCTTTCTGATCGCTCTGCCGCTTTTTGTCGCCGGCTGCTCCTCGACCGGCCTCAATAGCCAGACGAATTATGCAGCACTTCCGGATGAAAAGTTTCCGCTGAGGCAGGTGCCGATCGATAAGATCAAGCCGGAACTTCGCCGCCAGGAAGTCGCCTATGAAACCACACATGCGCCGGGCACGATCGTCATCGACACGCCGGCGCGTCGCGCCTACTACGTCCTCGGTGACGGCAGGGCGATGCGATATGGCGTCGGTGTTGGCCGCGAGGGACTGGCATTTGCCGGCAACGCCTATATCGGGCGCAAGGCCGAGTGGCCGAGCTGGACGCCGACGGAAAACATGCAGCGCCGCGAAGAGCGCTACCGCAAGCTTGCCGGCGGCATGCCGGGCGGTCCGAACAATCCGCTCGGCGCGCGGGCGATGTATCTCTATCGCGGCGGCAACGACACGCATTTCCGCATTCACGGTACGAACCAGCCGGAATCGATCGGTCTCGCAATGTCGAGCGGCTGTATTCGCATGATGAACCACGATGTCATCGATCTCTATGGTCGCGTCGAGGTCGGTGCGAGGGTCGTCGTCATCCAGGCCTGAGCGATCGAGAACACACTGAAAAGCCGCGGCAGCGATGGCTGCCGGCGGCTTGATATTGTCGATTGTGGCTGATGGTCAGCGTCGTGCAGCGATACCGGTTGAAAGCGCGACGCCGATGCCGGTGATCACTGCTGCACTGATTTCGGCAAGACCAATCGTTTCACCAAGGAGGAGACCGCCGCCGACAGTCGCAAGAACAGGCGTCAATGCCGTAAAGGCGGCGGCCTGCGTTCCGCCGAGGATGCGGACCGCCGTGCCATAGGCGACCATGGCGACGAGGCCGGAGAGAATGCCCTGGCTCAGCACCTGCAGGCCGATCTCGGCAAGCGGGGCCTGCGGCAGCGAGATGCCGAAGACGAGGGCGAGCCCGGCCATGATCAGGAAAGACCAGACGGCGATCAGCGCGCTTGCCTGAATGGCTGTCAGACCTGAGCGGCGGAAGGCATGGGTATAGCTTGCCCACAGCACGGCGCCGGCCGGCAGCATCACGAAGCTCGTCCAGGGCAGGGAGGCGTCGGCAAGACTGCGGGTCAGCAGGATCATCACGCCTCCGACGATTGCCGCCAGCCCGGCAATGCGTGTGGCATCCGGCCGCTCCCGAAACAACAGAATGCCGATCAATGCGGTGGCAAGCGGCATGGAGCCGCCGAGCAGGATGCCCGAGGAGGCGGCCGGTGTGGAGTGAATGGCAAGCGTCGTCACCAGGAAGAAGATCGCGCCGCAGCCCGCAACCATGATCGCCAGCAGATGGAGCGGCAGACCCTTCGGCAACAGGCCAGTGCGGAGCCAGACCGGCGAAAGCGCAAGCGCCGGGATGCCGAAGCGGATAAGGCCGATATCGATCGAACCGAGCGACGTCGCGGCACTGTGGCGGGTTGCCAGAAACCAGCTCGCCCAGATCAACACGGTGACGCTGCCGGCGGCATAACCGAGCGTCTGCGAAGGTGATTTGTCGTTTGAAAATGCGATCGTGCTCATAGTCCCAATCCTTTCCTCGATCCGGATCCTGTCCGGTTGAAAAGAAGATTAGCGCCGGAGGCCGGGGCATGTCCTTGCTATCTGTGGCTTGAAAATCGTGCTATACGCAATCTTCTGCCAAATGATTCCCATGGATCTCTGGAAAATGCCAAATCTCGATAAATTCGATATTGCCATCCTGAAATGCCTGCAGGAGGATGCGCGCGCCACCAATGTCGAGATCGCCGAGAAAGTGAACCTCTCGCCGTCGCCCTGCCTGCGCCGCATCCGCAATCTCGAACGCTCCGGTATCATCCGCGGCTACACGGCCGATATCGACCGCAAGGAGGTCGGTCTCGGCCTGACGGTCTTCGTCGAATTCAAGGTGGTGCATCACAGCCGCGAGAATTCCGAGGCGCAGCAGAAGGCGCTGCTCGCCATTCCCGAGATCGTCTCCTGCTTTCTGATCTCAGGTACGGCCGACTTCCTAGCGGAAGTGGTGGTGGAGGATCTCGCCGCCTATGAACGGCTGCTGACGGAGACGCTGCTGACCTTGCCGAACGTCAGCGACATCCGTTCGAACTTCGCCATCCGCAGCATAAAGACGCATGGGCCGCTGAAGCTGCCTGAGGGAAGGTGATTTCCCAATGGTTTTTCTTGGATAGGGCGTGGAGCCCACGCCTCATCCGCCTGCCGGCACCTTCTCCTCGTAAACGGGGCGAAGAGAGGATCGCCGCAACCTCTCCTTTCTCACCAATCTCTCGCAAGGCAGGTCCCCTCTCCCCGAGTGCGGGGGGAGGGCCAGGGTGAGGGGCACATCTAGCCGGTTGCGCATGCGCTACAGCAGCGTCCCGCTGAGGATGAGCAGCGCCACCGAGAAGTAGATGACGAGGCCGGTGACGTCGACCAGCGTGGCGACAAAGGGCGCAGAGGCGCTGGCCGGATCGAGTCGGAGTTTCTGCAGCATGAATGGCAGCATCGAACCGCAGATCGAGCCGAAGGTGACGATTCCGATGAGCGCGGCAAACACCGTGACGGCGACCATCGGCCAGTGCGGACCGTAATTGTAGAGCCCCGCCGATTGCCAGAAGACGATGCGGACGAAGCCGACGAGGCCGAGGATCGCGCCGAGCACGATGCCGGTCGGCAGTTCGCGCAACAGCACCTTCCACCAGTCCGAAAGCTTCAATTCGCCGAGCGCCAGCGCCCTTATGATCAGCGAAGTGGCCTGGGAACCCGAATTGCCGCCCGAGCTCATGATCAGCGGGATGAACAGCGTCAGCACCACGGCCTTTTCGAGCTCGCCTTCGAAATGCTGCATGGCGCTTGCTGTCAGCATCTCGCCGAGGAAGAGGGCGGCGAGCCAGCCGGCGCGCTTGCGGATCATGCCGGCGAAGCCGATCTTCATATAGGGCTGGCCGAGCGCCTCCATGCCGCCGAACTTCTGGGCCGCTTCCGTCGTGTCCGATATCATCGTGTCGATCACGTCGTCGACGGTGACGATGCCAAGCACCTGCCCGTGCTCGTCGGTGACCGGCAGTGCAAGCAGGTCGTGTTTGCGGATCAGCCGGGCGACGTCCTCCTGCTTCATCAGCGGATCGGCCGAAACCGGCGCGCCCTTCTGAGCCACGGAGAGGATGGATGCATCCGGCTCGCCGGTGATGAGGCGGCGCAGCGTCACCACATGCTGCAGCGCATGGCTCAACTCATCGAGCACGTAGATAGCGTAAACCGTCTCGCGTGAGCGTTCGACCTGGCGTACATGATCGAGAGTCTGGGCAACGGTCCAGCTGTCGGGAACACTGACGAATTCCGTCGTCATGATGCCGCCCGCCGTGCGCGGGGGATAGCCCATCAGGTGCTGGATGGCGACGCGCACCGGCTCGTCGAGGCTGGAGAACAGCCGGGCCCGGGTCTCGCCGTCGAGTTCGAGCAGCACGTCGGCGACGCGGTCGTTGGACATGCCGTGCATCAGCCGTGCGGCGTCCTCGGCGCTGATCAGCGCGAGGATCTGTGCAGCGTTGCGAAGCTCCGGCCGGTCGAGCATATTGACGGCATAGTCGAGCGGCATGCCCGACAGCACCCGCCCGGCGTCCTGGACGCTGAGCGCATTCAGAGCTTCGACGCGTTCGGCGATTGTTGCGCCGCGGCTGTTGTTGATGAAGGCGCGGGCGGCATGGCCTGCCCGAAGAGGGAGGCGGTTGATATTCATTGAGGCTCGCCTTTCCGTCGATCCGCCGTAGCGTCCGATCGGGCGAGCCGACAGGAGTCGGTCAGCGCACGAGGGCGGCCGCGTACGGCAAAGGCAATCGACTGTTACTGTCGCTTGGCATCTGAGTGATGGCTCCGTTGAAATGCGCGGAAGATGAATGTCATCCACGTGTCATGCTAGGTGGCCCCGAACGCCGAAAAAGTCAAGCAGGATAAATGCTTAACGCCAGAATGTCGCACCTGTGCGGTGCCGCATTCCGGCGTGTGGCAATGACTTGCGGCTGACGGCTTAAAAAACCTTCGTGCAAGTGCGAATCAGAAGCCTGCAAGCACTGCCTTGCCCTTCATACGGCCGCTTTCCACCATCGCATGTGCCTTCTTCAGATTTGCCGCATTGATCGGACCGACGGTCTCGGTGAGCGTCGTGCGGATCTGTCCGGCGTCGACCAGTTCGGAAATCTTGTTCAGCAGCTTGTGCTGCTCGATCATGTCAGGCGTGCCATAAAGCGGGCGGGTGAACATCAGCTCCCAATGAATGGAGATGGCCTTGCGCTTGAAGGGCACGATGTCGAGTGTCTTGGGATCGTCGATCAGTGCGAAGCGGCCCTGCGGCGCGATGGCTTCCACGATGTCGCCGATGTGACTGTCGGTATTGGTTGTCGAGAAAACGAATCCCGGCGCGCCGATACCAAGCGCTGCCACCTGAGGCGCGATCGGCTTGGAGTGATCGACGACGTGATGTGCGCCGAGCGCCTTCACCCAGTCCTGCGTTTCCGGCCGCGATGCCGTTGCGATCACGGTGAGGTCGGTGAGAGAACGGGCGATCTGGATCGCGATCGAGCCGACCCCGCCTGCGCCGCCGATGATCAGGATGGAGCGTGCCGGGCCCGCAATATGGTCCTGCACCTTCAGCCGGTCGAACAGCGTCTCATAAGCGGTGATCGAGGTCAGCGGCAGGGCGGCTGCGGCCGCGAAATCGAGGCTCCTCGGCTTTTTGCCGACAATGCGCTCGTCGACGAGGTGGAATTCGGCATTGCTGCCCGGACGGCTGATGACGCCGGAGTAGAACACCTCGTCGCCCGGCCTGAACAGCGTGACGTCAGCACCGATGGCCTTGACGACACCGGCGGCATCCCAACCGAGCACCTTCAGTTCGTCGGCAGGTGGCGCGGAATGGGCGCGCACCTTCACATCGACGGGATTGACGGAGACCGCCTTGATCTCGACGAGCAGATCGTGGCCGCGAGCTTCCGGCATCGGCAAGTCGACATCGATCAGCGAGGTCTCGGCGGTAATGGGCTGTGGGGTTTTATAAGCGACGGCGCGCATGGGAAACTCCTGTGTTCTTTGCACGGAAGCTAGATGCGCACTATGTTCGAGCAACGCAAGAATGCACAATTCTGTACGCAGTACTAAAAAGGATACTGTAAATGTCGTTGCCGCGCGCCAAACTCGTCAGGAATTTTCCCGGTTGCCCTGTAGAGGCGACGCTGAGCTACCTCGACGGCAAATGGAAGGGTGTGATCCTCTTTCACCTCATGAAGGGCACGCTGCGCTTCAATGAACTGCGCCGCAAGCTACCGGCCGTGACCCAGCGGATGCTGACGAAGCAGTTGCGCGAACTCGAAGGGTCCGGTCTGGTGTCGCGTACCGTCTTCCCGATGGTGCCGCCGCGTGTTGAGTATGCGATGACGCCGCTAGGCATGACGCTGAAGCCGGTCGTCGATGCGCTTGCCGCCTGGGGCGACGATTATGTCTTCTGCAGCCCGGAAGGACGTGAGTTGCGCATGTCCTCAGGCGCGCTGCACGCGCCGGCTGCGCCTCTCCAGGCGGGCTGAGGCTGCGAAGACGAAGAGACCAAGGAAAGAGAGTGCTGCGCCGACGTAGCCCGTGGCCGCAAAACCGTAACCCCAGGCGATGACGAGGCCGCCGAGCCAGGCGCCGATCGCATTGGCGATGTTGAAGGCGGAATGGTTGGAAGCAGCGGCCAGCGTCTGCGCATCGGCGGCGACGTCCATCAGCCGTGTCTGCAGCGCCGGGCCGGCGGCAAAGCCGCAGCCGACGAGGAAGACCGAGAGGCCGAGCATATAGGGGTTGGCGGCGGTCAGCGAGAAGGTCGTCAGCACAACGATATTATAGACGAGCGAGCCGCCGATCGTGCCGAGCAGCGACTTGTCGGCGAGCCACGAGCCGATGAAATTGCCGGCATTCATGCCGACGCCGAAGAGCACCAGCATGACCGGAACGGCCGTTTCCGACAACATCGCCACCTCGGTCGTCGTCGAGGCGATATAGCTGAACATGGCGAACATGCCGCCATAACCGACCGCGGCAATCCCGAGCGTCAGCCAGACCTGTGGTCGGCGGAAGGCGCCGAGTTCGCGTGAGAAACTCGCTTCCTCGGAAACCCTGTCCCTCGGAACATAGACCCAGATCAAGGCCACTGTCAGCAGCCCGACGACCCCGACCGACAGGAACGCAACCTGCCAGTCCAGCGATTGGCCGAAAAGCGTCGTCAGCGGCGTGCCGAGGAGCGTTGCGACAGTCAGTCCGAGCATGACGCGTCCGACAGCGCGTGCCCGCCGATGAATCGGCACCATTGAGGCGGCCACAAGTGCGGCGACGCCGAAATATGCGCCATGCGGCAGGCCGGTGATGAAGCGCAGGACGGTGAAGGTCTCAAAGGTCGGCGCCACGGCGCTCGAGATATTGCCGAGGGCAAAGAGCAGCATCAGCGACAAAAGTAATGTGCGGCGCGCCATCTTCGCGGCGAGCACGGCGATGACGGGCGCGCCGACGACGACGCCGAGCGCATAGGCGCTGATGACGTATCCCGCCTGCGGCGTCGTCACCGAGAAGGTGTCGGCCACATTGGGCAGCAGCCCCATGATTGCGAATTCGCCGGTGCCGATGCCGAAGCCGCCGCAAGCGAGCGCCAGTTGAACCAAAGCCACGGTCGTTGCCGACGGCAACTCGTCAGCAGGCTGGGTACCGATGGAATCGTTGATGGCGATCTCACTCATGGGAGCTCTCTCTGGACGGTTCTGCTCGGCAGGCCACTGGCCAAGTGCGGCCTCGAGGCGATCGGGACAAATGGCGGGAAGGAAGATGGCGATGTCTGATCTATCCGTGATATGCCGACAGGCGTCGAGTGCATTTTTCGCAGTGCAGCGTCCTGCTATGTGCATATGTCCGTTGCAACATTTGCATTTCTGTGATTTCTGCCGCGCCAGGGCGGCGCTTGAAATCGTCAGTGCCGCAACCATTTGAGGAGCAAGGCAGGACGATTTCCGCGCCAGGGACGGGAGCCCTCATGAAGCTTGTAGGCTTTTTCAATCGCGACGGCGGTACCTTCAAGACCACCGATATGCTGGCCTACGAAAAGAGGGCGGAAGCAGCGTTCCGCGATGCGGGGCACGATTTCGACGCGATCGTTTTCTCTGGAAATGAAATCATTCCGGCCATGGAACGTGCGGCCAAGCGCAACGATATCGACGGCATCGTCGCCGGTGGCGGCGACGGGACGATTTCGGCGGCGGCATCGATCGCCTGGAAGAACGGTATCGCACTCGGCGTCGTCCCGGCCGGCACCATGAACCTCTTTGCCCGTTCGCTGCGCGTGCCGCTCGATATCTGGCAGGCTCTCGACGTGCTTGCATCAGGCGAGATCGACAATGTTGATATTGCCAGCGCCAACGGCCGCCCCTTCATTCATCAGTTTTCCGCCGGCTTGCATGCCCGCATGGTGCGCTATCGCAATTCCTACAGCTATCGCTCGCGGCTGGGCAAGATCAGGGCAAGCACGAAGGCGGCCCTCGGCGTTATCTTCAATCCGCCAGAATTCGAGGTTGAGTTCGAAGCGGCCGGCATGCGCGAGCGTCGCCGGGTTTCGGCAGTCTCGGTCTCCAACAACCCGTTTGGCGAAAATGCACTGCTGTATGCCGATAATCTGAGAAGCGGCGAACTCGGCTTCTATACGGCAAATCCGCTGAAACCGCTCGGTGTCGCCCGCCTCGCCTTCGATATGATGCGCGGCAAGGTCCGCGAGAACGCGGACGTCATGGTGATGCACCCGGCCGAGGTGCGCCTGCATTTCCCGAAGCTGCGCTCCAAGGCCAATTGCGTGATGGACGGGGAACTGCTGCCGCTCGAACGCGACGTCTTGATCCGTCTGCATCCGGGCGAACTGAAGGTTCTCGTCAAGCAGGGTCTGGCGGCTCAGATCGATGCGGACGAACGCCGCGAACCCGCGGCGTAACGGAAGGATTCAGAGACGCGGTAGGTAGGTGCGATAGTCGAAATCGGAGACCGTGCGAAGATGCGCCAGCGCTTCCTTGCGCTTGGTGTCCCCATAGAGCGCCTGATATCGGCTGCCGAAGATATCGGCGATGAAGGGCGAGGTGCGGAAGGTCTCGACCGCGCTCAGGAAATCATGCGTCAGTCGCCTCGTATCTGCGGGCGTGTGCGCGGGCGTCGTCTCCTCGCCGGGATCGAGCTCGCGGTCGAGACCGGTGAGCATGCCGCCGAGGATCGCCGCCAGCAGCAGATAAGGATTGGCATCGGCGCCGGCGACGCGATGCTCGATGCGTGCGGCCGGCCCGTCCTTTTCGGGTATGCGGATTGCCGTGCCGCGATGGCCGTTGCCCCAGCTCAGATCGACGGGCGCGAAGGACCCCGGCTGAAAGCGCCGGTAGGAATTGGCGAAGGGGGCGAAGATCAGCTGCGCCTCGCGCATGCTGTCGAGCATACCTGCCGTGACCGATTTCAGCAGCTTCGGCTCGCCGCCTTTGGCGTCGAGAATGTTGCGGCCCTGTTCGTCGACGACGCTTACATGCACATGCAGGCCGGAACCGGCATGGTCGGAATAGGGCTTGGCCATGCAGGTCGATTTCAGCCCGTGGCGGCGCGCCGCCTGTTCGGCGATGCGCTTCAAATAAAGGCAGTCGTCGGCTGCCGCCAGCGCACTGGGCCGGTGCATGAGATTGACCTCGAACTGGCCGGGTCCGAATTCCGCTGTCGTCGCGTCCGCTGGCAGCCCCTGCGCCTTGGCATAGGCCCTCAGCGTCCGCAGATAGCTGTCGAGCGCGTCGACGGCGCTCATGTCGTAGAGCTGGAAACCATTCGGCTCGCCGCGATAGGTGAGGCTTTCGGGCGGGGAAGGCCGTCCGGTCTCGCGCCAGTCTGCGGACATCACATAGAATTCCAGCTCGGTGGCGATGACGGGCGTCAGCCCGCGCAGCCTGTAGCGTTCGACCACCGAGGCGAGGATCGCGCGCGGATCCATGAAGCTCGGGGTGCCGTCGAATTCGCACATGGTGGCGAGGACCTGCATCGAGCCCTCCGGCGCCCAGGGCATTGGCGCGAGGCTGCGTCGGTCTGGAACGACCATCCCGTCGGGATCGCCGATGGTCAGCGACAGGCCGGTGATGTCGTCATTGTCGTCGCCCCAGATGTCGAGCGACTGTGTCGATGTCGGCAGGCGGATCTCGCCGGCCCAGACCTTGCCTTCGCTGCCGGGCGGAAGCTGTTTGCCGCGCAGCTCGCCATTCATGCCGACGATCAGGATATCGAAACGTGGGTCTCCATCGGCCTTGCCGTCCATCCTGTCGCTCACCATGACCTTGAAAATCCTCCGGGACAAGGCCAAGCTCCTATCCCATCGACAGCAGCCTTTCAATCCGCGAGGATCTTTTGCCAGTGATGCCCGATACTTACCCGCCCTCCAACCTTGCTGCGGTCGACGCCGCGCACCATCTGCACCCCTTCGCCGACATGAAGAAGCTGAACGCCGAGGGAACGCGGATCATTCAGCGCGGCGAGGGCGTCTACATCTTCGATAGTCACGGCATAAAATATCTTGACGGCTTCGCCGGCCTTTGGTGCGTCAACATCGGCTACGGCCGCCGAGAGATCGCCGAAGCGGTTGCAAGGCAGATGAACGAGCTGCCCTATTACAACACCTTCTTCGGCACGACCTCCACGCCGGCGGCGCTGCTGGCGCAGAAGGTGACGTCGCATGCGGGCGAACGGTTCAACCATATTTTCTTCACCGGCTCCGGTTCGGAAGCGAACGACACCTGGTTCCGCATGGCTCGCGTCTATTGGAGCGCCGTCGGCAAGCCGTCGAAGAAGATCGTGATCGCGAGGAGGAACGGCTATCACGGCTCGACCGTCGCCGGCGCCAGCCTCGGCGGCATGAAGTACATGCATGAGCAAGGCGATCTGCCGATATCAGGCATTGTCCATATCGGGCAGCCCTATTGGTACGGTGAGGGCGGCGATCTCTCACCCGCCGAATTCGGCCTGAAAGTCGCCCGCGAGCTCGAAGCCAAGATCGACGAACTCGGCGAGGAAAATGTCGCGGCCTTCGTCGCCGAACCGGTGCAGGGGGCTGCCGGCGTCATCATTCCGCCCGAGACTTACTGGCCTGAGATCGACCGCATCTGCAAGGCGCGCAATATCCTGCTGGTAACCGACGAGGTGATCTGCGGTTTCGGCCGCCTGGGCGCCTGGTTCGGCCATCAGCATTTCGGCGTCGAACCCGATCTCGCGCCGATCGCCAAGGGGCTTTCCTCCGGCTATCTGCCGATCGGCGGCGTGCTCGTCAGCGGCCGCATCGCCGATGTGCTGATCAACGAGGTCGGCGATTTCAATCACGGCTTCACCTATTCCGGCCATCCGGTCTGCGCCGCCGCGGCTCTCGAAAACCTGCGCATCATCGAGGAGGAAAAACTGGTCGAGCGCGTGCGCGACGATATCGGTCCCTACTTCGGCAACGCCTGGGCAGCACTGGCCGAACACGATCTTGTCGGCGAGGCGGTCAGCATTGGCCTCATGGGCGGCCTGCAGCTTACCGCCGACAAGAGCGCGCGCACCCGTTACGAAAAGCCCGATCAGGTCGGCGCGCTCGTCCGCAATCACGCATTGGCGAACGGCCTGGTGCTGCGCGCCACCGGCGACCGCATGCTCGCCTCGCCACCGCTCGTCATCAGCCATGCGGAGGTGGACGAGATGGCGAGAATCACCAGGCTGGCATTGGATGCGGCCTGGAAGGAGCTGAAATCATGAAATCGTTCAGTTGGCCTGGTTGATCCAGGCATAACCGAAGCGATAGCGGTCGTCGCCGCGCCCGTAGAGATATGGCACATCGATCACCGCGGCGTCGGGCGCGGATACGCCGAGATTGACCTGGAGCCATTGCGCCATGGCCGGCGGCAGCCCTTCGTTTTTCTCCCTCTGCAGCATGAGCCACACCAGGAGAAGCGGCCGGCGGCCTGAGATATTCGGCTTGAAGCCGGGATAATCGACTGAGAGGACGGGAATACCGGGAATATCCTGTCTGAGATTGCCGGCGAGCAGGCTGTCGCCGGCAAGGATCGCCGCCGGTTCGGCCTGCCTGCGCAAGGTTTCCAGCATATCAGCATATGGCCTGTTCAGGCGCTCGTAGTGACCCGTGAAGCGCGCGCTCGCCACACTGCCGCAAAGGGCGGCCGGCACGCCGATCATGATGACGGCGACGATGAGCATGAAGCGCCGCAAAGCCTTGTCGGTCTCCACCCCTGCCGCCTCGATCTTTAGGCAGAGATAAAGCGGCACTATGAAGAGCATCGGCACCAGCCAGCGATCCTTGATGCCTGCCGCGCCGCCGAAGACGATCAACAGCAGGATGCCGATGACGAAGACGAGCAGCATCCGCTCGAGGAGCCGTGTCCATTCCGATTGGGCAGTCAGCGCTGAGCGAAGCTTCTTGCCGAAGACCATCGCGAACACTGCGATGGTCAATCCGGCGAAGCTGATGACGGCGAGAGCGAGCGAGCCGATGCCCATGGCGACCTGCATCGGATAGCTCGCATGGCCGCTCGCCGTCATCTTCTCCAGCGTGCGCGCGGTTGCGAAATCGAGATTGTCCTTCAGCCAGAAGAGATGCGGCAGGATGATGGCGAGGGCCACGATCACGGTCAGCGCCAGCCGCCGGTCGAAGATTCGCGGCCGCAGGCGTGTATCCGCCAGCGCGGCAATCAGGGCAGCGGCCGGTAGGATGGCGAAATTATACTTGGCAAGCAGACCGAAACCGATGCCGATGCCCGCGATCAGATAGGAGGCAAGGCTCGGCTGCTTCAGGCTGCGGATGAAACCGTAGAAGAAGATGCTGGCCGAGAAGAAGACCGCGACCGTGTGCGTCAGGTCACGCTGCATCTCGAAAACCATCTGCGGAATGGTGAGCAGCCCGAGTGTTGCGATTGCCACGAGCGCCTTGTCACGCAGGACGAGCCGCGCCGTCAGGCCATACAGCAGATAGGAGATAAAGAGCAGAAGGTTCTTGACGACGGACAGGGCGGCAAGCGAGACGCCGGCAAACTGGAAGACGGCATACTGCAGCCAATTGTAGAAGGGCGGCTGCGGGCCATAACCGGCGGCGAGCCATTGTGAGCGAAAGGCCTGTTCGGCCTCGTCGAGATCGAGCGAATGCGATGTCGCCAGCCTCACACCGATCTGAAGGGCGAAATAGGCGGCCAGCAGGATGAAAATCCACCTGACGTCGCGAAGGCTGGTCTCGCTCATCTATCTCGCTCCCGGCCAAACCCAGGCATAGCCGAGTGCGAAATTATCGCCCTGGCGACCGAAATGATAGGGAAGCGACAAGGCGCCGATCTCCTGCGGTGCGATATCGGCCGCCGCCAGCGCCGATGAAAATCGCTCCGGCATGACCGCATCGGCGGCCGTCGCCGTCTTCTTGCCGCGCCAGACGATGAGCACTGGTCCGTCCGATGTCGCATAGGCCGGGATGCCGGGTGCAGGGAAATCCGGGATCACCACGGGCACGCCGGGAAACTGCAGCCGCATGTTCCCGCCGACATAGGTATCCGAGGCGATCACCAGCGCAGGTTCGGCCTGTCGCGTCATTCCGCGGGCGAGATCGGCCATCGGCACATTCGGCCTGCTGTAGGTGCCGATCAGCCCGGCGCCGACGACGCGGAAGCCGAGCGCCACCAGGACGCAGGCCATCAGCACCGGCACGACGGGTCGGAAGCGGCGCAGTCCGGCGGAAAGGTCAAGCCCGGCCGCCTGCATCTTTGCCAGGAAATAGATCGGCAGCACCAGCAGGAACGGGTCGAGCCAGCGTTCACGCACCGTCGTGGAGCCGGTGAACAGAACGATCAAAAGGATTCCGGCGAGGCTGGCAAGCATCATCCGCTCCATCATCCCTGTCCAGCGGTTTCCGGATGCGAGCGCCCTGAAAAAGTTCCCGCCGAAGGCGGCGACGAAAATGGCGATGGGCAGCGCCGCAAAGGCGATGATGGCGATGACAAAGGCGACAATGCCCTTGCCGATGCGCAAGGCTCCGGCCGGTTCATTGCCGGCGGCCATTTTGACCAGCGTATCGGAGGAGGCGAATTCGAGGTTGCTCCGCAGCCAGATCGCGTGCGGCAGCACGATGATGAGCGCGACGGCGATCGCTGCCAGGATACGCCAGTCCAGCACCCTGCGCCGCCATTCGGCATCGGGCAGGACGGCGATCAGCGCCGCGACGGGCATCAGCGCGAAATTATATTTCGAGATCAGCCCTATGCCGGTCGCAAGCCCGAGCAGGAGGTAACTGCCGATGTCGGGCCGCTCGAGCGTGCGGAAGAAGCCGTAGAGGAAGAGCGAACTGGCAAAGAGCAGCGCCGTCGTATGGGTCAGATCCTGCTGCGCCATGTAGGAAACCTGGGGCAGGGTGATCAATGCCATCATTCCGACGGCGGCAAGCCTCTCGTCCTTCAGCGCCTCGCGTCCGGCAAGGCCGTAAAAGAGGTAACACAGGAAGAGCAGGATGTTCTTCGGGATGACAAGCGCGCCCATCGACAAGCCGGTCACCGAAACGATGGCATATTGCATCCAGTTGTAGAAGGGCGGCTGCGGGCCATAACCCGCCAGCAGATATTGCGAAAAGAAGGACTGCTCGGCCTCGTCGAGTTCCAGCGCGTGCGGAAGTACCAGCCTGAGCGCGATGTTCAGCACGAAATAGGCTGCAAGCAGCAGCGCCGCGGTTCTGATCGTCCTCGTCGCCCGGTTCAGCATCGTGCTGCCGGTTTATGCTTGGCTTTGATCGTCGAAGATCTCCCGGACGATGTAGTTCGGGGAGGCATCGTCACGATAGTAGGTGCGCGCGATCATTTCCGCCAGGATGCCGGTGGTGATCATCTGTACCGACGAAAGCAGGAGCACGACGCCGACCATCAGCATCGGACGTGTGCCGATATCGTTGCCCATGATGAACTTGTCGAACCCGAGATAGAGCAGGATCAAGATGGCAACCGCGCCGAGACCGAGACCGAGCGAGCCGAAGAAATGGCCGGGCCGCGCCTTGTAGCGCATGAAGAACATCACCGACAGCAGATCGAGGATAACGCGGAAGGTGCGCGAGATGCCGTATTTCGAAACACCGTGCTCGCGGGCATGGTGGGTGACGGCCATCTCGCCGATGCGCGAACTCGGGACGACGCCGGCGACCCAGGCTGGGATGAAGCGGTGCATCTCGCCCATCAGCTTCACCTGCTTGATGATCGAGGCCCGGTAGATCTTCAGGCTGCAGCCGTAGTCGTGCAGCTTGACGCCGGTGATGCGGCCGATCAGGTAGTTGGCGCACCAGGAGGGGATCTTGCGCAGGAATAGGCCGTCCTTGCGGTTCTTGCGCCAGCCGACCAGCAGGTCGAGTTCGCGCCGCTCGAGCTCCGAGACCATCGCAGGGATGTCCTTCGGGTCGTTCTGCAGATCGCCGTCCATCGTCGCGATCAGCCGCCCCCGGGCGGTATCGATGCCGGCCTGCATGGCGGCAGTCTGGCCGAAATTACGCTGCAGCTCGACGATCCGGAGCGCCAGGCCCTTGCGGCCGACAAATTTTCGGGCGTTGACGAGCGTCGCATCCGTGCTGCCGTCGTCGACGAGGATCAGTTCCCAGCGATGAGGATACTCGGCCATCGCCGCAACGATGCGCTCGACCAGCGGGCCGACGCTTTCCTCTTCGTTGAAAACGGGCACGACCAGCGACAGCTCGAGCGATTGTACCGGATCATTCGTGCCGCGAATGGGCTCTACCGTTGTCTGCAACTTTGCATCTCCAAAAGGCCGGGCGGCCTTGCAATCTTACTGCCGCCACCGCGCTTGCGGAAGCCTACTACATGAAGTGTCCGCCCGTTGCCAGCGGGCAATGCCGCTTTCCCCGCAATCGGCCGACTTGCCGCAACCCTACTTCGCGCCGCCTTCTACCCAGGAATAACCAATCGAGAACGTATGTTTGCCGTCACCGAAAAGATAGGGAAGGGTCAGCGCCTTCACCTCCTGCAGATGAATACCCGACTTCACGAGATCATCGGCAAAGTCGGGAGAAATGGTGGGGTCATTTGCGGTTTCTCCGCGCCAGACGACGAGCACAGGACCCTTCGCAGCCGCATATTCAGGCACCCCGGGGCCTGGAAAGAATGGGATCACGACGGGGACGTCGGGGAATTCCAGCTTCATGTTGCCGGCCACGAACTTGGTTCCCGCCACGATGAGAACCGGCTTGCGGGTCGCGGTCAGCTCGTCAACGAAATTCGCGAAGGGCACGTTCGTTCTCGTGTAAACGCCGGTATATTGCATGCCGACGATTCTGAGCAGAAGGATCGCCAGGATGACGACCATGAAGACCGGCACCACAGGCCGGAAGCGTGCAAGGCCGGCGGAAAGATCGACGCCAGCGGTTTCGAGCTTCAGGAACAGATAGATCAGCATGACGAGCAGGCACGGGTCGAGCCAGCGCTCGTGGATATCGCTCGCGCCGGCAACGATGACGACACCGACGAAGGCGAGCAGGCTCACGATCATCATTCGCTCGATGACCCGTATCATCGGACTGGACGCGGAAAGCGCACGGAAGAAATCCCGTCGGAAGGCTGCTGCGAAGAGAACGATGGGCAGTGCGACGAAGCCGAGGACGGCGATGACGAGGGACAACAGCCCCTGACCGATGCGGGGAAGGCCAGCGGCGGCCTCGTGTTCGGCGGTCATCCGCTCCATGGTCGGGGCCGAAGCGCTGATGAGATTATCGGGCAGCCATAGCGCATGCGGCAGAATGATCAGAATGGCGATTGCGAACGCCGGCAGCAGACGCCAATCCAACAGACGGCTGCGCCACTTTCGGTCCACCAGGACCGCGACGAAGGCGGCAAACGGCAGGATGGCGAAATTGTATTTTGAGATGAGGCCGATGCCGGTGGCGATGCCGATGACGAGATAGCTCCCGATCGTCGGCTGCCGAAGTGTCCGAAAAAAGCCGAAGAGGAAGAGCGAGGTCGCAAACAGCAGGGCAACCGTATGGGTCAGTTCGCGCTGCGCCATCAGGCCGACCTGTGGCAGGGTAATCAGGCTCAGCATAGCGACGGGTGCGAGCAGACGGTTCTTCAGCACCTCGCGGGCAGCCAGCCCATAGAAAAGATAGCAGCCGAAGAGAATGATGTTCTTCGGAACCGAGAGCGCCCACATCGTGATTCCGGTGACCGAGACGATGGCGTATTGGATCCAGTTGTAGAAGGGAGGCTGCGGACCGTAGCCGGCCAGAAGATATTGCGAGTAGAACGATTGTTCCGCCTCGTCGAGATCAAGCGTATGGGGCAATGCGATGCGGAGCACGATGTTCAGCAGGAAATAGACTGCCAGAAAAATGCTCGCGCTCGTGATGTTTCTGGTAATGCGCTCCAACATCGATCTCCAAGTCAAGCCGGCAAGACGCCGTGATCTGTCGGTCTGCCGCGGCGGTGGTCGGCCTTAGAGCGATCTCGCCGCCGTCGCTTCAACTCCGCCGTTGTGCCCAACCTTCATTTCTCCTAAAACGCCTGGCAATGGAGCCGAGGCTCATGCCGACGCCAAGCGAGGAATGCCTACTACATGAAGAGTTCGATCGTTGAAAGCCAGCAGTCCTGGTTTATGCGCAATCGCATGACGGCGCTGACGGTCGTAATTGTCGCAGCCTATGCGCTCTTCGTACAATGGTTCTGGGGTTGGCCCGTCATCATCAGCCAATGGGCCGATGTCGGGGCAGGCCCGGTGATCGGTGCGCTCGTGGCGTTGACGAGCACCTATTTCCTGCGTACCTGGCGCATCTACGACTATTTTCCCAAGGAGACGGCGGGCCGGTTCGCGATTCTCTTTCGCGTTACGCAGATCCACAATCTCCTGAACATCATGCTGCCCTTCCGCACCGGCGAGACCAGCTTTCCCTTGCTGATGCGCACCGAGTTCGGCATTCCGCTGACCCGCGGAACCTCGGCGCTCCTGGTCATGCGGCTGCTCGACCTGCACGCGCTTCTGGCTGCCGCGGGTATCGGCTTTGCGCTCGCCGCGGCCGATGCATTCGTCGCATGGTCGCTTTGGGCAGTCTTCCTGCTGCTGCCGGTCGCAGCTTTCGCCGCGCGCAAGCCGCTGTTCCGGCTCGCTGCCAGGTTGTTGCCTGATAAGGCGCAGAAATTCGTCGTCGAGATCGAAAACGGTCTGCCGCTCGATGCCGCGGCCTTTGCGCGCGCCTGGGCGATGACCATCGTCAACTGGCTGGTGAAGGTGATCGTGCTCGCATGGGCGCTCGGCCTGATGGGCGTGCTGCCGATGGCGGCAAGCTTCGGCGGCGCGCTCGGCGGTGAACTCTCCTCCGTTCTGCCGGTGCACGCGCCGGGCGGCGTCGGCACCTATCCGGCCGGCATTACCGCCGGCGCCATTGCGCTCGGAGCATCCAGCGAGCGGATGGCTCTGGCCGCGCTGGCGCAGGCAAGCGTCAATGCGCATCTCTTGATCATCGTCTCGGCGCTGACGGGCACCGCAATCTCACTGCCGCTCGGGCGCCGCGGCAAGCTCTGAAATCCGTTTCCGCAAAAAAGCCTGCTCCGGCTCCTGCCGACAAAGCGATAGTGCCGTCTGATAGGCTGCGATCGCCTCTTCGGTGCGGCCAAGCCTGCGCAGGAAATCGGCGCGCGCCGAATGGGCGAGGTGATAGGACCTGAGCTCCTGACGCCCTAAAATGGCATCGACCAGTTCCAGTCCCTTCGCCGGCCCTTCCGCCATTGATATCGCAACTGCTCGGTTGAGTTCCACGATCGGGGAGGGCTGCGCCGCCAGCAGCAGATCGTAATAGAAGGCGATGCGCCGCCAGTCGGTCTCTTCGGCGGTCGGCGCCCTGGCATGCTCTGCAGCGATCGCCGCCTGCGCCGTATAGGCGCTGATCTCCGCCACCCGCATCGCCTCGGCGAGCAGCGCCAGGCCTTCCGCGATTTTTGCACGGTCCCAGAGCGACCGGTCCTGGTCGGCAAGCAGCACCAGCGATCCCTGCTCGTTGCTGCGTGCCAAGCGGCGGGAATCCTGCAGCAGCATCAGCGCCAGAAGACCGCGGGCGTCAGGATGTGGCAGCAGCGCCAGAAGCAGCCGCGCCAGCCTAATCGCCTCGGCAGTCAGGTCGGCGCGGACAACATCCTCGCCGGATGAGGCGGAATAACCTTCGTTGAAAACGAGATAGATGACGTGCAGCACCTGATCGAGCCGCTGAGGCAGTGCGTCGCGGCCCGGCACTTCGTAGGGGATATTCGCGGCGCGTATCCTGCTCTTGGCGCGCACGATCCGCTGGGCGACCGTCGGCGCCGGAACGAGAAAGGCATGGGCGATCTCTTCGGTGGTCAATCCGCAGATTTCGCGGAGCGCCATCGCCGTCTGCGCGTCGGATGGGATAGCAGGATGGCAGCAGGTGAAGATCAGGCGCAGCATGTCGTCCTCGATCGCTTCCATATCGCCGATCTCCGTTGTGTCGACGCTGTAGAGGCTGTCCTCGATGTGATGCTGCGAGGCGTCGAAGCGCGCTCGCCGCCGGATTGTGTCGATCGCCTTGAAACGTCCTGTCGAGACGAGCCAGGCGAACGGATTGCCGGGAACGCCATCCGTCGGCCATGTCCGGGCGGCCGCGGCAAAGGCATCCTGAAGCGCTTCCTCCGCTCGGTCGAAATCCCCGAGCAGGCGGATCAGCGTCGCCAGCACCCGGCGCGACTGTGTTCGATAAATCTCTTCGATCACGCTCTCCAGCGGCGCACCTCCTCAGTACGGCGCGGGGAGTGTCCGCACGGGCCTGAGCTCGACCGCGCCGAAACGCGCCGAAGGGATCCGTCCGGCAATCTCTTTCGCCTGCATGAGGTCCGGCGCCTCGATGACGTAGAAGCCGGCGAGATGTTCCTTCGTCTCGACATAGGGGCCATCGGTGGCGGAGAGCGTGTTGTTACGAACGCGCAGCACCGTCGCTTGGTCAGGCATCTCCAAGGCATCGGCGTGGATCATGATGCCGTCACGGCGTAGCTCCTCATCGAAGGCGAAATGCGCTTTGATGAGTTCATCGGTCTCACCAGGCGTCAGCCTGCCATCCGTGTCGGCGCTGTTGTAGATCAGGCAGATATAGCGCATGGCTATTTCCCATCCTGGATCGCGTAAGTCGGGCGCACTTCGATCGAGGAATATTTGACGATCGGAAAACTCGACGCGATCGTTTTCGCCTCCTCGATACTGTTGGCTTCGATAAGCACAAAACCACCGAGGTGCTCCTTGATTTCAGCAAACGGGCCATCGGTCGCAGAAACTTCGCCATTGCGCAGGCGGACCGTGACCGCTGTTGACGGTTCATACAAGGCGAGCGCCACCTGGAGGTGACCGCTCTCGCGCCAGCGATTGTCGCTGATGATGCACTCCTGTGTGAGCGCATCCCATTCGCTCTGAGGGACCAGCTTGCTTTTTTCCGTGTCGAACCAGATCTGGCATAGAAATTTCATCGCTCTTTCCTCATTTGGTTCCGAATTCATGGATTGGCCGCACTTCGATTGCGCCGAGCTTCGCAAGCGGGATGCCGGCGGCAACGCGGATCGCATCGTTAAGGTCCTTTGCCTCGATCAGAATGAAGCCGCCGAGCGCTTCCTTCGTCTCGGCAAAAGGACCGTCTGTTACCGATGTCTCGTCGGCCCGCACACGGACCGTCACCGCCGATGTCGGCGGCTGCAGCGCCTGGGCAATGATCATATGCCCGCTTTCGACGAGATCCCGGTCATAGTTCAGGGAATTCGCGTCGAGGTCGGCCTTCTCCTCTTTCGTCATGGCGTCGAGTATCGCGCCATCGAACCAGACCTGGCAGAGATATTTCATTGCGGGCAGCCTCCTTGCAGGGTTCAATACCTGGACGAATGGGGTGCGGGCATTTCGACAGCGTCAGGAAAAATCTTTTGTGCCGGTCACCTGTCGAAATGACAAGTGAGCACTCGACAAGGCTTCGTCGAAACCTGTCGAGGAGAATGGCAATGAGTATTCTTGAAATCGCGCTGGCAAGCCAGATCTGGGCGCGCCGCCATGAGAAGCGCGGGCTGGCATTCGACGAAAGCGCTGGGCTGAAGGCCCTTCTGCGCGTCGCTTTCGTCATCGTCGCCTTCACTCTGTTGATTGCAGGGCTGAACATCGCTGCCGGCAGGCCGCAGATGCTTGCGCAGAGTTCGGCGCCTATTGCGACCGGCCGATAAAGAAACGGCTTATTGGAATGCCGTCTCGAAGAAGCTGCGCAGTTTGCGCGAATGCAGCGCTTCCTTCGGCATGGCCGCAAGCTTCTGGACCGCACGGATGCCGATCTGCAAATGCTGGTTCACTTGCGTGCGGTAGAAGGCGGTCGCCATACCCGGCAGCTTCAACTCGCCATGCAGCGGCTTGTCGGAGACGCAAAGGAGCGTCCCGTAGGGCACGCGGAAGCGGAAGCCATTGGCGGCAATTGTTGCCGATTCCATGTCGAGCGCGATGGCGCGCGCCTGGGACAGCCGCTTCACCGGCCCGCGTTGGTCGCGCAGTTCCCAGTTGCGGTTGTCGATCGTGCCGACGGTGCCGGTGCGCATGATGCGCTTCAGCTCGAAACCTTCGTAACCGGTGATTTCGGCGACGGCCGCTTCCAGCGCCACCTGCACTTCGGCCAGAGCCGGAATCGGCACCCAGACCGGCAGGTCGTCGTCGAGAACATGGTCCTCGCGCATATAGGCATGGGCGAGAACGTAATCGCCGAGCCGCTGGCTATTGCGAAGCCCGGCGCAGTGGCCGAGCATCAGCCAGGCATGCGGGCGCAGCACGGCGACGTGGTCGGTTATCGTCTTGGCGTTGGAAGGGCCGACGCCGATATTGATCATGGTGATCCCGGCATGGCCCTTCTTCTTCAGATGATAGGCCGGCATCTGCGGCAGACGGGAAAGTGTCGCATCCGTTTCCGGCACGCTTGAGCCGGGCAGGGTGACGATGTTGCCGGGCTCGACGAAGGCGGTGTAGCCGTCGCCGCCCTCCGCCATCAGCTTGCGCGCCCAGCTGCAGAATTCATCGATATAGAACTGGTAGTTCGTAAACAGCACGAAGTTCTGGAAATGCTCGGCATGCGTCGCCGTATAATGCGACAGCCGGGCGAGCGAATAGTCGATGCGCTGGGCGGTGAACGGCGCAAGCGGCGAGGGCTCTCCTGGCGGCGGGATATATTCGCCGTTGGCGATTTCGTCGTCGGTGGTGTTGAGGTCGGGCGTGTCGAAGATATCGCGCATTGGAACGTCGACAAATGCTGAGGCCGATGCTTCGACGTGGGCGCCCTCGCCGAAGGCGAAGTGCAGCGGGATCGGCGTTGACGATTCCGAGACGACGATCGGAACATTATGGCTCTTGATCAGCAGCGACAACTGCTCCTTCAGGTAATGCCTGAAGAGCTTCGGCCGGGTGACCGTCGTCGTGTAGATGCCGGGCGCCGTGACATGGCCGTAGGAGAGGCGAGAATCGACATGGCCGAAGCTTGTCGTCTCGATGCTGACCTGCGGATAAAAGGCGCGGTAGCGCGAGGCGATCGGCGCGCCCTGGGCAAGGTCGGTGAAGCTCTGGATCAGGAACGCGGTATTGCGTTCGTAAAGCGCTGTCAGCGTCTCGACGGCCTTGGCCGGATCATCGAAACTCTCGGGCTGAAAAGGAGACGGAGAGGATATGTCGAGGGGCGACAGGGGGGAGATTCGTTTGTTCATGACGCATTATAGAGAGTTGTTTTTGACAAGCAAACGACGCGCGCCGGCCGAATCCGATTTTTTATCCTCTTGCGAGCCTGTTGCCGTCACCGCACTGTGGGCGCGCAGAAGGTTCCGCTTCTCTCCAGGCAGGTATAGTTCGCACCGAAATGCGACTGCGTACCCCCCCCGCCATTGTGCACGACGACCGCCGAAAACGTGACGGCGAAGACCGCCGCAAACAGCGTGATAATGGTGAAACGTCTTGCCAGAATATAGAAGTTCATCCCAGGCCCCCGATACGCAACCTAACCGTGACATGAGTTTTGCCACACCTCGGCTGAACCAGTGCTGAGATGTCGGTTCATCCACCGTTCAGCTTGCGGGGCAGGGTCTGCGATTGCAGTGACGATTGACAAGTCGGGAAGACTTCGAGGACATGCCGGCTTTTCGACCGGCATGATTATACGTTTCGGATGATTGTTGCGTCGGTTTTATCGCGTCAGAGCCGCGTCCAGGTCTGCGTCTTGCAAAGGATCTTCATCACGCAGCCCTGCATCTTTAGTGAATTGCCGGAAATCTTTCCTGAGCCGCTATAGGTCTTGTCGGCGGCGGGGTCGGTGATCTCGCCGGCATAGCTGCCGCCGGTCCCGGCAAGTCTACCGATCTTGCGGCCGGTATATTTGCCGGTTTTCAGCGTCACGCAATAACTCCCGCCGCAGGCGGCAATCACCGCCGTTTCGCCGGAGGCCGTCTTCCAATTGCCGACGATGGGTTCGTCGGCATTGGCTGTGCCCGCGATCACGGCGATAGCGCCGGCAAGAATGAGACTGCGGATCATCTTTTCCTCCCTGATGTCCTCTGACCGACCGCGAAAATAACTGACGCGAACGTAAAGGTAAATAGAGCCGGCTGTCCGTCCGCCGCCCGCTAAAAGCGGCCGAAAAGCCGACTGTAGAGCTTTTAAACCCGTCGCCTGCTGATTTCATGATGAACGATCCATTTATTTCCATATCTGAATCTTTTGTAAAATTTGAGCGAAAATCCCTAAATCCCAGGGAATCCGATGTTTAACAAAAACCCAACTTTACCAAGCGTTTGCAGTTTGTTTGTCTCAAATTAATCATGCATTTTAGGCGTTTTTTGAAAGCCGTTTGGCATAGTCAAGCCATCAAACGAGCGGGGAAACCCGCCGGACCGAAGGGACCGAAAAGCCGCGATAGACGGCAAGGTCCCGAAGGTAAAACAGGGTAAGTCGTAAACAGGCTAACAGGGATAAAACCGATGGCACGCTTTGAAATGCACAATGCTGAAACGGCCACCATGGGTGGCGACAACAACAGCGCCGATGTCTTCTGCGAAATGGGTCTGATGTATGCGACCGGCCGCGGCTGCGCCGTCGACCTCGTTGCCGCCCACAAGTGGCTGAACATCGCCGCGATCAAGGGCAACGACCGCGCCGCCGAGCTCCGCGCCGACGTGGCCGCCGCCATGAACAAGATGCAGCTCGTGGAAGCACTGCGCGCTGCCCGCGAATGGATGACGGTTCACTGACGCACCGACCGAGAATCCGAAACGATTCCGGACAGAACGATACCTCAACTGTTGGAGCGCCGCGTGTCCAAAAGGACCCACGGCGCTCCAACTGACGTTTTCTGAGGTTGTCGGTGTTGGGACGCCTCAGACGTCCTTCGTTAGACGAGGCAAGACCTCGTCGATTGCAACGACACCTTGGGGATCAAAACATGGCGCTCAAGCGAATGGACAATGTCGGAATCGTCGTCGAAGACCTCGGAGAGGCGATTGATTTCTTTCGCGAGCTCGGCCTCGAATTGGAAGGGCGGGCGACGGTCGATGGCGAATGGGCCGGACGTATCACTGGACTGGAAGATCAGCGTGTCGAGATCGCCATGATGCGCACACCGGACGGCCAACAGCCGGCTTGAGCTCTCCCGCTTTCTGGCGCCGCCTGTCGTCGCAGATCACCGGAACGCCCCGGTCAACGCCCTCGGCTACCTCCGCGTCATGTTCGAAGTCGATGACATTGACGAGACGCTTGAGAGACTGCGCGGGCGCGGCGCGCAGCTCGTAGGGGAAGTCGTTCAGTATAAGGATGCGTATCGGCTCTGCTACATTCGCGGACCTGAAGGGATTCTGATCGGACTCGCCGAGGAACTCCGCTGAACGTAATACGCGGACAAAACGGGAAGAAGACCGACCAATGTTGGCGAGCGGACAGGAATAAAAACCTCAGGCGAGCGTCTTCAGGACCTGCTGCAGCGCTTCCTCGAACAGCGCCATCTCAGCCTCCGGTCCGACGCTGACGCGGATGCAGCGATTGAGCGGCGCAACACCAGGCATGCGGATAAACACGCCATGCTCCATCAGGCCATCGACGATCGCCCGCGCATGGGCGCCGTCGCGACCGGTATCGATCGCCACGAAATTCGTCGCCGAGGGCAGCGGCTCAAGACCATTTGCCCGGGCGATGCGGCCGATCCGCTCGCGTGCCGCATGGATCTTCCCGACCACCTCGGCCAAATAGGCCTGGTCCTTGAGCGCCGCCAGCGCTGCAACTGTCGCCAGCCGGTTCATGCCGAAATGATTTCGGATCTTGTCGAAGGCCTGTGCCGTGCCCGAGGTCGAGATCGCGTAGCCGGTGCGTGAACCGGCGAGCCCGTAGGCCTTGGAAAAGGTGCGGGTGCGGACGATGTTCGGCAGATCGATGAGCGAGGGGATCGACGGCAATGAATTTGCCGGCCCCGTTTCGCTGTAGGCCTCGTCCAGCACCATCATCGTGGTCTCGGGCAGCGCCCGGGCGAAAGCGACGATGCTGTCGGCGTCCCACCAGCTTCCCATCGGATTGTTAGGATTGGCGAAATAGACAAGCGGCGCATTCTCGCGCCTGACGGCATCGAGCAGCCCGTCCAGATCCTCGCGGTCGTTGACATAAGGGACGGTCACCAGCCGGCCGCCGAAACCGGCGACATGGAAGTTGAAGGTCGGATAGGCGCCGAGCGAGGTAACGACGGGCGCCCTCGGCTCGATCACCAACCGGACGATGTGACCGAGCAGTTCGTCAATGCCGCCGCCGATGGCGATATTGGCGGGCGCCACACCGAGATGCGCGCCAAGTGCTTGCCGCAGCGCGAAATTCTCCGGGTCGTTGTATTTCCAGATGTCGTGCGTCTCTTCGCGGATCGCGGCAAGCACGGAAGGGGCCGGGCCAAAGCCGTTCTCATTGGCGCCGATTCGCGCCAGGACGGCGCGACCGCGCTCGCGTTCGATGGCTTCGGGGCCAACGAAGGGAACTGTGGAGGGCAGGGCGCTGATGAGGGGTGTAAAGCGCGAGAAGGCGGACATGCAAAAGCGGTTTCCGGACATGTTGAGATCAGGCGCAACAATAGGCCCGGGCCCAGCCATGGCAAGCAAGATTATTCCGCAGCCACGGCGCTGCCGATGCGTCCCTTTCAATCGGCAAGGCGACGAGTGATTTGAATTGCTGGACGATTTTTCCTCGGATCAGTTTCCCATCCGGGGACTTATACCGGGCTGGCGGCAAGCCTCGTCTCGCGGAACATCGGTGCACGCCTGGCGTCGATCGCTTCCATATTGCCGACAAGGAAATCGGCGCGGACGACGCGTCGCAGAACCTCTGGATCCAGGAGGTTGATGAACCTTACCCCGATGCGTTCCTTATGGCGGTAGACCTCGGCGCAACCGATGCGATAAGCCAGGCCGAGGATGTTCAGATAATAATGTTTCGGCAGACCGGCGGTTGTCGAGACGATGAACGTCGCACCGCCCTGCGATATGTCGATGATCTCGGCGCTTCGCATCGACACGCCGGTGAGGCACGGCCGCACGGCGACGATGCGGGCCGGGCGCTTGACGTGGAACTCTTCCCAGCGCAGGTCGTAAACGGCGGATTTGACCGTCGCAAGGTGTGTGGCGCGGAGCATAGTCATCTTACATTCTCCGTCAGACAGGGCACAGTTGGGGTTCTTGCTCTGAGCAAGCTGATCTTGCTCCAGTCACGGTCCCATGAATGTTTTGCACATTCGTCAAACATATGATGACAATTTTAACGAGTTTAAATTTTGTTCCCAAGCGGGACTCCTGATGTTCACAATCGGCACGCAGGCTGTCATGCCAAGCTCGATGGCGGATTGCGCCGCTATCATTTCCGGCGCTGTTTTCTCGAACTCTTCCAATGGCCGGGCGTTCTATCTGGATCGACGAGCAAGGGGCGCGTCGATGACGACAGCGAGGAGTTGAAGATGACCGACGTCAGAATCCCCGGAAAATCATGGATCGTAGTCTGCAATGGAGCCAAGGCCCTGATCATGCAGAACGCCGGCGATGCCCAGCTGATGAACCTGAAGGTGTTGGAAACCCTGACGCAGCCGAACGAGCCCGATCGCGAACTCGGCGCCGACAAGCCCGGCCGCAGCCATGCCGCAGACGGATTGAGCCGCAGCGCTGTCGAAGAGACCAGCTGGCAGGAGCAGGCCGAAGCGCAATTTCTGAAACATGTGGCGGAGCGAATGGACGAGCTGACGCAGGCAAAGGATGCGCGCCGTATCGTCCTCATCGCACCGCCGAAGGCGCTCGGCACCTTGCGGCCGGCGCTGAGCGCCGAGACGCAGGCAGCGATATCGGCGGAATTGGCGAAAGACTATACCAATCTGCCGATCGACGAGATTGAGCGGCATCTCGCAGCGTGATGAAACCGATCGATGAACTGACGCGGGCCTCTGGCCCGCATTTGTTGTTCGCTTCAGACCAACGGTCTCTGTCCGGCAAACAGATCCTCATGATCGGCAAACAGTGTGGCCAGGCGATCGATGACCGTCCTGACTTCCGGCCTTTGCCGCTCGTCGTCATGCGCGACGATCCAAATCTCGTAGGTCAATTCATCGATGACAGGCCCGGCGCGGACGAGTTTGCGATCCTGGTCGCCGATGAAACAGGGCAGCACGCCGCGGCCGGCGCCGCCTCGGATCAGGTAAAAGAGCATATGCGGCGTGTTCGTCCAGCTGGTGATCCAATAATCCGGCTGTTCGAAAGTCCACTTGTCCGCCGGTGTGATGGCGATGTCCGTTCCGAGTGAGATCCAGTTGCAATTGGTCTCGTCGTAATCGGCCGCCTGATAAACCGCATGCGCCACCTTGACTGAACGGCGGATCGCGACGTTGCCGCCGTCCGGCCGGCTGTGCCGAATGGCGATATGCGCCTCGCGATAGGTGAAATCGACACTCGCGTCACAAGTCTTGTAACACATGCGAAAACAGTCTTTCGGCGTCCAGACGCTGGCCAGGTGGTCGGCGATAAAGCGCGACGTCCAGCTGTCGACGACCGTCGACACAATCGGCAGCGTCAGCACTTCACCGCGCCAGTCGGAAATCGCCCGCGCCGCATCCTGCATCAGCCGGACGCGATCGAGCAGCTCCTGGCCGTCCTTGGCAAGCAGGTAGCCTGTGGGACCGCGGTTGAACAGCGACCGGCCGGTCACCCGTTCGAGCGCCAGCATACGCCGGCCGATCGTCGGCGCACTGAGCCCCGTCCGCGCCGCCGCCGCCGATAGACCGCCGCCGGTCGCGACATGGAAGAAAAGCTGCAGGTCGTCCCAGCTCGCCTCTTTCATGGATGAAAACCCCCTTTCCTCCATGCCTCTACATAACGGGGGCGTGAAGGCTTAGCTCAACTACTTCAGCAATAGATGGAGGATAGGCAATGCTTCTCAACTGGGTAGTTCTCTTCAACGAGGTCGCGTCCCGCAATTGCCGGATGCGCCGCGATCCCATGGCCGATCCGCTCGATGGCCCGGAATGGCGCGGACTTCTCTGGATCATAGCGATCATCGCGCATCTCTCGGCAACAAGAGGCGAGACGAGGAGGCCGCGCCGGGACCGGGCGGTGATTGGAAGACGCCTCAGTTTTCGAAGCTCAGTCGCAGCACGTGGTGCAGGAATTCCGGATTGAGCAGCATGTTGAAGCTGATCGTCACCAGTTCGTTTTCGCGCTTGACCAAGGTGGCGCCGATTTCGTCATGGATGCCGAGTATTTCGAGAAAGAAATGACTCGGCATCTCCAGGCTCGGACTGACTTCGAGCACGGCGCCGGCAAGTGTGATCGTGCGGATCAGGCAGCGTACCTGCGTCCCGGTGCTGAGGTGGTGGCCGACGAAGATGATATTGCCCGGCCTGTCGAGATTGAATTCCCGGTAAGCACGTTCCGGCTTGGGGTGTTCTGTGTCGAGGTGCATCTGAAAGGCCCTTTTAGCCTCCGCTCATCGTAAGCAGAGAATAATGCAAGAGTGCTGACGATTGCTGAAGATTGTCGTTAAGTTTGAAGGTTTTTGCCGAGATCGGCTGAAAATCGCACCGATTCCGTCCAGATCTGCTCCAAATTCGCGCAATTCGGCGGGCAGCCGCGCCATTCTTGACATGCCGACAGCGATCGCGCATACAAAGCCCCGGTTCGAGGCACCGGCCGCTCGCGGATGAAAATCCATGGTGAAGCCCTCGCGATCATGGTCACGGCCCCTTGTGCATGCTGACTGACGGCAATGCGAGCTCCCATTGACAGTCGAAGAGCATGCCTTGCGAAGGCTCACTCCATGACGACCTATCCCGGCATTGAAGAACTGAAGGCCCAGGCCAAGCGCCTGCGCCAGGCGATGAACGATCGCGGCAGCGCGCTGACCCACAGTGCGGCCTTGGAAATGATCGCCCGCCAGCACGGCGCGCGTGACTGGAACACGCTGGCGGCTCTGGCGGCAAAACCCAATGCGGCTGCGAAGACGCCGCTCTTCGTCGGCGCCCATATTCGCGGCCGCTATCTCAATCAGCCGTTCACTGGCGAAATCCTCTCGCTTTCGGCTCTGCCGGGCGGCCTCTACCGGATCACCATCCATTTCGACGAAGCGGTTGACGTGGTCACCTTCGAGAGTTTTTCAGCCTTTCGGCGGCGCGTGAGTGCACAGATCGATGCCGACGGCGTCTCCCCCAGGAAGACCTCGAACGGCGTGCCTCATCTGGTGCTCGATCTCTGATTTGCTCCTCATCCTTTCCTGGCTGCCCGCATGGCTTGTTCAAGCGCAGCGGATGTCGCCCGATATCACACGGATTTCTCCATGACCGATCCTTCCAAAGGCAATGACTTCCTCACCGGCTGGCTGCCGGGCGTATTCATCAGGACTGCGGCGCCGATCGTCGCGATCACTACCGTCAACGGCCTCTTTGCTGTCGTCGACGCCTATTTCCTGGGCGCCTATGTCGGCCCCGACGCGCTCTCAGCCGTCAGCCTGATCTTCCCGGGGTTGATGCTGCTGGTCGCCCTGCAATCGCTCGTCTCGAACGGCATGGGAAGCATCCTCGCCCGCCGGCTCGGTGCCGGCGATCGCCAGGGCGCGCGCCGGGTATTTTCCAGCGCCCATACGCTGGCGCTCGCCGTCGTCGTGATCCTCATCGTGATCTACTGGACCCTCGGCGAGCGGATCATCGATGCCGGCGCCGCCGAGAACACCGCCGTGGCCGACGGCGCCATGCTTTTCATGGGCGCGATGATCGCCGCGACGCCGGTGAGTTTTTTCCTGTCGCTGCATCTCGACGGGCTGCGCTGTGAAGGCAGGATCGGTTTCATGACGGCGGTCACGCTCTCGGCCTCGCTGCTCAACATCCTCGCCAACTGGCTGTTCATGGCGGTGATGCATTGGGGCGTGCTCGGTTCGGCCGCAGGCTCCATCGCTTCGCAATTCGTCTGTCTCGCCGCCGTGCTCGTCTATCGCTGGCGCCGGCCGGCGACGCTCAGGCCTTCTCCCGCATTCGCCCTTGTCGAATGGCGCGGCATTGTCGCCTTGGGCGCTCCCATGAGCCTAGGTTTCATCGGCATATCGCTTGCCTCGGCCCCGATTCTGGTCAACGTCTCGCTCTGGAGCACGCGTGATCATACCGCCACCATTGCCGCCTACGGCCTCATCACCCGTATCCTGACCTTCGCCTATCTGCCGCTGCTTGGTCTCAGCATCGCCCTACAGACGATCGCCGGCAACAATCACGGAGCCGGCCTTGGGTTGCGCGTCGGCCGCAACCTGCAGATCGCCATGCTCTCGGCGCTCGTCTATTGCAGCTTGGTGGAGATCACGGTGGAATTGCTGGCTGGCCGCATCGGCGCCGTCTTTGTTGGCGATCCCGCCATTATCGCCGAGGTCAGACGAATTCTGCCTTGGACGATCGGCGCCTATTTTCTCTTCGGGCAGATGCTGATCCTGTCGTCCTATTTCCAGTCGATCGGCGATGCGCCGCGCGCGGCGATCTTCGGTCTGTCGCGGCCCTATCTTCTCACCCTGCCTCTCACCTTCCTGCTGCCTTTCGTCTTCGGCGAGCAGGGAATCTGGATGGTGCCTGTTTTTGCCGAGGCAGGCATGGTGGTGCTTGCCTTGCTGGTGCTGTCTGAGAATGCCAGGCGCCGCGGCTGGCGATACGGGCTTCTGCCCGCCTGAGAGACGGAAGCCGCGCCTTCCTGTGCGGCTTCCGTCGATTGGCTTCTATTCCTTGCCGCTCTGCGCGGCCGATGTCGAAGCCTCCGCCTCGTTCAGTGCCTCGGCGCATTCCCGGCAGCAGACTTCGACGGTCTTGCCGCCGAGCTTGACGGTGATGGTCTCGGCGCCGAGTTCGCAGTCGCAGGCAGCGCATGTGGTCTTCTTCATCGGGTAATCCTCCATTGATCGTCCCCGGATCGGGACAGCATCATAAGAGCATCGAAGACCGCGTTATCGCTGTCGAAAACTTTAGCGATTATCAACTCGGAAAGGCTCTAAGGTCGGCGTCGCAGTTGCGCCGAGCGCTGGAATTCGGCCGGAGTCTGACCGAAGGCCTGTTTGAAGGAAGCGCTGAAATGACTGTGGCTGGAAAAGCCGAGATCGAGGCCGAGCGCGGTCAGATCCTCATACTGGCCGAGCAAATCGAGCGCCCGGGCAAGCCGCAGCCTCAGCTGATAGCGATAGAGCGGCGTGGCCTCGACCTGCTGGAAGACCTGGGTGAGGTAAACAGAGGAAACGCCGACTTCCGAGGCGACTTCCGCGAGCGTCCAGCGTCGCGCGAGATCGGAGGAAAGCACCAGCTTTGCCCGGTCGACGAGTTTCTGCCGGCCGAGGCTGGCGCCGGCCGCATGCGAGGTGCGCTCGCCGAGCGAGCGACGAACCAGCGTCAGGGCCAGCGTTTCCGCCTCGAGCGTTTCGGCGACGTTGCGCCTGAGACCGTGGCGCAGCAGGGCGACCAGCGCCTGCGCGCGAGGGTCGATCCGCCGGCGCTGGCGGCGGAAGGAAAAGGCCGGGCCGGGCTGGGCCTGCTCCTTCGGCGCCAGCTCTTCCAGCATGGATTCGTCGATCGACAGGTCGATGCAGCCGTCGCCGCCCGCGATCGGATGGCTGATCCGATAGCCCTGACCGGCATTGAAGAACAGCACCTGATTGGCTTCAGCCACCGTATCCGTGCGGCCGACATGGCGCATAAAGGCGCCGCGATAGGGATAGACGAGGCTTGTTTTGTGAGCACATTCCTCGTCGCTCTTGTGGCGGCACTCGCCATTGCAGACGACGTCACGAATAGTGACGGTCTTGGTTTTCAGGAGCAGAGCTGTTGAAAACTGCGACATTGTATCGTCCGGTTCAGGCAGGGCAGCCCGACAAGGCTGCGCTGGGGCACAGTACCACAGTGAATCTGATGTTTCAGTAGCGGCAGTAAACGTGCACGTCGCTTTCTGTCTGCCCCCGGGAGAGGCCGACATCCTTCAACTGATCGTCGGAAAGTTCCATCAGCGCATTGTAGTTGCGCCGTTCGCTGATCTTGCGCCCCAGCCAGCGGACTGCTGTGGCGGCTGCAGAAAGAGGGCCGGGCCGCCGCGAAGGGCGGATATTGCTGGCCGGTATCGTGAAATGCGAGTTGTGCATGATGATCCTCCATCCTCATTGGATGGAGGCAATGAACCATCACCGACAATTTGGCGCTGTCAGATTATTTAGCGATCGAGCGCGGCCTTCATGCCTTCAGCAGCCATTCGTGCTCGGCGGCATTGTGGAACTTCCAGATCCGCTTCGGCCCGGCCATGACGTTGAGATAATAAAGATCATAGCCATGCGTTGCGGCGCAGGGATGATAGCCCTTCGGCACCAGCGTCACGTCGCCGTCCTCGATCGCCATCGCCTCGTCGAGCGAGCGGTCGTCGGTGTAGACGCGCTGGAAACCGAAACCCTGCGGCGGGTTGAGGCGGTGGTAGTAAGTCTCCTCCAGGAAGCTCTCGTTCGGGAGGTCGTCCTGATCGTGCTTGTGCGGCGGATAGGAGGAGGTATGGCCACCTGGCGTGATCACCTCGACGACGAGCAGCGAATGCGCCGAATTATCGTCCTCAGGCATGATGTTGTTGACGTAGCGCACATTCGTGCCCTTGCCGCGCGTCACCTGCGGATGAGTGCCGGGCGGGATCGCCTTTGCCTCATAGCCGCCGCCGCCGGGCGCCGAGCAGACAGCCAGTTCCAGATCGGTCTCCGCCGTGACCGACCACGTCGAGCCCATCGGGATATAAAGCGCATACGGCGCCCCGTCGAAGGGATTCATCCGCTCGCCCAGCGTCCCGAAATCCTTCGCGCCGGCCGACGCCTTGCCTTTGCCTGTCACCCAGACCAGGCAGACTTCCCGATCGCCGGTCTCTCCCGATACCGTCTCGCCCGGCTTGACGCGGTGCAGATCAAAGCCGACATAGGTCCAGCCGGCATTTTCCGGGGTGACATGCGTGACGCGGCCATGTGTGCCGGATGGTTTCACCTTGAGGTTTGGCATTGGTGTTTCTCCTCGTATGTTGGTGGGCGCAGCCCCCTCATCCGGCTGCCGCCACCTTCTCCCCGAGGGGAGAAGGGATATGCCGCACCGTCGCTTTTCGCTTCTCCCCTTAGGGAGAAGGTGCCCGAAGGGCGGATGAGGGGGCCGCTTGCTCCAGCGGTCCGGTCAATTCGTCTCTCTTGTGAGAGGGGTCTTTCGTCCCGTTACCCCTTCGGAAAGCCTTCCGTTTCCACAGTATAACCAGCCGCGGTCATGACGCGCATCAGTTCGGCATGGCCGATCTCGGCCATCTTCTGCGGCGGCGCCTTGCGCGGATCCTGTTCGGCCTCGACGACGAACCAGCCTTCATAGCCATGGTCGGCGAAACGTTGGACGATGGCGCCGAAATCGAGCGAGCCGTCGCCCGGCACTGTGAAGGCGCCAAGCGCCACGGCGTCGAGGAAAGACTGCCGGCTGCGGTCGAGCCCATCCACGACGGATTGACGAATGTCCTTGACGTGGACGTGGTTGATGCGGGCGTGGTGATTGTCGATGGCGCGCAGCACATCGCCGCCGGCAAAGGCCAGATGCCCGGCGTCGAGCAACAGCGGAATACCTTCGCCCGAAGAGCGCATGAAGGCGTCGAGTTCCGGTTCGGTTTCGACGACGGCGGCCATGTGATGGTGATAGGAGAGCGGCATGCCCTTTTCAGCGCACCATTCGCCGAATTCCGTGACGCGGCGCGCATAGGCCTTCATCTCGTCGTCGGAAAGGCGCGGCTTGGTCGCGAGCGGCTTGGAGCGGTCGCCCTGAATGGAGCGACCAACTTCGCCATAGACGATGCAGGGCGCGTTGACCGCCTTGAACAGCTCGATCATCGGCGCAATGCGGTCCTTGTTGGCCGAGAGCTCCTCATTGACAAGCGTGCCGGAGAACCAGCCGCCGCACAGCGTCACGTCGGCGGCGCGCAGGATCGGCAGCATCTCTTCCGGGTTACTGGGGAAACGGCGGCCTTGCTCCATGCCGGTGAAACCGGCACTGCGCGATTGCCGCAGGCATTCTTCGAGCGACACATCGTCACTAAGCTCAGGAAGGTCGTCGTTCCACCATGCGATGGGCGACATGCCGAGTTTAGCCTTCATCAATATTCTCCTTAAAGACATTGCGGAGGAGCGGGTCGGCTCCTCCGGGAAAACGGGTTAACCTGTTCAGCCGATGCGCTGGGAGCCGCGGGCTTCGACATAATCCTTGCGCGCCTGGTTGACTTCTTCGCGCGGGCTGACCTCCGGCACCGCGACATCCCACCAATGGCCGCCGGCCTCAGTGGTGATCAAGGGATCGGTGTCGATGACGAAGACGGATGTACGATCGTTCTTCCTAGAATCGACGATCGCCTGCTCGAGTTCGGCGATGGAACTAACCTTGACAGCGATGGCGCCCATACTTTCGGCATGCGCGCGAAAATCGATCTCAGGCATCACCTCGTGATGGGAGTCCTTGAGCAGATTGTTGAAGTTGGCGCCGCCGGTTCCCATCTGCAACCGGTTGATGCAGCCATAGCCGCGATTGTCGAGCACGACGATGTTGAGTTTGACCCCAACCATGACCGAGGTCGCAATCTCGGAATTCATCATCATGTAGGAACCGTCGCCGACCATGACGACGACATCCCGTTCGGGGCGCGCCATCTTGGCGCCGAGCCCGCCGGCGATCTCGTAACCCATGCAGGAGAAGCCGTACTCCATATGATAGCTGCCCGGCGCCGTCGCCGGCCAGAGCTTGTGCAGTTCCCCGGGCAGACCGCCCGCGGCGCAGAGCACCGTCGTGTACTCGCCGCCGAGCGTGCGCGCTACCGCGCCGATCACCTGCGCATCGGAAGGCAGGATGGTGTTCGTCGCCGCCATCGCCTTGGTGGCAGCCTCCATCCAGACCTTCTTTTCCGCCGTTGCCTTCTCGGTAAGTGCAGCCGGCGCCTTCCAGCCGGAAAGGCCTGCCGAAAGCGCCTTCAGCCCTTCGCGCGCATCGGCCACCACAGGGTGGCTGTCGTGCTTCACCGCGTCATAGGCGGCGATGTTGAGGCCGACCATCTTCAGGCTGTCATTCTTGAAGAGCGCCCAGGAACCGGTCGTGAAATCCTGGCAGCGCGTGCCGACGGCGATGACGAGATCTGTCTCTTCGGCGATTGCGTTCGCCGCCGAGGTGCCGGTGACGCCGACCGAGCCGAGTGCCAGCGGATGGGTCTCGTTGATCGACGACTTGCCGGCCTGAGTGACAACGACGGGGATGGCGTGAGCTTCGGCAAAGGCGGCGAGTTCCTTCGTCGCCTGCGAATAGAGCACGCCGCCGCCGGCAACGATCACCGGCTTCTCAGATGCCTTGATCAGCGCGATGGCATTCGCCAGTTCGTCCGCATCCGGCTGCGGCCTGCGGGTCGTCCAGACCTTTTCCTGAAACAGGCTTTCCGGATAATCGAAGGCCTCGGCCTGAACATCCTGGCAGAGCGACAATGTCACCGGCCCGCAATCGAGCGGATCGGTCAGCACCTGCATGGCGCGCTTCAGCGCCGTGATGATCTGCTCCGGCCGGGTGATCCGATCGAAGTAGCGCGAAACCGGGCGGAATGCATCATTGGCTGATACGGTGCCGTCGCCGAAATCCTCGATCTGCTGCAGCACCGGATCCGGCGCGCGGTTGGCGAAGACGTCGCCGGGCAGGAAGAGAACGGGAATGCGGTTGACATGCGCGACACCCGCGGCCGTCACCATGTTCAGTGCGCCGGGGCCGATCGATGTCGTGCAGGCCATGAAGCGCGTGCGGAAGTTTGCCTTGGCATAGGCGATCGCGGCATGCGCCATGCCCTGCTCGTTGTGGGCGCGGTAGGTCGTCAATTCCCCGCGCACCTGATAAAGCGCCTCGCCGATGCCGGCGACGTTGCCGTGGCCGAAGATCGCCCAGACGCCGCCGAAGATCGGCACCTTTTTGCCGTCGACAACAGTCATCTGTACTTTCAGGAAATGCGCGACGGCCTGCGCCATCGTCAACCGTATCGTCTTGCCCATCGGGGCCTCCCGCAATCTTCGTTCTAGTTGGTTTCCCCTCCCCAACCTCTCCCCAAAAAGGGGAGGAGCTAACTCGTTGGGCTCGCCGCATTTCACCGCAACCTTGCGTCCGCACCAGAGCTCGTTTGTGGTGTGAAGCGATGCCTCAACTTAAGCCCCTCCACCTTGTGGGGAGGGGCTGGGGAGGGGTCTAATTCTCAGTGAAGCCCACGCGTCTTAAGCCAGGCCTCTGTCAATTGCCGGAAGCGGCCGGCCATGTCGGCGATTGCCGCCTCGTCGCTTATCTCGCCGGAGAGCCAGGCGCGCGCCGGATCGGCAAAGATTGTCCGGCCGACGGCGAAGCCCTTCACCGAGGGAGCCGCCAGCGTTGCCTCGAAACAGGAGATCAGTTCCTCTGCGGGCGCTTCGAGCCCGAGAAGCACGATACCACGGCACCATGGATCATTTTTGGCAATCACGGCATCGATCTTCTTCCAGGCTTCGCCGGAAGCCTGTGGCTCCAGCTTCCACCAGTCAGGCTTGATGCCGAGCGCGTAGAGTTCCTCCAGCGCGGTGGCGATCGTATCGTCGGTGAGCGACCCGTTCTTGCCGGCGATGATTTCCACCAGAAGTTCGCGTCCGACCTTGCGTGCGGCCTCGAACAGCGTGCGCAGCTTCTCCTGCTGCTCCGTCTTCAGGTCGGCGGGATCATCGGGATGATAGAAGCACAGGCACTTGATGCAATGGCCGAGCGGCCATTCGACAAGCTGCGAGCCGATATCCTGGCTGAATTCGAAGCGCAGCGGCTTCGAGCCCGGCAGTTCGACAGGCCGGCCGATCCAGGAGAAATTCTTCGTCGCCGCATCGAAGAAGGCGTCGCGGCCGAATCGCTCGTCGATCAGCATGCCGTAGCCGTCGCGGCCGTTCGAAACGCGTGCTGCCGCCTCGACCGCCAGTCGCTTGAAGGCGACGATCTTCTTGTGGTCGACGCCGAGCTCGTCGGCGACGCTGACGAGCTGCGAGCGGTGGTCGATCGCCAGCGCCATCAGAAGCGGGATTTCGCCGCGGCGGGTGGATGCCCAGTGAATATGATTGATCGCCTCGTCCTTGCGCAGCACCCGATGTTTGCTGCCGGTCTTCAGGAAGAAGTCGAGTTCCGCCCAGGTCGGATATTCCGGCGAGCAGAGCAGGCGAGAGACCGCGAAGGCCCCGCAGGCATTGGCCCAGGTGGCGCAGGTCTGCAGCGGCTCGTCGCGCAGGAAGCCGCGCAGGAACCCGGACATGAAGGCGTCGCCGGCGCCGAGCACGTTGAAGACTTCGATGGGGAAGCCCTGGCCGACGATACCGGCTTCGAGATCGTCGGCGATCGGCCCGTCATAGACGATGCAGCCCATTGCGCCGCGCTTGAGCACGATCGTCGCCGGCGTCAGGCGGCGGATCTCCTTCAGCGCGCCGAGCACGTCATCTGCGCCTGATGCGATGAGGATTTCCTCTTCAGTGCCGACAATGAGATCGCAATCGGGCAGCGTTTCCTTCATCTTCGAGGAGACGCGGTCGGATTTCACATAGCGTTCGAAGCCTTCCGCATGGCCGGCAAGGCCCCAGAGGTTCGGCCGGTAGTCGATGTCGAAGATTACCTTCCGGCCGTTCTCCTTAGCGATGCGGATTGCCTTGCGCTGCGCGGCTTCGGTGTTGGGCCGCGAAAAATGCGTGCCGGAAACGAGAACGGCGCGCGACGATATGATGAAGTTTTCGTCGATATCGCCTTCCTCGAGAGCCATGTCGGCGCAGTCGGAGCGATAAAAGATCATCGGCGACACGCCCTCGGCCTCGACCGCCAGCAGCACCAGCGCCGTCAGCCGTTCCTTGTCGGTGACGATGCCATCGGTCGCCACGCCCTCGCGCGCCGCCTGCTCGCGGATGAAGCGTCCCATCTGCTCGTCGCCAACGCGGGTGATGAGCCCGGACTTGAGGCCGAGCCGCGCCGTGCCGATGGCGATATTGGACGGGCAGCCGCCTACGGATTTGGCGAAGGAGGCGATATCCTCCAGTCGCGAACCGATCTGCTGCCCGTAAAGATCGACCGAGGAACGGCCGATGGTGATTACATCAAGCGCCGGCTCCGGCTGTGAACCCGGATTGGTTTGTACCATGATGTCCTCCCGCTAGATTTTGCGCGGCTTCCAATGCCTGCGAATGTCAATAATGAAACATTGGTTCCGATATTTTGTCAATTCGGAATGTTTATTCCATTTTCTCTTTTCCAGCTTTGTGATGTTGACGCTTGCGACGCCGCTCGGCGATCGCAACCGGCAGCGCCATGGTGAGCGCCATCGAGGCTGAAAGCGAGCGGAAGCCAGCGAAATCCGCTTCCGCCACCTCGAACCAATGTGTGGCGCAGGCGGCAAGTGGCGAGAAGGCCGAATCGGTGATTGCAATGACCGGGACGCCGCGATCGGCAAGCTCCTGGCTCTGGCTGAGGCTGTCGGCCGCATAGGGCGAGAAGCTCGCAGCGATCGCCGCATCCCTCGGCGATGCGAACTGCACCATTTCAGGATCGACTCCGTTCGGCGAAGCGACGATCTGGTGGCGGATGTTGAGCTTGGAAAATGCATAGGTCATATGCGCTGTCAGCGGATAGGAGCGCCGCTTGGCGATAAGATAGATGGTTTCGGCGGCGGCCAGGATATCCACCGCCTTCGTGAACGTGTCGCTTTGAACGGTCGCGGCCAGCCGGTTGACCGACTGGCTCGCCGCGGCGATGAATCCGGAAAGCAGGTTGGCGTCATCATCGTCGCCGTTCGACTGCTCCAGCGTGACAAGCCGCTCTTCATAGCTCAGCGTCCGGTCGCGCAGCCTTTCTCGGAAGATGCTCTGCAGATCGGAAAAGCCTTCGTAACCCAGATGATGCGCCAGGCGTACCAGCGTCGACGGCTGGACCTCGGAGGCGGCCGCGATACTCGCCGTCGTGCCGAAGGCAATTTCATCGGGATTGCCGAGCGCGAACGCGGCGACTTGCGCCAGCCGCTTCGGCATGTTCGCCTTGCGCTCGATGATGGTGCTGCGCAGGCTTTCGAAATCGCGCGGCACGCGCGCGTGCCTTTGGGGATCATTATCCATGCTTGCGGCTCACGGGATGAAACAAACATTCCATATCGCCGAGCATAGACGATTTCGAACGGCGCGCCTAATTGTTTTTAATCGCCTGTAATTGAAGGGTTTTGTACAATCGCACCGGGCGAATGAAGGCCGTATGCCTGCCAACAGTCTCTTGTCAAAATGATCCAAATATTCCAAAAATCCGCGCGCACTTCTGGAGGAGACGGAAATGAAACCACTTGGCATCGGTTTGATCGGCACGGGTTATATGGGAAAATGCCATGCGCTGGCGTGGAATGCGGTGAAGACCGTGTTCGGCGATGTCGAGCGTCCGCGGCTCGTGCACCTAGCTGAAGCCAATGCCGCGCTTGCCGAGGCTCGTGCCGGCGAGTTCGGCTTCGAGAAGGCAACGGCCGACTGGCGGGCGCTGATCGCCGACCCCGAGGTCGACGTCGTTTCCGTCACCACGCCCAATCAGTTCCATGCCGAGATGGCGATTGCAGCCCTGGATGCCGGCAAGCATGTCTGGTGTGAGAAGCCGATGGCGCCCGCCTATGCCGATGCCGAGCGCATGCTGGCGACGGCGGAGCGTTCCGGCAAGGTCGCCGTTCTCGGCTATAATTACATTCAAAATCCCGTCATGAGGCAGATCAGGAAGCTTGTCGGCGACGGTGCCATCGGTACGGTCAATCATGTCCGAGTCGAAATGGACGAGGATTTCATGGCCGATCCCGACGTCTTCTTTTATTGGAAGAGCGAGCTTTCCGCCGGCTATGGTGCGCTTGACGATTTCGCCGTGCACCCGCTGTCGTTGCTCTGGTATCTTTTCGGGCATGTCGAGGCCGTCATAACAGACATGGTGAAGCCCTACGCCGACCGTCCGCTCAACCAGGGTGGCCGCCGTGCCGTCGAAAATCACGATGTCGCCAACGTGCTGATGCGGCTCGGCGGCGGCATCTCCGCGGTGTTGATGGCGAATCGCGCCGCCTGGGGTCGCAAGGGGCGGATCGCCCTGCAGATTTACGGCTCGAAAGGCTCGATCCTCTACGACCAGGAGCGCATGAACGAGTTCGAACTCTATGAGGCAGAAGGGCCCGGTTCGGAGCAGGGCTTCCGCAAGATACTGGCGGCGCCTGCCCATCGGCCCTATGATCGCTTCATCCCGGCTCCTGGCCATGGCCTCGGCTTCAACGATCTGAAGATCATCGAGTGCCGCGAGCTGATCCGGGCCATATCGGGCGAGCCGTCGTCGATCGTGACATTTAAAGACGGTCTCAGGATAGAAAAGTCGGTGCATGCCATGGCACAGTCCTTCCACGAGCGTCGCTGGATCGAAATCGGCTGAATGTAAGAAGCCGCTTTCCGTTGACGGCGCATGGGGCAGGGGATAGGCCTTGGCGTAAGTGTCGAGCCTAGTTTCAGGAGTGAGATCGTGACGGATAGAGTGGTGATCATCGGCGCGGGACAGGCGGGTTTCGCCTTGGCGGCCAAACTTCGTGCTTTGAAGGATACGCGCCCGATCACCCTCATCGGCGCTGAGGATGTAGCCCCCTATCAGCGCCCGCCGCTTTCGAAGAAATATCTGCTCGGCGAAATGAGCTTCGACCGCCTGCTGTTCCGCCCGGAACACTGGTATGCCGACAACGACGTCGATCTTCGCCTTTCGACCTGGGCCGAGCAGATCGAGCGGGACAGCAAGCGAGTTCTGCTGCAGGACGGCTCCGTTCTCGACTACGGCACGCTGGTGCTCGCCACCGGCTCGACGCCGCGCCGGCTGCCGGCGGCAATCGGCGGCGATCTCGAAGGCGTTTATGTCGCCCGCGACAAGCGCGATGCCGATCTGCTGGCCGATGAAATGCGCCCCGGCCGGCGCGTCCTCATCATCGGCGGCGGTTACATCGGCCTCGAGGCTGCGGCAGTAGCCCGCCATCGCGGCCTCGAGGTCACGGTCATCGAAATGGCCGATCGCATCCTGCAGCGTGTCGCGGCGAAGGAAACGGCCGACCTCATGCGCGCCATTCACGAGAGCCACGACGTGGTGATCCGCGAGAAGACCGGCCTGAAACATTTGATCGGCAAGGATGGCCGGGTTTCCGGCGCCGCCCTTTCCGACGACTCGGTCATCGACGTCGATTTCGTCGTCGTCGGAATCGGCGTCGTGCCCAACGACCAGCTTGCCAAGGAATCCGGCCTCGAAGTCGCCAACGGCATCATCGTCGATGAATTCGCCCGCACCTCCGATCCGGCGATTTTTGCGGCCGGCGATTGCGCAGCACTTCCATGGCAGGGTGGGCGCATCAGGCTCGAATCGGTGCAGAACGCTGTCGACCAGGCTGAAGCTGCGGCAGCTATCATCGCCGGCGGCGACGAGCCTTATGAGCCGAAGCCTTGGTTCTGGTCCGACCAGTACGACGTCAAACTCCAGATCGCCGGTTTCAATCTCGGTTATGACGACACGCTTTTGCGTCCGGGCGCCCGCGAAGGGGCTCATTCGGTCTGGTACTTCAGGGAAGGCCGGCTGATCGCGGTCGATGCGATCAATGACGCAAAGGCTTATGTGACCGGCAAGAAGCTGCTGGAATCTGGCACCAATCCCGATCGAGCGATCCTCGCCGACCCCTCGGCCGATCTCAAGAGCCTCTTGAGCTGAGTCCGCAAGCGCGCGCCGCCAGGCGCGTGAGGTTGAAGGACGATCGGCCGAGCTTTCCAGGGAAGGGCGCAGACGAGCGATTGTTCTCGTCTGTCCGTCAAAAGCCGAAACGCCGGCCCCTGCATTTCTTCTGGTGAAAACTGAAAAAACCCTTGCATTCAAAGACCGCTCACCCTAGTTAGGCCGCACCGGAGAGGTGGCCGAGTGGTCGAAGGCGCTCCCCTGCTAAGGGAGTATACGTCAAAAGCGTATCGTGGGTTCGAATCCCATCTTCTCCGCCACTTTGATTTCCACCGCGTCTCTGGTCTGAACTTCCGTCGGCGAATCACGGCCGCTTAATCGGCTATCCCTGCCAGTCGCGGCAAGGGAGAATCGCTTCGAAGAGAGAGAATCGCTGGCGGGAATCACGTCCCGCGCTTCCGCCCTCAGGCGGCAGCGAGAGCGGATCGGTGAACGTCCGGTTACGCTTTCGGAACTGCCATCTCTTCCGCAATAGCCCGAACTTGTCAAAAACGTGTCGCAAATGCGTCGGAGGACGCATGTCTAGCTCTTTGTCGACTTCGGCTAAGCGGCGGCAAAGTCAGGCTTTTCTTAACAAAGCATAAAGGAAATCGGGGCCGGTTGCCCGACTTGTGTCCTTTGGGCAACAGAATGTCGGGAAGGCTCCCGCAAACCACCCATTCGAGTAAGTTGGTGATTGCGTGACGGCCGCCGTCTTGTATTTTCACCCTCGGAAGCAAGGGCGACGGATCGTCCACTTCTTAAAACACGGGGATGGGGCAGGGAACGCTGCTCAGCGAAAGATCCCAAACCCGATCGAAACTTTGAATTGGAGGTCATTTATGAACATCAAGAGCCTTCTTCTCGGCTCCGCTGCTGCTCTCGCAGTAGTTTCCGGTGCTCAGGCTGCTGACGCTATTGTTGCTGCTGAGCCGGAACCGGTTGAATATGTTCGCGTCTGCGACGCTTACGGCACCGGCTATTTCTACATCCCGGGCACCGAAACCTGCCTCAAGATCGAAGGCTACATCCGTTTCCAGGTTAACGTTGGCGAAGACGTCGGCGGCGACTCTGACTGGGATGCAGTCACCCGCGGTCAGGTTCAGTTCACCGCCAAGAGCGACACCGAATATGGTCCGCTGACCGGCGTCATCGTCATGCAGTTCAATGCTGACAATGCCACCGACCAGGAAGCCAAGCTCGACTCCGCTTACCTCGACGTCGCGGGCTTCCGCGCCGGTCTGTTCTACAGCTGGTGGGACGATGGTCTCTCGGGTGAAA